>JAZSEG010000114.1:0-3879 GCA_045531575.1 Oscillospiraceae bacterium | reverse complement strand
GATGGTATCGCTGCTCTTGGCGTGCTTTTTAAGCTCTTTTATTATCTCGGATTTATCCTTCATATTGACATACTGCGGAGCAAAATCGTTATCGATATCAACGCCCAGCTTGGACTTCGGCAGGTCGATTATATGACCTGTGGAAGCGATAACGTCATATCCGTCACCGAGATATTTCTTAACTGTTTTTGCCTTGGAAGGCGACTCTAATATTACAAGATTTGCCACTTGTTATCCCCCAGATTTTATAATTTTGTACCTGACTTATGGTAAGCATCGCAAAGCCGAAAGTGTCGGCTTCGGGTTTTGCGATGCTTTCTGCTTCCCTGCAGAAAGTCACGCTGTCACTTCTTTGACAGCTCCCATATCATTACGGTGGCAGCAGCCGCAGCATTCAGCGACTCAGCACCCGTGATGGGTATATACAGACCGCCTGTGCAGGCTGCCTTTGTTTCCTGTGTGATGCCGCTGCCCTCGCTGCCGATGACTATCGCCGCTTTATCACCGAAGCGGATATCGCCCAGCTTCTGCGCAGTTTCGTCCAGCATGGAGCCGTAAACATCATACCCCTGTTCCCTCAGCGCCGATATTCTCTGCGGAACATCGCACACCTCGCAGGGTATCCTGAACACGCTGCCCATTGAAGCCCTCAGCACCTTTGGCGAGAATATGTCTGCGCACTTCTCAGAAAGAAGGACGCCGCCCATACCAAATGCCTCCGCTGTACGGATTATCGTGCCTACGTTGCCGGGATCCTGCACTCCGTCGAGAATGACCAGTCTGCCCTCGGGCAGCTGAACGCCATCCCTGCGGCGAACCTCCGCAAACAACCCCTGAGGAGCCTTCGTATCGGAAATATATTCCGCTATATCCTGAGATATTACCGCACTGCTTTCTGCCGCTGCTATCAGCTTTTCCGCAACAGGGTATTTTTCCATTGCCTTTTCGGTGTAAAGGAGCGTTACGATCTCCATCCCACAGCTTACAGCCTCGCCACAGAGGTGATCTCCCTCAATGACGAAAACACCCAGCGCAGTGCGCAGTTTTTTATCCTTCGCAAGCTCCTTGAAGCGGCGGACAGTGTCGTGTTTTCTCGATGTAAGCTCCATCCGATCAACCCCCCTACATAGCGAAAAATCTCACGTCCCGAAAATCAAGACGTGAGATATATCCCGATTAAAGTGCAGCCTTAGCCTTCTCAGTCAGAGCTGTGAAGCCTGCAGCGTCATTGATTGCGATCTCGGAGAGCATCTTTCTGTTGAGTGTGATGCCAGCCTTCTTGAGACCGTTCATAAATGTAGAGTAGTTCATGCCGTTAGCCTTGCAGCCTGCGGAGATTCTTGTGATCCAGAGTCTTCTGAAATCTCTCTTCTTCAGCTTTCTGCCAACGTATGCATACTGACCGGACTTCATTACGGCTTCCTTAGCAGTCTTGAACAGTCTGCTCTTACCGCCCCAGTAGCCCTTTGCCAGCTTTAATGTCTTATTTCTTCTCTTACGAGTAGCGAGTGCGCCCTTAATGCGTGCCATGTTTCATTACCTCCTAGTTTTTTCTGCGGAAACGCTTATTCCGCGTTGTTCTTATTTGTACGGAATAAGGCTCTTAACTGCAGCTACGTTGGTAACGTCTGCATATGCGCCTGCTCTTAATCCTCTCTTGCGCTTTGTGGACTTCTTGGTAAGAATGTGACGCTTGTTGCAGTGTGCCATCTTAACCTTACCAGTCTTTGTCAGCTTGAAACGCTTCTTAGCTCCGCTGTGTGTCTTGATCTTAGGCATTTTTGTATCCTCCTTGAGATTTTCTTTTAAAGTGCAGATCTTACTTCTTGGGACTGAGCACTACTGCGTAGTTCTTGCCCTCGAGCTTGGACGGCTTCTCGGAACCGCCGTACTCCGATACGGCATCCATGAATCTCTTCATCAATTCTTCGCTGAGGTTCATGTGAGACATCTCTCTCGCACGTCTGAAGCGGATAGTGACCTTAACCTTGTCACCGTTCTGAAGAAACTTGATACAGTTCTTTACCTTGATGTTGAAATCATTGGTGTCGATGTTAAGGGACATCTTGATCTCCTTGACCTCGGCCTGTTTCTGATTCTTCTTGGCTTCCTTTTCCCTCTTGGTCTGCTCGAAACGGTATTTGCCGTAATCCATGATGCGGCATACCGGAGGATTGCCGTTGGGAGCGATAAGCACCAGATCGAGGTCAGCCTCGATAGCCTTATCAAGTGCGTCAGCCGTAGCCATAATGCCGAGCTGCTCGCCATCTACGCCGATTACTCTTACTTCCTTTTCACGGATCTCCTCATTGATGAGCTGTTCTTTAGTGCCGATATTGAAGCACCGCCTTTCCATATAAAATCATCATGCTCTCAGAAATAAAATAAGCGCGAGTACACACTACTCACGCTTAACAGAAATGCCCTGAGGCTTTATTCACATTAAGATGACCACGCCTGACTGAATCAACGCCGGCGGGTGAGAGTGTGGTGGCTCTGCTTTATTACTCAGTAATTATACAACAAACAAAATGATTTGTCAAGGGGTTTTGAAAAATATTTTTATAATTCTGTACTTTTGACTGAAAATATGCTAAAATATATTAAAACGACCTGAAAGGAGCGACTTACTTGGCTTTCTACATACCTGCAAGAGTGTACGACACTCTCAAATGCTTATACAAAGAACGAATCGTCATAGTATCCGCTTCCGGAGGCTACGGAAAGAGCGGCATAGTCCGTGAGTTCGTCCGCCGCTCACGTCCCGAAGGCATCTCCTGCCGTTTTATAAAGGACGCTGCAAACGCCAACGACTGTTTTTCCAGAATATGCACGATACTGCTCGGACACAGCGAATCAATCCCAACAACCGCTTCCGACTACAACAGGTTGTGCAGCCTGTTTGCGTCCGTAACGCCTGAAAAGCAGCTTGTGCTGATATTGGACTGCCCCGGTGCAACGGATATGCTGCTCGGAAACCTGTACTGCACATGGCTCTTTCTGAGATTTTCGCCTATAAACATAACGCTTGTCACAGATGAACTAAGCCACTTCAACAGGATGCTGGCTAATTCCTGCTCAATCAGGATAATCAGCGAAACAGATCTGGCTCTCACCTTATCAGAAGCCACCGAGCTTTTCAGCAGGACCAATACGGACACCTCCTGCGTGGAAAGCATCTATCCCCATACACAGGGACAGATGGCAAGGCTGAGACTGTGCCAACTGCTGGTAAAGCGTGGCGAAAGCATCGATTCTTACGATACCGCTGAACTGATGTACAACGCCATCCTGACGCAGCTTGACCGTTCACAGAGTTTTGCCGCACTATGCGCCGCAGCGCTTGACAAAATAGACGACCACACCCTTGCAACCCTCCGATCAGAACCGCAGCTTGTGGAATACTTCGGCAGTGACGCTATGCAGAAGCCCGAAATATTCGCAGGAATACGCGACATAAGAAAAATACTTCCAATGATCTCCCTCAACGAGCGTACCCGCAGCTGGAGAGCGCATATTTTTTTCAAAAAAGCAACATATCAAGCATTTCTTCGGATGCCTGACGAGGTGCAGGCTGCACTGCATCGCTGCTCAGCAAAGGAACACATGCGTGAGGGCAAGACGTTCAAGGCATTTTCTCATTACTATTTGTCAGGCGATCTTATCGCCGCTGCATCAGTTCCTACAGGAGAGAACGTCTCGCTGGATCTGCTGATGCGCAGCAAGGACTTCTTACTGGATTTTGCCGAAAAATGCCCCCTTGACTGCAAGCAGATCATACCGAGACTTCTCAGGATACTCGCCCTATTGATGCTTACACCTTATCGTGAGCGTATCAACTACAGATTCGATGAAGTAATAGCACATATCAGCACCTCC
>JAZSEG010000119.1:0-9851 GCA_045531575.1 Oscillospiraceae bacterium | reverse complement strand
AGGATGAGGACGGAAATGTCACCCGCTTCGAGTTTATCGACGCCATGGAATATGAGGGTACAACATATTACGCACTGGTTCCCGAGTCTGACGATGATGAAGCGGCAGATCAGTTCGTAGTTCTGAAGGAGCAGGAGATCGACGGCGAGGCTATGCTGGCTACCGTTGACAGCGATGAGGAATACTCCATGATCGGCGAGCTTTTCCTGCAGCGCTTTGCAAACCTCGCAGGCTATGATGACGAGGATGAGGACGAAGAAGAGGAATGATATTCCTCGGATAATATGATCCCGTGAGGATATATTAATATCGTTCCACAAAAAAGTGAACTTACTGCCTTGACACGTTTAAGGTGTGTCGATATAATCCAACGTGTTTTAAAAGGGATTTCGACTCTGGCGGCGGATTGCAGACCTCCCGTACTGCGGATGATAGGGAGCGTGAAACCGAAAGGCGATCTTACCCACCCTGCTTTTTGCGGGTTTTATAGCATGCCCACGGCAAGGCGGTTATATTTGAAAAAGAAAGAGGGAGTTTTTGCTCCCTCTTTTTGTTATTGTTTCTATTCAGAAGGTGTTTGATAAATTTGAACTTAACTTTTGTCACCCTTGAATAGTTATAGAATTATTCTTTGATCAAATAATCAGTCATATAAAATGGTAAACGGCATTTATGTCTGGTTTTTCTCAAAGTTTGCTATTATCTCCAGATCTTCGCTGAGTCGGAGAGTGATTTCTGATTTTTGCTCAGTAACATCTCCGCTCCAGCCGACAAAAACATAGCCTTCCGTCGGAACAGCAGTCAAGGTTATCTCATATTCAGAGAAATATTTGCCCTGCCATAAATCATCGCCGAGTTCGGGAGTAACGGTGTTTACGCTTACTGTTCCACCCTCATGATCATTTGCACCGAGACTGATGCTGTGTGCCTCGTCCAGACCGTAGCAATCACTGAGCATAACCACAGAGTAGTCATATCTGCCATTGATGAATTGCCTGATATTATCAAGTTCATACTCAAAGCGCTGTTCCATCTCATCATCAGTCATTTGAGTAACCCATCCGGGGCCGTTGCGTCTGTACTGCTCAGCTATATAAGGAGCAATTACACTTTTCATCTCTTCAAGAGTTTTGAGTGCGTCCTCTGAACGGAAATATGTATTACGAAGATCCATGAATGTATTGATGAACTGTGCTCTGAATTCTTCGTTCTCCATGAGCTTGTTGAAAAGAAGTCCCCAACCCCAGTCAATATTCCGGATCTGCTCCAGCGTGTTTTTCTCTGCGCCGCCTTCATCGGGACGAAAGGCAAGTGCAAAGTCGTTGTCATAAAGCATAAAGCGCCATCTACCGTCTGCGTATTCATTTTCGGGGTCAGTTTCTCTTGCCCGCCATATACGCCAGTTGTTACCGTTAAATGCACCATCGCCATTGTCAATGTAGAGCAAAACCGCCATGTAATCAATTAGGTTCTGAATATCAACATTTTCACAGAGCCAGTTGTAATGTTCAGCCTCCGTAAAATCACGCCAGTAGATACTGCTCTCCAGTTCCTTGTAGAGTTCAATATCCGTCGGCTCGCCCTCATCGACTTTCGGTTCATCATTGACCATATTTTTGACTATGATCGTATTTTTACTGTCAACGCCGTAGTTATCTTCAATATAATTGTCGGAATAATCCTCGGTAATACTGTATATGCCCCAGTATTCACCGTTGATAAAAACAATGCATGGCTCTGCACCCTGGGTTGCAAAATCACGGTCGGGTAAAAGTGCCTGAACATAAGGGTCACGCAGAAGGGTAAAGTAGTTGTCGTTGCCTCCGTTGCGCAGAATAAAGGTTTTGAATTTCTGAAGTGGCTGTTCGCCTGTGTCAGTCATAAGGCCGGGGATAAGAGGATATTCAAGACGCTTGGCTCCGTATTCCTCACGGGCATACATACGGAAACTTTTCTGATAATAAGTACGGGTAGCAGTACCCATGATACGCATGCCCATGTTCTGCTCGATACCGAAAGCGCCATTGTTCTCGATGAGCTGAAACAGCACCTCACGCTCCCATTCGCGACCTTTCTGAGAAAAGTTGCCCCTGATTTCCCACGAGCCTGCGTTCTTTGCTTCGGGGTCGGAAGCCATCCAGTCGTCATAGGCTTTGCCCATGACGTAAATGCCGTTTTCGTAATCGAAAAGGCTGTCACTGTCAAGCACAAGAGAGATGATTTTAATATCCTTATAGTCCAGTCCGACAAAATAAGTCTTTGTGGTAACTGCACTCATTATTTCCCCGTCAGGAGAAAATGCAGCAGCACGAATGACCGTACCCTTGGTAACCGTTGGCGGAACATGGTCGGTTTCCAGTGATATTTTGTTTGTGCTTACAGCTGCAAGAACATTGGGTTCATCAGAACGATTGCCTATAATCATTCCTTCTGCGGGAAATACAGGAGAGTCTGCCGTAGGTATGCTGCCATCCAGTGTATAGTGTACGATGGTATCATTATCGGCAGCAACTGTCAGTGTGAATTCCTCATCGTAAGAGCCTGTTTCATAATTGAACTTTGGTGGCGCGATCTCACTATTGGAGATAACATTTGTATCGGTATCGGTGGATGCTTTGCATCCCGCACAAAGACAAACAGCCGTAATCAAAAACAAAGCCGCTATAACAAGCAAACGATATTTCATTTAAGGACCTCCTTGCTTTTACTTTTGTTTCGTTGATCGGTGAGTATAGTATTCATCAATCAATCTCTTATAACTGCAATCAAATTATTGTTTATCGAACTGATTGCAGATATAAATATAGACCGCAATTTCAAAAAATTGCGGTCTATTGGCGGAGACGGTGGGATTCGAACCCACGGTACCTTGCGGTACAACTGATTTCGAGTCAGTCTCGTTATGACCACTTCGATACGTCTCCATATTATTTGAGTGCGGAGCAGTCCGCAGAACATAAAATATTATACAGTATCCGAAGCGTTTTGTCAAGACCAAAACAGCGGCAGACGGTCAAAAATACCTCAAAAAGCGGAAAAATAGCACAAAATGCCTTGACTTTAGTTTTATTATCTATTATAATGATAGATGTATTTTATTTTTCTGGAGTGTACTTTATGAGTGAACAGACCAAAACAAAAGTAAAATCCGCTAAGGGCGGGTTTTCCTCAAAGATAGGCTTTATCCTTGCGGCGGCAGGCTCTGCTGTTGGATTGGGCAATATCTGGAGATTCCCTTATCTTGCCGCACAGTACGGCGGCGGTATCTTTCTGCTGGTATACCTGATACTTGCAGTGACCTTCGGCTTCACCCTGATGGTGACAGAGATCGCAATAGGCAGAAAAACAGGCAAGAGCGTTATGGGCGCTTATTCGGATCTTCACAGCAAGTTCAAGCCTCTCGGATGGGTGGCTGCACTGGTTCCTTGCATTATTTTCCCTTATTACTGTGTTATCGGCGGCTGGGTGCTGAAGTATCTGACTACTTTTCTTATCGGCAAAGGCGCTGAGGCTGCAACATCCACCGTGCAGGTGGTTGACGGCGTTGAAAAGACCGTTACATACTTCGCTGATTTCACAGGTAACGTACTGCAGCCTACGATCTTCTTCTTCATCTACATGGCGCTTACTGCTGTAGTAGTAATGCTCGGCGTAGAGAAGGGCATCGAGAAATTCAGCAAGTTCCTGATGCCTGTGCTTATCCTTATCTCCATTGGTATAGGAATCTATTCTCTCACCCTTGACGGTGCAATGGAAGGCTTCATCTACTACATCAAGCCTGATTTCAAGAACTTCTCCCTCAAGACTGTTATCGCAGCGATGGGTCAGTTGTTCTATTCCATGTCCCTTGCAATGGGCATCATGGTAACCTACGGCTCTTATATGAGAAAGGACGATAATATCGAAGGCTCCGTCCGCCACATCGAGATATTTGATACAGCTATTGCTTTCCTTGCAGGTATGATGATAATCCCTGCGGTGTTTGCTTTCTCGGGCGGCGATAAGAGCGCTCTCAATCAGGGTCCCGGTCTGATGTTCGTAACTCTTCCCAAGGTGTTCGATTCCTTTGAGGGCGGCCACATCGTAGGCGTTGTGTTCTTCATCCTCGTTGCACTGGCGGCGCTGACATCCTCTGTTTCCCTTATGGAGACCATCGTACACATCGTAATGGAAAAGACCAAGCTGAAGCGCATCCCCGCAAGCCTTGTTGTTTTCGGCGGCTCGTTCCTGATAGGAATGCTCTCCGTACTCGGATACAGCGCATGGGATCATGTTCTGGTGTTCGGCAAGCAGTTCCTGGATTTCTTCGATTTTGTAAGCAACAGCGTTATCATGCCGCTTGTTGCACTAGCTACCTGCATCCTCATCGGTTATGTGGTCAAGACAAAGACTGTGGAGAGCGAGGTCGAGCTGAACGGCAAGTTCAAGTCAAAGCTGCTGTATCGCATCATGATAAAGTATGTATGCCCCGTGTTCATGCTTGCGATCTTCATTTCCGCTATCATCGGTTATGTATAATAGCTTCATCCCCTGAGTCCGCTCAGGGGATTTCTATATCTCTCAGCCGACATTTTTAAAAAAATATCAATCAAAATGTAAAATATACTTGACATACCGTAAAATATATGTTATACTCACATCGAGGTGATGAAATGGCGAAAAATCTCAGGATGAAAGCAGCCCGTGCAGCGGCGGATATGTCGCAGGATGAGCTTGCAAAGAAGATCGGCGTAACACGCCAGACCATCAGCGCCGTGGAAAACGGCGACTATAATCCCACGATAAATCTGTGTGTGTCGATATGCAAGGCTCTCGGCAAGACGCTTGATGAGCTTTTCTGGACAGAGGAATGACAATGGAGGTAACATTATGAGCTTAAAGAGCTTTGATAAATTCTGTGAAAACATGATAATGGGTGAGACCGTTCAGCCTAAGGACATCTTTGACGAACGACAGAATCAGGTGCGTGCGAAGATAACAAGCGAATGCCTGTACGCCTACGCCTTTATGACTTTTATAGCGTTAATAATTTACGAAGCATGCTACGCCTATTGCCAGAGCGTAATTGCAGTGCTTGCTTTCTGCATGGCTGTGTGTTATCTTGTGTGGGTGATAAGGAATTGCAGGAACGGTACTCTCCTCGGCGTAAAATATGAGAAAACTTCTTTTACAGCATCATATATTTTGGGTCTGATGATTATTTATGTCGTTATGATATTTCACAACAATGAGGATGAAATAACAACTGTAAAAAGCTTTTTCATCACAGGCGGACAGCTTACAGAGTATTTCGTGCTGATACTTGCCTGTGTTATCATGGCGGTATCCTCGGTCGTTGTATTTTCTGTGATGAGCAAGAGAAAAAAGTCGGACAAAGCCGATGAAGAAAAGGAGGCAGAGGTATGAGCCTGAAAAGCTTTGATAAATTCTGTGAAAACATGATAATGAGCGAGCCGGGCTCTCAGCAGGAGGTATTTGATGAGCGACAGAATCAGGTGCGTTCCTCCTTGTTAATAGAGACGCTGATGATATGTTTATTCATGTCATTGATCCTTGTCGGTCTGAATGAGACTTCTCTGCAGTGGTGTGAGAAGTGCTTGCCTCTGATGATGCTCTCAGTTGCTGTCAGCTATCTGTGGAACGTGATACGCTGCGCTGTCAAGGGCTGCCTGTTCGGTGTGAAAGGCTCAGGAACTATTGCAACAGCATTCGTTATGGTTTTAAATGGTTTTAATGTATTTATAACATCTTCTCCTGATGGGGAAGGGAACTTCATTATCAATAACGGACTAGTGACATCCTCGTTCGTTATTCTGATATCTGCGCTTATTCTGTTTGCAGCGTTCATTGTCGTGGTTGTGATGAATAGCCGCAGAAAGAAAAAACAGGCTTCCGATTGTGAATAAAATATAATTTTCTGCCCCGATATTCCCGATATCGGGGTAAATTCTTGTATAAAACTTACAAAAACCATTGACTAAAAGGTTGGTTTGTGGTAGAATATATAATGTATAACAATATGATGGACAGGTATGTATTATGAGCAAAGGAAAGATAATAGTGCTGGAAGGTCTGGACGGCTGCGGTAAGTCCACACAGCTTCAGCTTCTTGCGGACAGACTTGCAGGTGACGGCGTAACATCCCGCCTGATTAGCTTCCCGAATTATGACAGCCCCAGCGGTAAGATAGTATCCGCTTATCTCAGCGGAGAGATACCCTGCAACGGCGAGATCGGCGCTTATGCGGCAAGCAGCTTCTATGCGATGGACAGATACATCAGCTTTTCCACCGACTGGAGCAGGGAATATAACGACGGCGCCGTGATAGTATCAGGCAGGTACACCACCTCTAATGCTATATATCAGATGACGAAGCTCACGCCCGACAAGCGTGACGGGTATCTCGCATGGCTGTGGGAGTACGAGTATGAAAAGCTCGGCCTGCCGAAGCCCGATATGGTCATCTTTCTGGATATGCCCATCGAGGTATCGCAGAGGCTGCTTTCCGCCCGTTATGACGGCGATGAAAGTAAGAAGGACATCCACGAGAGCAACATCGCATTCATGAAGCAGTGCCGTGAAAGCGCACTGTACACCGCCGAAAGATGCGGCTGGCGCATGATAGATTGCTCCGATGGCAGCGCACCGCTTTCCATTGAAGAGATTCACGAAAAGATAATGGCACAGATCAAGGAGATAATTAATGTCTGAACTCGTTTTCAGAAATATAGAGATAACCGATAAGCCATGGATCGACGAGGCGCTGAAAAAGTCTCAGTTCCGTGGCTGCGAATACACCTTTGGCAATAACTTCGTCTGGCGCAGAGCCTACGGTGTGGAGATAGCACAGCTTGGCGAATACTATTTCGTGCGCTGGAATTTCGGCGGCGGTAAGTATAAATTCTCGTTCCCGACAGGCGGCTGTGATGTTAAAACAGGCGTGGAGCTGCTGAAAGCCTATTGCGCCGAAAACGGCATAAAGCTCAGCATATATGCGAATAAGGATATCACGGAGCAGATAACCGCTCTTTATCCCGATGCGCAGGCTGTCTATAACCGTGACGGCAGCGATTACGTCTACCTTGCGGAGGATCTTGCAGAGCTTAAAGGCAAGAAGTACCACGGCAAGCGCAATCACCTCAACAGGTTCTATGAGAACGACTGGAGCTTCGAGCCTATGACCGCAGAAAACATTCCCGAGTGCATCGCCATGAACGAGCGCTGGTGCAAGGAGAATATCTGCGACTGCGGCTTTGCCGATCCCGAGGAGCAGAAGAGCAAGGAGGACGAGAGCTGTATCGTCCGCTGCAGCTTCAAGTATTACGATAAGCTTGGCTACACAGGCGGCGTACTCCGTGTGAACGGCGAGGTACAGGCCTTCACCTTCGGCGAGCCGTCCGCTGACGACACCTTTGTGGTGCATGTTGAAAAGGCGCTGACGCAGTATCAGGGCGCATACACCGCCATAAACCGTGAGTTCGTGCGTTCTCTCGGCGGCAGATATAAGTATATTAACAGGGAAGAGGATACGGGAGCAGAAAACCTCAGAAAGGCAAAGCTCTCCTATTATCCCGTTTTCCTTGAGGATAAATTCAATATTACATTCGGAGGTCAGTTATGATATATGTATTTCTAGCAGACGGCTTTGAGGAGATCGAGGCTGTTGCTCCCATTGATATTATCCGCAGAGCGGAAAAGGATGTTGTAACCGTAGGCGTGGGCAGCGATTCCATCCGTTCCTCCCACGGCATTATGATGCTTGCTGATATCACAGACATGCAGATGGTGCTGGACGAGCGTGTGGAGATGATAGTCCTCCCGGGCGGTATGCCGGGAACTCTCAACCTTGAAAAGAGCGCTGCAGTTCAGGCGGCTATCGATTTCTGCGTTGAGAAGAACATCCCCATCGCTGCAATCTGCGCAGCACCCTCCATCCTCGGCAAGAAGGGTCTGCTTAAAGGTAAGAACGCTACCTGCTTCCCGGGCTTTGAGGGCTTCCTCGAGGGCGCAGTGCTCTCTCCCGACAGCGTAGTGACCGATGGCAACATCACCACAGGCGTAGGCCCCGGTGCTTCTATCGAGTTCGGTCTGAAGCTTACCGAGATACTCGTGAACGATAAAAAGGCAGCAAAGATCGCTGCAGGTATGCAATGCAGGAAGTAAAAAAGGCTCTGCGCAAGGAGCTCATCTCCCGCAGAAAGGCGATGAGCAGCGCAGAAAAGCAGAGAGCGGATGAAAGCATCTTCGCACAGCTGAAGCCGCTTATCGACAAGGCTGACAGCGTGCTGACATACGTTTCCACCGAAATAGAAGTTGATACGCAGCGTGTGCTGGAGTATTGCTTTGAAACGGGAAAGCGTGTGGCGGTGCCAGTTTCGGGCGACAGCGAGCTGTTTTTCTATGAGATAAAAGGCTTTTCGGATCTCGCCCTCGGCAGATTCTCCATTATGGAGCCTGTTCGGCGTGACAGCGTGTTCACAGGCGGAGAAAAGTCCCTTTGCATCGTCCCTGCGCTGTGCGCTGACGGAAACGGTCTGCGCCTCGGCTACGGCAGGGGATATTATGACAGATTTCTTTCGTCGTTTATCGGCAGGAGCGTTATCATCTGCTATTCCGATTTCAGGATGCAGGTGCCTTCCGAGCCGCACGATGTGCGTGCCGATATGACGATATTTGATACATTGGAAAGTTAACGGAGGTCAGAATGGACAACAACGATTTCCTTGATGAGATTTACGAGCAGGAGCCTGCCGATATTTCAGGCACGCAGGAGCTTGACAGTATCTCGCATTTTTCTCCTCACGCTGAGGAGGACGGCATCATGCCCCGTGACAGATTCACTGACCTCAACAGCGTTGACGACAGTGAAAAGACCCGCCTTATGGATTCTGTAGTGCCGCAGGAGGAGCCTTACGAAGCGCCGCCTGCTCCAAATCCCGTGAAAAGGCGCCGCAAGAAGAGAAGAAAGAAAAAGAACCGCACCAATCACACCCGTACATTCGGACAGATATTCCTCGGCGTTCTGCTTTCCGTTCTGGCTGTAATTGTGGGAACATGGCTCGCAATCCAGGTGATAATCGCCATGAAGGACTTCACGGGCATGGCTAAGGAAAGCGGCGAGTACGATATCACCATCACCGATGACATGAATGTGGACAGCATCGCTCAGGAGCTTGCCGATAACGGCATTATCGAGATGCCCTGGCTGTTCAAGATGTATATCAATATCTCCGATAAGGAAGAGGGCTTCCTGAACGGCGAGTTCACCGTAAAGACGAATATGTCCTATGACATCATCGTCGATACGCTCAAGACCGTCAAGAAGTACACTGAAACAGTTTATGTAATGATCCCCGAAGGCTCTACGGCACAGGAGATCGGTCAGATACTCGAAGAGAACTTCGTCTGCCGTGCAGAGGACTTCGAGCGCTATTACAAGACAAAACAGGATGCGTACACCTTTGAAGAGGGCATCGCAGACGATCCCAACCGCTTCTATGCACTGGAGGGCTATCTGTTCCCCGATACCTATGAGTTCTATGTTATCGACGATCTCAAGAAGAATCCCGATTTCGATACCACTCAGTGGGCAAAGGCTGCCGCAGATAAGATGTACGATAACTTCGAGGCTAAGATCACAAAGCAGATGCAGTATCGTATGCAGGAGCTGGGTCTCACCCTCGATCAGACCATCATTCTCGCATCCCTCATCCAGTGGGAGGGTACAAATGAGGAGAACATGGCAATGATCTCCTCCGTATTCCACAACCGTCTGAATAACCGTGGCACGTTCCCGCAGCTGCAGTCCGATACCACCTACACTTATATCGATGAGTGCATCCTGCCCACCG
>JAZSEG010000164.1:0-7603 GCA_045531575.1 Oscillospiraceae bacterium | reverse complement strand
CTGTTTGTAGCATGTAAATTGATTGCACTTCGGAACTCTCCTTGTAATATCACGCTGCAAATTGACTTATCTATGCGTTACGGCTAGCCGCATAGCTTTTGACGTGGTTTTTAATTAACTTGTGATATATTTCAATTGTTGCAATACAGCGGATGAACGACAACTAATTAAGATGGTTTTAATGTGCTTTTCACAGATTTATTACAGGCAACGCCACAAGCTCTGCGGCTGGCGCCTGCGCTCAGATAGGTCAATTTGCAGCGTGATATTACAAGGTGAGTTCCGAAGCGCAATTAATTTACAAGCTACAAACAGACACGATAAACCTATAAATTAAATATCGCCGCATAGCAAAGCGGCATGCGGAACTAAGGGATAGGGGTAGTAGGGGTAAACCGTAGGTTTGACCCCTACCCTTGCGACTACTTTCCCTCTAAACGGCGGTAACGCCACACCGCAAAGTGCGTAATAAATCAAACTCGCTACAATTCGCCCTAACGGCGGTCACGCCACACCACAAACAACCCGATAAATCAGAATTTTACAGCACACAGAACTGATATAAACAGCACATTTCTGATATCGCTCCACCACAGAATATGTTATCATAAAATCAACAAACCAAACAGAAAGGTCGGATATACAATGTTAAAGAGCAAGGGCTTCCTGCGTGGCGTGAACTTAGGCGGCTGGTTCTCTCAGTGCGATTACAGCAAGGAAAGGCTGGACTTCTTTATTACAGAGCCTGATTTTGAGAGGATCGCATCCTGGGGAGTGGATCATGTGCGCATTCCCGTGGACTATAATATTTTCGAGAACGAGGACGGCTCCTACAAGGAGGACGGCTTCAGGCGCATTTCCGACGCCTTGGCGCTGTGCGACAAATACGGACTCAAGGCGGTGCTGGATCTGCACAAGACCGCAGGCTTCTCATTCGACAATTATGGCGAGAGCGAATCAGGCTTCTTCGAGAGCGAGGAGCTGCAGGAGCGCTTCTACAGGCTGTGGGAGCAGTTTGCGCAGCGCTACGGCGCTCTCAGCGACAAAGTTGCATTCGAGCTGCTGAACGAGGTCACCGACAAAGCATATATAAATATATGGAACGAAATTGCGGACAAGTGCATCGGACGCATAAGGAGATTCGCACCCGATACCGTGATACTCGTGGGCAGCTACTGGAACAACAGCGCAGAGGCTGTAAAGGATCTTGCCGCTCCCCATGACGACAAGGTGGTGTACAACTTCCACTGCTATGAGCCGCTGAAGTTCACCCATCAGGGCGCTTACTGGACGGACATGATAAAGCCCGAGGAGCGCTTCTCCTTTGACGAGAGCGATATCACCCCCGAATACTTCGAGCAGCTGTTCGCATCGGCGATAGAAGCTGCCGAGCGCAACCACACCACCCTGTACTGCGGCGAATACGGCGTGATAAACAAGGTCTCCCCCGAGGATACGGTCAAGTGGTACAGATGCATCAACAGCGTGTTTGAAAAGCACGGCATCGCAAGAAGCGCATGGAGCTACAAGGAAATGGACTTCGGTCTTTCCGATGAGCATCTCGACGCCGCAAGGGATGAGCTTATCAGATATCTGTAATTTGTAGCAATAATAGCAAACCTCCCGTGACATTACGACGCACGGGAGGTTTTTTGTCGTTTTATCTTGCTTTTAACAGGAAAATATGCTACAATTATGTGTATGTATATTTTTCGGAGGAAAAACACAATGTATGATGTTTTTATAAGCCACAGCTCCAAGGATAAGGATATCGCAGAGCTGATATGCAGGGTGCTGGAATCCAACGGCATCAGGTGCTGGATAGCGCCCCGTGACATCTCGGGCGGCGATGACTGGTCGGCTTCCATCACGAACGCCATCGGCAGCACTAAGGTGTTCATCGTTATCTACAGCGAGAACTCCGCCGCTTCAACGCAGGTGCCTAAGGAGATAGCTCTGGCGGATTCGGCGCATTCTCATATCATTCCGTACAAGCTGGATGATACCGAGCTTTCCGCAAGCTTCAAGTATTACCTCACCACAAACCACTGGGTGAACGCATCCCGTCAGGATTACAACCTCGACGGTCTGATGGCGGCAGTGCAGCACGCCCTCGGCAGAGAGACTGCCACAAACGTCACCGTCAACAATGTGACTATAAACAACAATATGTATCAGCCTGCGCCGCAGTATGCTCCTGCAGCCGCTCCCGCTGTGCCTCAGCAGGCTGCCGCTGTGCCGCAGTATACAGCAGCGCCGAACACCGCAAAGCCGTCTAAGATAAAGCCGATCATTTTCATTGCGGCAGGTATTGCATTGGTGCTTGCCATCGTGGTATCAGTCATACTGATATCGGGCGGCAAGGACGAGAGTTCCTACGACCCTGACGACGACAGGATATCCGCAGGCGATATCGTTACTGAGGACGCCGAAGAGGATGAAGAAAAAACAGACAAAGACCCCGAAAAGGACGATAGCGCAGCACCTGTTGAAGACTCCGACAGCGGCGATGATATCCTGTATATTCCCATGAGGCTTGAGCCGTATGAGAATCACGGCGCTTTGATACTTGCCGAAGACCTGAACAACAGCTTCACCGTGCTGGGAGAAAGCCGCAGCACAGGCATCATACTGAACGGCTACGACGGCTCGTATATCTGCCTCAACAACGCAGACGGCTACGAAAAGCTCACCTTCACGCTGGCAAGGATAGACAATACCGAGCGTGGCGAGAATGTCTTCCACATCTACCTTGACGGTGCGGAGCAGAAGCAGATCCATGGCAATGCGGATTTCATGCCGCAGACCGTTGAATACGACATCTCAGGCGTAAAACAGATAAAGATAGAGATGGAGCAGAACTACAGCGTAAGAGCGGAATATGCGCTTATGGATATCTATTTCACACGCAATGACGCCGAGCCTGAGCCGGGAGTTATCGGCACCGAAAGCACCGCTGACGATGTGGCAAGCGCCGTATCCGATATGCTGCCCTATGAAAACGTGGGCGCTCTGATACTGGATAACGACTTCAACGAGAGCTTTACCGTTCTGGGCGAAAGCTACAACACAGGCATCATCCTGAACGCTTATGAAGCTTCCTATGTGTGCTACAACAATGCGAAAGGCTACGAAAAGCTGCGTTTCACGGTGGCGAGATTCGATAACACCGACCGTGGCGATAACGCCATCCATATCTACCTCGACGGCAAGGAGCAAAAGGTCATAAGCTGCAACGCAGACTTCATGCCGCAGTCCTTTGAATACGATATTACGGGCGCAAAGCAGATAAAGATACAGATGGAGCAGAGCTACGATTCAAGAGCTGACTATGCGCTTATGGATGTGTATTTCACCAGAAACGGTGCTGAGCCTGAGATAGCCGTTCCCGAGTACGACGCTCCCGATGTGGCAAGCGCCACCTCCGAAAAGCTCCCCTACGAGAACTGCAATACCGATATACTGGATAACGACCCCAGCAGCAGCTACACCGTGCTGTGCGAACAGTATGATTCAGGTATCCTGCTGAATGCCTACGACGCATCCTATATCATCTTCAGCAATATGGAGGGCTACGAGAAGCTCAGCTTCACCCTTGCGAGACTGGATAACACACCGCAGGGCGACAACAGTATACATATCTACTTCGACGGCAAGGAGCAGAAATCCATAAACACGAACAAAAGCTATATGCCCAAAAGCTTCGAGTACGACGTCACAGGCGTGAAGCAGATAAAGATTCAGATCGAGCAGAGCTACGACTCAAGAGCGGTATACGCGCTTCAGGATATGTATTTCACCAAAAACGGCGCAGAGCCTGATATCAAGCCGACGGAATACAAGGTCTATGACACCGCTCATGCCCCCGTCGATAAACCGCCTTACGAAAACTACAAGGCTGATATTATTGCTGACGACCCTAACAATGCCATTATGATAGGCGGCAAGGAGTATCAGTCGGGTATAGTTCTGAACGCATACACCGAATCGTACATCATCTTCCACAACAAGGAGGGCTACGACAAGCTTTCCTTTATAATAGGCAAGGTGGACGGTACGGCTGACGGCAGCAACAGCGTGAGGATATGGCTGGATAACGGCGAGCAGCCTGCCATAGCGCTGAACGGAATGCCCCAGCCGCTGCTGAGAGAATACGACATCTCAGACTGCGAGCAGATAATCATCGGCATAGATCTCAGCTACGAATCCAGAGCCCTTGTGGGACTTGTGGATATCAGCTTCACAAATACGGATGAATAAAACTATCGGGAGAGATCGGTGATCTCTCCCTTTTTCGTTGTGCGCACAGCAGAAAAAGCATTGACATCTGTCGGATCATGTCCTATAATTAGTATATAACACAAACTGGAGGTAATTATGAAAAACTATGCTCCGCTGCGTCTTGCAAAAAAAGTTACATATCCGTCGTATCAGCTGTATGCGACTATAGATAACCGAAAGACCGAGCCTGAAACAGCTCTGAAGATCGCAATACTCATTGCGATAAACTGGATAAAGGAAAAATTCAGTGAATTGGAACTGCCGAAGGAGCTGGATATGCCTTCACCTGAGGAATATGAGTCCTTTACGATGGACAGGCTCTGCTCGTTCAAGATCGACCGTGGCTATGTGGTGGATGTGGTGTATATCCCCGAAACAGGCAGCTGGTCGCTGCAGCTGGTGGAGCCTGACCTCGGTCTCGGCGGTCACGAGGCGGTACCGGGACGTATATTCACCACGAATATCGGCTACAGGCTGACGGACGGCGTGATAGAGTGCGGCTTCAACACCATCGTATCCGATCCGCAGCACATTACGCAGAAGAGCCGTGTTTTCAGGCTGGGACTGATAAAAAGGCTTGTGCGCCATCCTATGCTCGGTCTCAATCAGTGCAGGACTCTCATCGAGACCTATCAGACTATAGATACCTCCTCAAAGATGCGCTCGCTGCGTGATTTCATAAACGATGACGAACGCCTGATGCCCGTTGCACTGTTCACCATGGTGACGGACGGCGGCGAAGATGCAGAAAGCTATCCCGCACAGATAGAATTCACCCCACGCAACAAATACTACACCATCTGCCACAGATTTCTGAACGGCGCAGCGGATGATGATATCAGAAAGCTGCAGTTCACCAAAAACAAGGAGGATGTGTGGGAGGCAAAACCCGAAGCAGCGAAAAGCTCAGAGGAGAACCAGCCTGCAGAGGAACACGCTCCCGAAAAAACAGAGGAAGTAAAGCCGTATCTCCCTTATGATATCGAGCAGAGCGCCTATGACAAAATGGGCTACGGTCACTATATAGTCATCGGGCATGACAAGCTGAACGAGTTCAACAAAACGCTCTGCACTGAGCTGAAGGCGGGCGACGTATGCGTCATTGAGCCTCAGGCACTGGGCGGCAAGGTAACGGTCTACCCGTATCAGACCTACTGCAGCCGCAAGGAGGAGCTTATCTCCGAGATCGCCGACATAATGCAGAATTATCCGCTGGACAAGCCGATGAAATACGGCAAAGTGCTGTTCTCCCATGCGGCAAGGCTTTATCAGCAGGATCAGATGATCCGCTCCACCAGATCCATAAAGACGCTGATAACCCAGAACGATGAACACACCGCTCTGCTGAAGCAGAAATATCACGAAAAGATCCAACTGGAACGCCGTCAGAATCAGCTGCTCACCGATAAGGTAGCACGTCTCGAAAGCATAATAGAGGACAAGGAGCAGGAGCTTGCGGCAATGCGTGACAAGCTGGAGGAGATCCGCAGGGAGTGCGATCGTAAGATAGCACGGACCGAAAAACAGCTGGATTACTTCCACTCCCTCAACGAACGCCCCACCGAAACAGAGGATATACCGCTCTGGGTGGAGAAGAAGTTTGAAGGAAGGATGATATTCCATCAGCGAGCAGTGGATCTGATACGCTCCGTGCCTACGCATGAGATAGATATGAAGCTTCTCTGCGATGCGCTGGAATACCTCGCAACGGAATACTACGACTTCTACACGAAGCAGATAACCGAGGAGGAAGCGAGATACCGTGGCTCGCTGAAATACAACCGCCCGTTTGAGGTCACCCCCACAGGCATGGGCAGCATCATGATGACACCCTACGAATACAAGGTGAAGTACAGGCTGCACGGCAGCACCTCAAAGGAAGTGGCTCTGGATATGCACCTGAAAGCAGGCGTATCCGCAACGCACCTGATAAGGATATACTTCTTCTACGACAGCTACAACAGATATTTCGTTGTGGGCAGCCTGCCGAAGCACCTCAAGACCACCACGCAGAAAACGTGATAAAAACAATCTCCCGCTTACAAATGTGAGCGGGAGATCTCTATTATATTTCTTAAATATGAGCGCCTGCTGTTTTCTCATCAGAGCGCTGCAAGTATCTCTGCGGCGTTGGTGTCCGGCTTTACCTTAGGCATCACCTTTTCGATGCAGCCGTTTTCATCAATAATGAACGTGGTGCGCACAACGCCCATGCTCACCTTGCCGTAAAGCTTCTTTTCCTGCCACACGCCGTAAGCCTGTATTGCGGTAAGCTCGGGGTCGGAAAGCAGGACGAAATCCAGTCCGTGCTTCTCTGCAAATTTAAGGTGGGATGCAACGCTGTCCTTGCTGATGCCGATGACCTCGATGTTTCTTTTCGTAAACTCGCCGTAAAGGCCTGCAAAGGCGCACGCCTGACGGGTGCAGCCGGGGGTATTGTCCTTAGGATAAAAGTAAAGCACTACCTTTTTGCCCCTGAAATCGGACAGCGACACTGCGTTTCCGTTCTTGTCCGAAAGGGTGAAATCGGGAGCCTTCATTCCTGCTTCAAGCATATTGCTACCTCCTGATATATCCGCTTATTTCAGCTTCAGACCATCCTTGAAGGCATTGCCTGCCTTTGCGCCCAGCTCAAGATACTCGTGGTTCATGGGGTCGTAGGTGATGGGGCGGAGCTTTGCAGGATCTATCTTGCCCCCCTCATTCAGCACGCTCTCGTCAGCGCTTACGTTCACGATCTTTCCGAAAAGATGGCAGGATCCCTCGTCATAGCTGATAAGCTCGCATTCGAGAGCCATGGGAAGCTCGTCGATGACAGGAGCGTCCACGAGTGCGCTCTTTGTGGTGTGGAAGCCGCATTTCGACAGCTTATCGGGCACATCGTTTGCGGAGACTATCCCCACATAATCGCACTCCACCGCATGCGCTGCGTCAGCAACGCTCACGGTAAACGCCTTTCGTGCAAGGATGTTCTTTGTGGTCTTGTGGGAAGGGTCGAGGCAGATGAAGATCTGATCCTCCTCGCCAATTCCGCCCCATGCGGCGTTCATTGCGTCGGGAGTGCCGTCCTCGCTGTAGGTTGCGATGATAAGCACGGGCATGGGATAAAGCAAAGGCTTTGCGCCGAAATTCTTTCTCATATCATACCTCCTGAGATGTGATAGATATATTTTAACACGTTTCGGGTGAAAATGCAACCGCACACGCACCGCACATATTGCGTTTTCTGCGAATGTGTGATAGAATGGAGATATCAACTAAAACACCGCCAAGCGAGGTACATCATGAAGATAATTCTCGTCCGCCACGGACATCCCGATTA
>JAZSEG010000047.1:0-11624 GCA_045531575.1 Oscillospiraceae bacterium | reverse complement strand
TACCGCACGCCTTCTCAGCAAGGAGACAGGCGAGATCATGGATAACGAGATCTTCATGGGTGATCTGCCTCTCATGACAGACAGCGGTACTTTCGTTATCAATGGTTCCGAGCGTGTTGTGGTATCACAGCTTGTGCGTTCTCCCGGCGTATATTACGGCTTTGATTACGATAAGACAGGTAAGAAGCTGTTCAAGGCTACTGTCATCCCCAACAGAGGTGCATGGCTGGAGTACGAGATGGACTCCAACGATGTTTTTTATGTTCGTATAGATAAGAACAGAAAGATCCCCGCTACCACATTCCTGCGTTCCATTGGCCTTTCTTCCAATGAGGATCTGAAGGAGATGTTCGGCGAGGATGACCGCATCATCCGCACAATCGAGGATAAGGACAGCACCCAGAACCGTGAGGAAGCTCTGCTTGAGGTATACAAGAAGCTCCGCCCCGGTGAGCCTCCGACAGTTGAGTCTGCCGAGAATCATCTGAACACTCTGTTCTTTGATGCAAAGAGATATGATCTGTCCAGATTCGGACGTTATAAGTATAATAAGAAGCTGGCTATTTCTGAGCGTATCGCAGGCAGAAAGTCCGCTCAGACTGTTATTGCTCCCCTTACAGGCGAGATCCTTATCGAGGAGGAGGCTATCATCACCGACGATATCGCTGCAGCTATCGAGAATGCAGGCGTTACAGAGGTGCTGGTATACAATCCCGAGGGCAAGGCTGTCAAGGTAGTGGGCAACGGTATGGTAGATATCGCAGCTTACACTGATATGGACGCTGAGGCTCTTGAGGTAATCGGCATCAACGAGCATGTCCGCTTTGCTGTGCTGGCTGAGATCATCGCAGAAGCAGGCGACGACAAGGACGCTTTCGCTGAGATGCTGAAGGCTCGTGCAGAGGAGCTTATCCCCAAGCACATCACTCTTGAGGATATCTATGCTGCAGTAAGCTACTTCATCAACCTCTGCGAGGGTATCGGCGATATTGATGATATCGACCACCTCGGCAACAGACGTATCCGTTGTGTAGGCGAGCTGCTTCAGAATCAGTTCAGGATCGGTTTCTCCCGTATGGAGCGTACCATCCGTGAGAGAATGGCTCTGCAGGCTCAGGATCAGGAGAAGGTATCTCCCAGCTCCCTTATCAATGCACGTCAGGTAATTTCCGCTATGCGTGAGTTCTTCGGCTCTTCGCCTCTGTCCCAGTTCATGGATCAGAATAACCCTCTCGCAGAGCTTACACATAAGAGAAGACTTTCCTCTCTCGGTCCGGGCGGTCTGTCCAGGGACAGAGCGGGCTTCGAGGTTCGTGACGTACACTACTCCCACTATGGCAGAATGTGTCCTATCGAGACTCCTGAAGGTCCTAACATCGGTCTGATCTCTTACCTTGCTACTTTTGCAAGGATCAACGTTTACGGCTTTATTGAGGCTCCCTACAGAAAGGTAGACAAGGAGACAGGTAAGGTACTTGACGAGGTAGTATATATGACTGCCGATGTTGAGGATAAGTACGTTGTTGCACAGGCTAACGAGGCTCTCGATGAGAACGGCTGCTTCGTAAGACCCCGTGTAAACGCACGCTGCCGTGACGCTATCCTTGAGATCGAGCGTGAGAAGGTAGACTTCATGGACGTATCTCCCAAGATGGTGGTATCCGTAGCTACTGCTATGATCCCCTTCCTGGAGAACGACGATGCGAACCGTGCCCTCATGGGTGCGAACATGCAGCGCCAGGCTGTTCCGCTGATGGTTACCGACAACCCCATCGTTGGTACCGGTATGGAGTACAAGGCAGCTGTTGACTCCGGCGTAGTTATCTGCGCTAAGGAGGACGGCGTTGTTACAGAAGTTGACGCTGACAAGATCGTTATCACTAACGACCTCGGCGTTGCGCATGCATACAGACTCATCAAGTTCAAGCGCTCCAACCAGGGTAACTGCGTAAACCAGAGACCCATCGTTGAGAAGGGCGAGAAGGTAAAGGCCGGCGATGTTATCGCTGACGGTCCCGCAACCAAGAACGGTGAGATCGCACTGGGTAAGAATGCCCTCATCGGCTTCATGACATGGGAAGGCTACAACTACGAGGACGCCGTTCTCATCAATGAGAAGCTTGTTTACAATGATGTTTACACATCTATCCATATTGAAGAATACGAACTGGAGTGCCGTGAGACAAAGCTCGGTCCGGAGGAGATCACCCGTGATATCCCCAACCTGTCCGATGACGCTCTCAAGGATCTGGACGAGCGTGGTATCATCCGCATCGGTGCAGAGGTACACTCCGGTGACATCCTGGTAGGTAAGGTATCTCCCAAGGGCGAGACTGATCTCACCGCCGAGGAAAGACTGCTCCGTGCAATCTTCGGTGAGAAGGCACGAGAGGTTCGTGACAACTCCCTGAGAGTTGCCCACGGCGAAAGCGGTATCGTAGTTGACGTTAAGGTATTCAACCGTGAGAACTGCGATGAGCTGTCTCCCGGCGTAAACGAAGTGGTACGCTGCTACATCGCTCAGAAGCGTAAGATCTCTGTCGGCGATAAGATGGCGGGCCGCCACGGTAACAAGGGTGTCGTTTCCCGTATTCTCAAGCAGGAGGATATGCCTTTCCTGCCCGACGGTACTCCTCTGGATATCGTTCTTAACCCTCTCGGCGTACCTTCCCGTATGAACATCGGTCAGGTGCTGGAGGTTCATCTCGGCTACATCGCAAGAGCGCTGGGCTGGAAGATCTCCACTCCCGTATTCGACGGCGCACACGAGCAGGATATCCGTGAGCTTTACGACATCGCTCGTGAAAAGCGCAGCGAGCTGATCGGTGAGGATTCCGCAGGTCTTGACTTTACAAAGCTGCCCCTCACATCCGATTGTAAGACGCTGCTTACAGACGGCAGAACAGGTGAGAAGTTCGATGCTCCCGTAACTGTCGGCTATATGTATTACCTCAAGCTGCATCACCTTGTTGATGATAAGATCCATGCACGTTCCACAGGTCCCTACTCTCTCGTTACACAGCAGCCTCTGGGTGGTAAGGCTCAGTTCGGCGGCCAGCGTTTCGGTGAGATGGAAGTTTGGGCACTGGAGGCTTATGGTGCTGCTTACACTCTGCAGGAGATCCTTACTGTCAAGTCCGATGACCTGATGGGCCGTCAGAAGACATATGAGGCTATCGTTAAGGGTGAGCCTGTTCCGAAGCCCGGTGTTCCCGAGTCCTTCAAGGTAATGATCAGCGAGCTTCAGGGTCTGGGTCTTGATATCAGGATCCTCGATGAGAACAACGAGGAGATCGATCTGAAGCAGGACTTCGAGGATGAGTACGAGGGCAACTACGTTCCCTCCGAGACCTTTGAGATGGATTATCAGACCAACGAAAACGAGCTGGAAGGCTTCGGTATCGTTGATCAGGATGGCGAGGAGATCGTTTCCGAGTCTTCCGAGGATGATCTCATGGACGACGATGACAGCGATTTCTACTCTGACGACGCTGACTTCGCTGAAGACGACGAATAATTAAACTGACCGTACGGATGGCTCAGCCGTCCGTGCGGGATCAGATACATTTCGGTGATTATACAGGCGACGCCGCAAGGCAGAGCCTAATGAGAGATGAGGTATTAAATTGAGTTTTAATGTTTTTGAGTCAATGAAGATCGGACTTGCCTCTCCCGACCAGATCAGAGAGTGGTCTTACGGTGAAGTTCTCCGCCCCGAAACAATAAACTACCGCACACAGAAGCCCGAGAAGGAAGGTCTTTACTGTGAGAAGATCTTTGGTCCGCAGAAGGACTGGGAGTGTAACTGCGGTAAGTACAAGAGGATCCGCTACAAGGGCAAGATCTGTGAGAAGTGCGGCGTTGAGGTAACACGCAGCAAGGTAAGACGTGAGCGTATGGGTCACATCGAGCTGGCTGCTCCCGTTTCGCACATCTGGTACTTCAAGGGCACACCCTCCAGGATCGGTCAGGTGCTGGACATCTCCCCCAAGAGACTGGAAGAGGTACTCTACTTCACAAAGTATATAGTTATCGATCCCGGCGAGACCAAGGAGCTTTCCAAGAATCAGCTCCTGGACGAGAAGGAATATGCAGGCTTCCGCACAAAGTACGGCAGCGATTTCAAGGCTGCTATGGGTGCTGAGGCTATCAAGGAGCTGCTCAAGGAGATCGACCTTGAAAAGCTTTCCGCTGAGCTGAAGGAAGAGCTGATGGCTACTCAGCAGGGTCAGAAGCGTGTAAAGCTGCTGAAGCGCCTTGATGTTATCGAGGCATTCAGACTTTCAGGCAACCGCCCCGAGTGGATGATCCTTGACTGCGTTCCCGTTATTCCTCCGGATATCAGACCTATGGTACAGCTGGACGGCGGCCGTTATGCGACATCCGACCTGAACGATCTGTATCGTAGAGTTATCAACAGAAACTGCCGTCTTAAGAAGCTTATCGACATGCGTTCTCCCGAACTCATTATCAGAAATGAGAAGCGTATGCTGCAGGAGGCTGTTGACGCACTTATCGACAACGGCAGACACGGCAGAGCTTACACAGGCTCCAACAACCGTCCTCTGAAGTCCCTTTCCGATATGCTGAAGGGTAAGCAGGGACGTTTCCGTCAGAACCTGCTGGGTAAGCGTGTTGACTACTCCGGACGTTCCGTTATCGTAGTAGGTCCCGATCTCAGAATGGATCAGTGCGGTCTCCCCAAGGAGATGGCTCTTGAGCTGTTCAAGCCGTTCGTTCTGAATGATCTGGTAGAAAATAATGCTGCAACAAATATCAAGCAGGCTAAGAAGATGGTTGAGCGTGCCGAGGATAAGGTATGGGATTCTCTCGAAAGAGTTATCAAGGACCACCCCGTTCTGCTGAACCGTGCGCCTACACTGCATAGACTCGGTATTCAGGCATTCTCTCCCGTACTGGTCGAGGGTCGTGCTATCAAGCTGCATCCTCTCTGCTGTACAGCGTTCAACGCTGACTTCGACGGCGACCAGATGGCTGTGCATCTGCCCCTTTCCGCAGAGGCTCAGGATGAGGCAAGAAACCTCATGCTGGCTGCGAAGAACCTGCTGAAGCCTTCCGATGGACGCCCTGTTGCAGTTCCTACACAGGATATGGTCCTCGGTTCCTATTACCTCACCATCGAGAAGGATGGCGAGAAGGGCGAGGGCAAGGTATTCCGTGACGCTAACGAAGCGCTCATGGCATATCAGGACGGCGTTATTTCCATTCACGCTAAGATCAAGATCCGTGTAACAAAGGATCTTGGCGATACAAAGATCTCCAGACTGGTTAACACAACTATCGGTCGTGTTATCTTCAACGAACACATTCCTCAGGATCTCGGCTACGTTGACCGTACCGATCCCGAGCATCAGTTGGATTACGAGATCGGCTTCAAGGTTGGCAAGAAGCAGCTCGGTCAGATCATTGACAAGTGCCTGAAGGTACACGGCACTGCTACAACCGCACAGGTTTCCGATAAGATCAAGGCTCTGGGCTATAAGTACTCCACACGCTCCGGTATCACCGTTGCTGTGTGCGATGCTGAGATCCCGCCCCAGAAGGCTGACATCATGAAGGAAGCAGAGCAGAAGATTGAAAAGATCAACAAGCAGTTTGCTCGTGGCTTTATCTCCAACAACGAGAGAAAGTCCTCCTTCATCAGCATCTGGAACAAGGCTACAGACGATGTAGGTAGAGCGCTGACCGATAACCTCGATCAGTACAACAACATCTTTATGATGGCTGACTCCGGTGCCCGTGGTTCTATCAACCAGATCAGACAGCTGGCAGGTATGCGTGGACTTATCGCGAATACTTCCGGTGCAACTATCGAGATGCCTATCAAGGCTAACTACCGTGAAGGTCTGAACGTACTGGAATACTTCATCTCTTCCCGTGGTGCGCGTAAGGGCCTGGCAGATACGGCGCTCCGTACCGCTGACTCCGGTTACCTGACAAGACGTCTTGTTGATGTATCTCAGGAAGTTATCATCCGTGAGGATGACTGCGGTACCGATAACGGTATCGAGGTATATGAGATCCGTGAAGGCAACGAGCTGGTTGAGAAGCTGGCTGAGCGTCTTGTGGGACGTTTCCTCGCTGAGGATTATAAGGATAATGACGGCAACGTTATCATCTCTAAGGATAAGCTGCTGACAGACGCTGATGCAGCAAAGATCGTAAATGCAGGCGTTGAGCGCATCAAGGTTCGCTCTGTTCTGACATGCGGTCTCAGAAACGGTGTCTGCGCTCGCTGCTATGGTGCATCCCTTGCAAACGGTCAGCTGATCGGTATCGGCGAGGCTGTTGGTATCATCGCGGCACAGTCTATCGGTGAGCCCGGTACACAGCTTACAATGAGAACGTTCCATACAGGTGGTATCGCATCTGCAGAAGATATCACACAGGGTCTGCCCCGAGTTGAGGAGCTGTTCGAGAGCCGCCGTCCCAAGAATGCGGCTATCATCACAAAGATCTCCGGTAAGGTTCGCTTTGAGGAGATCAAGAAGACCCGTCATGCAATAATCACATCCGAGGATGGCACTGAGGAAGCTTATGCAGTTCCCTTCGGTTACCGTCCCAAGGTATACGACGGCGATACAGTAGTTGCAGGCGATCCGCTGACAGAAGGCTCTGTAAATCCCCACGACGTACTTCTCGTTAAGGGCGAGCAGGCTGTTCAGAACTACATCATCGCAGAGGTACAGAAGGTTTACCGTCTGCAGGGTGTTGATATCAACGATAAGCATATCGAGGTTATCGTACGCCAGATGATGAGAAAGATCCGCATCACAGAACCCGGCGACAGCTTCCTGCTGCCCGGCTCCATCGTTGGCAAGAACGAGTTCGTGGAGATCTGCGACGGCATCAAGCAGCGCATCGAGGCTGGTGAGGAACTCACAATGCCCGAGAGCGAGCCTGTTCTGCTGGGTATCACAAAGGCATCTCTCGCAACAGACAGCTTCATGTCTGCTGCATCTTTCCAGGAGACCACAAGAGTTCTCACTGACGCCGCTATCCGTGGCAAGGTAGATCCTCTGCAGGGTCTGAAGGAAAATGTCATCATCGGTAAGCTCATTCCTGCAGGTACAGGTCTGGCAGTGCAGAATGAGACTGAAGAGGAAGCTGTTTCCACAGAGGAAGAAGCTCCTGCTGAGGATGAGGTAGTTTAAGCATTTCCTGAGCAGTATAAAGCGCATTAAAGCGCTTTATGATGCGCTTTAGGAAAAATGCACAAAAACAAATACTATCAATAAATACTAAACGGTGTTTGCTACAAAGTTTTGAAAAAAACCTTGACAAACACCGTTTTTTCGTTTAAAATATATAATTGCGTGTGAGTGTAATTTTTTAAGGAATAATAGTGCCTTGAACGGTGTATTTTTCTGTTAAAAAGGTTATACTATCACCGTGAAATTTTAATGGAGGTGAAATAATGCCAACCTTTAATCAGCTTGTCCGCAAGGGACGTGAAGTAGCAGTAAAGAAGTCCAAGTCTCCTGCTCTTCAGAAGGGTATGAACACACTGCGCAAGCAGCAGATCGACCAGTCTTCTCCTCAGAAGAGAGGCGTTTGCACCGCAGTTCGTACAAGCACCCCTAAGAAGCCTAACTCTGCTATGAGAAAGATCGCCAGAGTAAGACTTTCCAACGGCTTTGAAGTTACTGCTTACATTCCCGGTATCGGACACAAACTGGAGGAACACTCTGTTGTCCGCATCAGAGGCGGCCGTGTTAAGGACCTCCCTGGTGTACGTTACCACATCATCCGTGGTACACTGGATGCACAGGGCGTTGACAAGAGAATGCAGGGACGCTCCAAGTACGGTGCAAAGCGTCCGAAGGCTGGAAAGAAAGCGTAATTCTTAACGTTATGCTGTCAGGCAAGGCATTATTCAATAGATATTGCCTCTGTTTGGACGGCGGAAGTTATGCTTTCGAGTACCTATGATTTTCATTTTTTATGAAGGAGGGAAGTAAAGTGCCAAGAAGAGGTAATGTTCCGAAGCGTGAGGTTCTGCCGGATCCTATGTATGGTTCCGAGCTGGTAACAAGACTTATCAACAACATCATGCTCGACGGAAAGAAGGGCGTAGCCCAGAAGATTGTATACGGCGCATTTGAGATCGTTGCTGAGAAGACAGGCAAGGATGCTCTGGAAGCTTTCGAGGAGGCAATGGAGAACATCATGCCCCAGCTCGAGGTTAAGGCTCGCCGTGTCGGCGGTGCAACCTACCAGGTTCCTATGGAGGTTCGCCCCGAAAGAAGACGCACTCTCGGTCTGAGATGGATCACCAAGTACAGCCGTGAGCGCAACGAGAAGACAATGAAGGAAAGCCTTGCAAACGAGATCCTTGACGCACTCAATGGTCAGGGCGGCTCCTGCAAGAAGCGTGACGATACTCACAAGATGGCTGAAGCTAACAAGGCTTTTGCTCACTACAAGTGGTAATATGAATCAGAAGGATATGATCGCAGCGTAAGCCGCGGTCATTATCCGATAATTACGGAGGAACTTATGAAAAGAGACGTAACTCTCGAAATGACCCGTAATATTGGTATCATGGCGCACATTGACGCAGGTAAGACCACCACGACTGAGCGTATCCTGTTCTACACAGGTGTAAACCACAAGATGGGTGAAACTCACGATGGCGGTGCGACAATGGACTGGATGGCTCAGGAGCAGGAAAGAGGTATCACAATCACCTCCGCTGCTACTACAGCTTTCTGGAAGAAGCACAGAGTCAATATTATCGATACTCCCGGACACGTTGACTTCACTGTTGAGGTTGAGCGTTCCCTGCGAGTTCTTGACGGCTCCGTTACTGTTCTTTGTGCAAAGGGCGGTGTAGAGCCTCAGTCTGAGACCGTATGGCGTCAGGCAGACAACTACAAGGTTCCCAGAATGGCATACATCAACAAGATGGACATTATGGGTGCTGACTTCTACCGCGTTGTTGGCATGATGCACGACAGACTTAAGTGTAATGCAGTTCCGATCCAGCTGCCTATCGGCGCTGAGGCGGGCTTCAAGGGTATCATCGACCTCATCGAAATGAACGCCGATGTATACTACGATGACCTGGGCAAGGATATGCGTGTTGAGGAAATTCCTGCAGACATGCTCGAAAAGGCTCAGGAGTACAGACGTAACCTCCTCGAGAAGGTTGCTGAGCTGGACGATGAGCTGATGGAGAGATACTTTGAGACCGAGGGTGAGGATTTCACCATCGAGGAGATCAAGGCTGCCATCAGAAAGGGTACCATCGAGAACAAGTTCGTTCCCGTTGTATGTGGTACTTCCTATAGAAACAAGGGTGTACAGAAGCTGCTCGACGCAGTTATCGACTACATGCCCTCTCCTCTCGATATCCCCGCTATCAAGGGCGTTGTTCCGGATACAGGCGAGGAAGTTGAGAGAAAGGCTGGCGATAACGAGCCCTTCTCTGCTCTTGCATTCAAGATCGCTACTGACCCCTTCGTTGGTAAGCTCTGCTTCTTCAGAGTTTACTCCGGCGTAGTTGAGGCTGGTGCTACCGTTCTCAATGCTACAAAGGATAAGAACGAGCGTATGGGTCGTATCCTTCAGATGCACGCTAACTCCAGACAGGATATCGATTGCTGCTTCTGCGGTGATATCGCTGCTGCCGTTGGTCTGAAGAATACAACTACAGGTGATACTCTCTGTGATGAGAACAACCCTGTAATCATCGAGTCCATGGAATTCCCCGAGCCCGTTATCTCGCTCGCTATCGAGCCCAAGACAAAGGCTGGTCAGGAAAAGATGGCTCTCGCACTCGCAAAGCTTGCTGAAGAGGATCCTACCTTCAGAACCTACACCGATCAGGAAACAGGCCAGACCATCATCTCCGGTATGGGTGAGCTTCACCTGGAGATCATCGTTGACCGTCTGCTCCGTGAGTTCAAGGTTGAGGCTAACGTAGGTGCTCCTCAGGTTGCTTATAAGGAGACTATCGTTGGTACAGCTGATGTTGACATGAAGTATGCTCGTCAGTCCGGTGGTAAGGGTCAGTATGGTCACGTTAAGATCAAGGTTGAGCCTAACGAGTCCGGTAAGGGCTACGAGTTCATCAATGCCGTTGTCGGCGGTGCTATTCCCAAGGAATACATCCCCGCTGTTGACAAGGGTATTCAGGGTGCTCTCAATGCCGGTGTACTGGCAGGCTACCCCGTAGTTGACGTTAAGGTAGAGCTGTACGACGGTTCTTACCACGAGGTTGACTCCTCCGAAATGGCATTCCAGATCGCCGGTTCTATGGCTATCAAGGAAGCCCTCAAGAAGGCTAAGTCTGTAATCCTCGAGCCTATCATGCGTGTTGACGTTGTAGTTCCTGAGGACTACATCGGTAACGTTATCGGTGACCTCAACTCCCGCCGTGGTCAGATCCAGAATCAGGAGACTGCAAACGGTACAGTTCAGATCACTTCCGCTGTTCCGCTTTCCGAGATGTTCGGCTACTCCAACGATCTGCGTTCCAAGACACAGGGTCGTGGTAACTATGTAATGCAGCCCAGCCACTACATCGAGGTTCCCAAGTCCATTGCGGAAGGCATCATGAGCAAGCGCGCTAAGGACTAATTAGCTATATTGCTCAAAATCACCACTTTTTTCTGAAAAACACTTGATTTTTTCAGGGAATGATGGTACAATATAATCACTAAACTATGGCTATCCCCCTTTTGTTAGGGGGAAGCTGAAATTTCACCTTTAAGGAGGATAAAACCAATGGCAAAGGAAAAGTATAATTCCACGAAGCCCCACGTTAACATTGGTACAATCGGCCACGTTGACCACGGCAAGACAACAACAACAGCTGCTATCACAAAGTATCTCGCTATGCTCGGTAAGGCTAAGTTCGAGGCATATGATATGATCGATAAGGCTCCCGAGGAGAGAGAGCGTGGTATCACAATCAACACTGCTCACGTTGAGTACGAGACAGAGGCTCGCCACTATGCTCACGTTGACTGCCCCGGACATGCTGACTACATCAAGAACATGATCACCGGTGCTGCTCAGATGGACGGCGCTATCCTCGTAGTTGCTGGTACTGATGGCCCTATGGCTCAGACCAAGGAGCACATCCTGCTTGCTCGTCAGGTAGGCGTTCCTGCTATCGTTGTATTCATGAACAAGTGCGATGACGTTGATGACGAAGAGCTGCTCGAGCTCGTAGAGATGGACATCCGTGATGTTCTGTCCCAGAACGAGTTCCCCGGCGACGACATCCCCGTAATCCGTGGTTCTGCTAAGGTTGCTCTGGATTGCGCATCCACAGATCCTAACGCTCCCGAGTATGCTTGCATCAAGGAGCTGATGGACGCTGTTGACAGCTACATCCCTGCTCCTGAGCGTTCTGAGAACCTGCCCTTCCTGATGCCCGTAGAGGATACAATGACCATCACAGGTCGTGGTACTGTTGCTACAGGCCGTGTAGAGCGTGGTATCGTTAAGGTTAACGACACAGTTGAGATTACAGGTCTCGTTGACGAGCCCAAGTCCACTGTTGTTACAGGTCTCGAGATGTTCAGAAAGACTCTGGACGAGGCTGTTGCTGGTTACAACGTCGGTGCTCTGCTCCGTGGTGTTACACGTCA
>JAZSEG010000033.1:0-17168 GCA_045531575.1 Oscillospiraceae bacterium | reverse complement strand
AAAATCCAGGATATTGTCAATATCAAGATCCGCCGTATAGTCATCCACGATCTTTATGCTGAGGTTGTCCAGCTCCTCATAAAGACCATTGATCTGCTCTGCGTCGAAGTTCAGCTCCTCCAGCACATCGGTTATCTCCTTTGTGGTGAGGCTTCCCTTCTCCTTACCGTGATTCAGCAGCTCCTTCAGTGCCGCAGAACCGGAAGTTGTGTTCTCTGTCATCTGTTTTTCTTCTCCTTTTGCTTTTGTGCGAATGCAAGCAGCTCCTCAGCGGACATACTGCCTGCGTTTGTATTGTTTACGCTCTCTGAGTATTCGTTTAATATCTTTATATAGTCTCCGAGAGCCTGCATATCGTGAGCAAATGCGGCAAAATCATTCAGGATACCTGTTATTCTGCCCATCTCTGCGCCGTCAAATTCCTCGTTGAAGCCTGTAATATCAAGGGTCTCACAGCGGAAGATCCTGCTTTTCATGCATTCAAAGACACGGCGGTTGAACTCTGTCACAAATCCGCCTGTCAGGTGCTTTTCAATATATTCCAGCTTGTCCGGATTATGATAGAGGAAGCAGAGTATACCACGCTCCGCCTTCTCCTCACGGGGAAGCTTTGCGGACTGCGGATTGATCTTGTCGTTATTCCTCGGCGAAACGAGGTTTCTGAACTCGTCACGCTCACTGCGTTTGTTCTGACGCTTTATCTCGGTGTTCACCGCAAAGCGCACTGTTTCGGCAGGAATGCGCGCTGTTTCCGCCGTGCGGGAGATGTAAACGTCCCTGTCCAGCAGATTCTTTATCTGCGCAAGGAACACCACCGCTTTTTTCAGATACGCCGAGCGATCCTCGTCACGATTTATGAGATCCAGACCGTTCGAGAGCTTTCCCAGCTCGTAGTCGATAGCGCCGCCGGATTTTTCTATCAGGTGAGCGAACGCCTCGGCGCCGTATTTGCGAATGAACTCATCAGGGTCCTTTGCGCCTGTCATATTCAGCACACGGGCCTTGACGCCTGCCTCGGTAAGCAGATTTATGCCCCTGGAAGCCGCCTTCTGACCGCGGCCGTCGGAGTCGTAGGAGAGGATGACCTCGCTCTTGCCCATACGACCGATAAGCCTTGCCTGACTTGGCGTTATCGCAGTGCCGAGAGTAGCCACAGCGCTGTTGAAGCCTGCCTGATGCATGGCGATAACGTCCATGTAGCCCTCGCACAGTATGAAGTAATCCGCCTTGGAATTCTTTGCATAATTCAGCGCAAACAGCGTTTCACGCTTCTGGAAAACAAAGGTCTCATCGCTGTTGAGATACTTTGCGGGAGCGTCAGCCGAAAGCGCACGACCGCCGAATGCGATGATATTTCCCCTTGTATCGAATATCGGGAACATCACACGATGGCGGAATTTATCATAAACACGGTTATTGTTGCGTACAAGCAGAGCCGCATCTGCAAGCTCGTCCTCCGAAAAGCCCTTGCTCTTCATAAAGTAGTGCAGCTTGTGGTAATCATCGGGAGCATAGCCTATTCCGAAGCGCCTGATGGTATGCTCGGTAAGACCTCTGCCCGTGATATATTCCCAGCCCGCCCTCCCCTCGGGAGAGAAAAGGTTTTCGTGGAAATAGCGCCCTGCAGTACGGTTGATCTCATACAGCCGCTGACGCTTGCGTGCGGAGCCGTCGTCCCTGTCCTCGGGCATAGCCATGCCTGCACGCTGAGCAAGGAAGCGCACCGCCTCCATATAGTCAAGATTTTCTATCTGTCGTATAAATGTAACCACATCGCCGCCTGCTCCGCAGCCGAAGCAGTAGTAGCTCTGTGTATCGGGGTAAACATGGAAGGAAGGCGTTCTCTCGGAATGGAACGGACATCGGCAGGAATATGTATGTCCCGCACGCTTAAGCTCCACATAGCTCTGCGCCACCGACACCATGTCGTTATTATCCCTGAGCTCTCTCAGAAACCCATCAGGCAAAGCCATGCAAAAACCACCTTTCTGTTAGTGAGGAGTGAGGAGTTTTTGTGTCGCCTACGGCGACGTATTTCAATGACAGCTACGTCATAACATGGAAAAACGCCTAATTCAGGAGCGCAGCCGAATTCAGATCAGTGGCGAAGCCACACCGAAATTCCTCACTCCTCACTCCTAACTCCTAACTAAATTACCTTACCCCCAGCCAGCCTTTGGGGAGACAAATCTCCTTGAACAGGCTTACTGCGTAATCGTCTGTCATGCCGCTGATGAAATCTCCCACCGCCACAGGCAGACCGTACTCCTCCGCAAGCCTTAAATAAAGCTGCGGCAGCTTATCCTTGTTTTCACAGAAATAGTTGAACAGGAATTCAACGATGAAGCTTGCCTTGCCCATCTCTGCGATGGTCATATCCGCTCTGTAAACACGCTCGAACATGAAGTTGCGCAGCTCATCATGAGCCTTCTGCACCTCATCGTCCATGCCGATATGCTCCGCGCCATGCTCCACAAGGGAACGCACAAGGGAAGCTATCCTCATAGACTTTGTATTGCCCAACACCTTTACAGGGAATTCGGGCAGATCGCTTTCTTTTATAACACCGCCACGAATGGCGTCCTCGATATCGTGATTGATGTAGGCAATCTTGTCGCAATAGCGCACGACCATGCCCTCTCTTGTGGCAGGCAGCGGCGCCTGACCCGTAAAGGTATGACCGACTATGCCGTCAATTACCTCTGCGGTGAGATTAAGTCCCTTGCCATCCTTTTCGATGACCTCCACCACTCGCTTGCCCTGAAAATTGTGAGCAAAACCGTTCGGCAGAAGCCTTGCCAGCACACGCTCTCCATCGTGGCCAAATGGTGTGTGGCCGAGATCATGTCCCAGTGCGATAGCCTCGGTGAGATCCTCATTAAGACCCAGCGCACAGGAGACCGTGCGGGATATCTGATTCACCTCAAGCGTATGGGTAAGTCGTGTGCGATAGTGATCGGAATGGGGAATCAGGAACACCTGAGTCTTATGCTTCAGGCGGCGGAATGCATTGCAGTGGATTATCCTGTCACGGTCACGCTGGAAATCCGTGCGGAAATCACAGGGCTTTTCAGGCACTGCCCTGCCCTTGCTGTCCGCAGACTTACAGGCGTATTCGCTTAAGGTAAGCTTTTCGTTCTCCATGATGCGTTCTCTGGGCAGCATTCCGTTTCCCCTTTCACATATTGCTCGCAAAATATCCATCTAATATTATATACAGAATTCGACCTCTGTAAACCTTTTTTGCAGCAGAAGATTTGTTACTTTTATGCAAAATCAAAATTCAGTTTTTGTGCAGTTTCAATAGAGATATTACCATTGCAGGTGTCGATAAGCTTTTCACGCAGCTTTTCTGCGCTCTCCTCACGGATGCAGAGGGTTATCTTCACGTTGTCGGCGAACTCCTCATTCTCAACCCTTGCATCAAAATCAAGAAATATCTGCGCCATTCTGCCGTACAGACCATAATCAACCGTAACGATAAGCTGCTCCGCTGCCGCCATGCACTTTATCTGAGCGGCGTCCACAGCGTCCTTTGCGCCCTTTGTGTAAGCTCGGACAAGTCCACCTGCGCCAAGCATTATGCCGCCGAAATATCTCGTCACCACACAGCAGACGTCCGTCAGCCCCTCCTTGCGCAGCACCTCGTATATCGGCACACCTGCGGTACCTCCCGGCTCGCCGTCGTCTGAATGGCGGGCAGTGTTGTTGTCACGCAGGATATAGGCATAGCAGTTGTGTGTTGCCTTGCGGTGCATTGCGCGTATCTGCTCTATGAATGCGATAGCCTGCTCCTCGGTCTGCACGGGACAGAGGTAGCCTATGAACTCGGACTTTTTTTCGATAAATTTCGCCTCGCAGGGCTTAGCGATGGTCTTGTATTCCATGGGTACCTCCTAATTATTTAAGCTGCTTTCGTTCGTACAAGCTCGCCTATCATCGCACCGCCGATGATACATACAGCACCAACCAACTGTATCAAGGACATCTCTTCTCCAAGCAGAATTGCCGCAAATATCACCGCCGAAAGCGGCTCAAGATAGCCGCAGACTGCCACCGTCTGCACCGGTAACTTGGAAAGAGGCGAAAAAAACAGATAGCAGCCGATACCTGTATTAACTACACCGAGTATCAAAATCCATATCCATGAAGCTGTTGGCACTTCGATATACAGCCCCTGCTTTACCAGCATAAATACTGCGACTGTAACAAAACTCACTGCAAGCTGTATTACAGAGTTTTCCATACCACTGATATTCTTCGACTGCTTGTTGAGCGTGACCATAAAGAAATACATCACTGCTGACATAGCGCCGCAGAACAGCCCCCAAGGAGCAACGCCGCCTGCTGCAGCATTGCCGTTTACCAGAACGATACCCACAAGCACGATTGCAAAGCCCACCAGCTTCGGGGCAGTTAACTTCTCGTGAAAAATGAGCGGCGACAGTATCATGACAATCACAGGACCACAGTAGTACAACAGCGATGCAAGACTTACGCCGATCTGCTGATACGCTTCATACAAAAACATCCAGCTCGTTCCCATAGCAATGCCCGACAGCATTATAAAAACAGTGTCTTTTTTATATTCCTTAACATGAAATCTGCCCTTTCCAAGCAGAAACAAAACCGCTAAGAGGGCACTACCAATGAGTGTTCGCAGAAAAACTATCTCATAACTGCTCAACGGTATATGACTTGCGACTATACCGTTCAGTCCAAAAAGCAGCAGCGCTGCAAGATATTTAATAAATGCCTTTTTATCCATTATTCTTACTTGACTTCCATTATGTTAGCCGCAAATAATCTCCGACTGAAAATACCGCTCCTGAAACCGCACATACTCCGCTATCTCCTCTTTCGTGAAGGAAACGCCCTCAGGCGCGACTACCCACTTCTCCTCCACATCGTCAAAGCGGCGGATGATAGCTATAATTCTGCCTATATACTCTCTTACAGGTTCATCCACGCCGAGGATATAGGCATCCTGCTCCTCGCCATCGGGAGCCATGGTACCTTTAATATAGCCGTAATTCACGGGATAGTACATATCGGGATGATTGGGATGATAGCTGCCGAGCGGACGGTCTACTGTTACCGTAACAATATCGTCGATCATATATACACCTCATAGAAACAAAAATTCACGCACAATCAATTATGCGTGAATTTTAGTTTATACTGCAATTAATAAAATTACTTGCCCATGTTGTAACGCTTCTTGAATCTGTCTACACGTCCGCCTGTATCAACCAGCTTCTGCTTACCAGTGAAGAAGGGGTGGCACTTAGAGCAGATCTCTACTCTGATATCACCCTTTGTGGAGCGTGTTACGATCTCGTTACCGCATGCACATCTGATTGTAGCAGCTTCGTATGCGGGATGGATTCCTTCCTTCATGTATGTCACCTCAATCCGTAATTATATTTAATCATTACAAGTTGTAATTATACCACACTTTTTTCAAAAATGCAATAGGTTTTTTAAATTTTTTTCTTAAAATCCGAGAATTTTTGTGAAATCAGCGGAAAGTGCGCTCTGCAGAGCTGTTGCAGCGGCATTATCAGCACCCTTTGTGGTGTAATATACCTTGATCTTAGGCTCTGTACCGGAGGGTCTGATGATAACGCTTGCGTCATCCTCAAGATAGAATGTGATAACATCGGACTTTGGCAGTGTCAGAGTCTCAACGGAACCGTCAGCGTTCTTCTTTGTGGAAGCCGCATAGTCAGCAACTGCCAGCACCTTAACGTCGCCGATAGTTGCAGGAGCATTCTCACGCAGACCTGTCATGATCTCCTTCATGCGCTGCATACCGCTTGCACCCTCGCAGGTGAAGTTCTCCAGCTTGTTGAAGTATACGCCGTACTCCTCATACATCTTCTTGCGTGCCTCGATAAGGGAGATGCCCTTTGTGCGGTAGAACGCAGCCATCTCGCAGATGAGCATGGAAGCCACAACAGCGTCCTTATCACGGACATAGCCGCCTGCAAGGTAACCGTAGCTCTCCTCGAAGCCGAAGATATAGCGCTGCTCCTCGCCCTTTTCCTCCAGCCAGCCGATCTGCTCGCCGATGAACTTGAAGCCTGTAAGCACCTCACGCAGCTCTACGCCGTACTTAGCGCAGATAGCCTTGGTGATATCGGTTGTAACTATTGTCTTGACAGCAACGGGATCCTTGGGCATTGTGCCGAGAGCAAGTCTCTCCTTGCAGATGTATTCCAGCAGCAGTGCGCCTACCTCGTTACCTGTGAACAGAGCGTAGTCGTCTCCGTCGGGAACTGCGATACCTACACGGTCACAGTCGGGGTCGGGAGCCAGCAGCAGGTCAGGCTTCTCAACAGCACAGAGATTCAGACCGTACTGCAGAGCCTCACGGATCTCGGGATTCGGGAAAGGACAGGTGGGGAAGTTTCCGTCGGGATTCTCCTGCTCGGGAACTACTACAACATCCTTAACGCCGATCTCAGCGAGAATGCGGCGAACGGGCTTGTTGCCTGTGCCGTTGAGAGGTGTGTAAACCACCTTCAGACCACTGTCGGCAACGAGATCTGTATGCAGACCCTGCTCCTTCACCTTTGCGATATATTCATCGATAACGCTGTCCTCAATGAACTTTACAAGACCGTCAGCAACTGCCTTATCGAAATCCATGGACTTAACGCCGTCGAAAACATCGATATTATTGATCTTGCCGAGGATGATCTCAGCAGCTTCAAGAGTAACCTGGCAGCCGTCAGCACCGTATACCTTGTAGCCGTTGTACTTAGCGGGGTTGTGGGACGCTGTTACCATAACGCCTGCGCCGCACTGAAGCGCTCTTACTGCCCAGGAAAGCATGGGTGTGGGCATCAGCTCTTTATATATGTGTACCTCGATGCCGTTTGCTGCAAGCACGCCAGCGGTGCACTTTGCAAAGTAATCGGACTTGATGCGGCTGTCATAGGAAAGCGCAACACGCTTTGTAACGCCGTTCTCGAGGATGTACTCAGCAAGACCCTGTGTTGCCTTGCTTACGGTGTAAACATTCATTCTGTTGGTGCCTGCGCCGATAACGCCACGCAGACCGCCTGTGCCGAACTCCAGCTCACGGTAGAAACGATCGTTCTTTGCTTCTTCATCATTTGCAACGCTTGTAAGCTCTGCGATGAGGTCGGGATCTGCAACTGCCTTTTCCAGCCACAGCTCGTACATTGTCTGTATATCTGCCATGATAATGTCCTCCTGTCAAATCGTTAAGATGTTGATATCTACACATAACAATACTAGTATAGTATAGCACAACCTCCTGCAAATTTCAAGGGGGAGCGCTTCATTTTATTGATTTTCATCAAATTTTGCGGCGCAAGTGTATAAATTTCGGGGCGCTTTGACGTCAACATAGATCACGACACGCAAAAAAGCTCCGCCATTTCTGACGGAGCCTTGCGGTTTTATAATCAAGCGTTGTTCTGAGCAGCTCTCTTAGCCTCAATATCTGCAAGAGCGTCCTTGCGGGAGAGGTTGATCCTGCCCTGCTGGTCGATCTCCATAACCTTAACGATGATCTCATCGCCGATGGAAACAACGTCCTCGACCTTCTCAACACGTCTGTTCTCGAGCTTGGAGATGTGCACCATGCCGTCCTTGCCGGGAGCGATCTCTACGAATGCGCCGAAGTTCATGATGCGAACGACCTTGCCCTTGTAGATAGCGCCGATCTCGGGAGGATTAACGATAGTGCCGATGACCTGAACGCAGGCATTAGCCTTCTCGAGATCCTGACCGCAGATGAATACGTTACCCTCATCATCGATGTCGATCTTGCACTCGAAGTCTGCGCTGAGCTTCTGGATGATCTTGCCGCCCTTACCGATAACCTCAGCGATCTTGTCAACGGGAACCTTGGTGCCAACCATCTTGGGAGCATACTTGCCAACTTCCTTGCGAGGCTCGGGAATAGCCTTCAGCATGATCTCGTCAAGGATGTAGTTACGAGCGGTGTGAGTTGTCTCGATAGCCTGACGGATGATCTCAGGTGTAAGACCGTCGATCTTCAGGTCCATCTGGATAGCTGTGATACCGTCGTGTGTACCTGCTACCTTGAAGTCCATGTCGCCGAAGAAGTCCTCAACGCCCTGGATATCGATCATTGTATCCCATCTGTCGCCCTCGGTGATAAGACCGCAGGAGATACCTGCAACGGGCTTCTTGATCGGAACACCTGCGTCGATCAGTGCGAGTGTGGAGCCGCAGATAGAACCCTGAGATGTGGAACCGTTGGAGGAAAGCACCTCGGATACGAGACGGATAGCATAGGGGAACTCCTCAACGGAGGGAATTACGGGAACGAGAGCACGCTCAGCCAGTGCGCCGTGACCGATCTCACGTCTGCCGGGGCCTCTGCTTGCCTTTGTCTCGCCAACGGAGTATGCGGGGAAGTTGTAGTGGTGCATATAGCGCTTGCCGTCTTCCTCGTCAAGACCCTCGAGCTTCTGGGAATCGCTTACGGGACCCAGTGTAGCGATGGTCATAACCTGTGTCTGACCTCTTGTGAACAGACCCGAGCCGTGAACTCTGGGAAGAACGCCTACCTCAGCAGCGAGGGGACGGATCTCGTCCATACGTCTGCCGTCAACACGCTTACCCTCGTCCAGCAGCCAGCGGCGAACTACGAACTTCTGCAGCTTGTAGATGCACTCGTCGATCATGCCGATCTTCTCGGGATATACCTCATCGAACTTAGCGTGGATATCGTCAACGATAGGTGCAAGACGCTCCTCACGGATGTTCTTGTCATCGGTATCGAGAGCATATCTTACGCGCTCGATAGCGAAATCAGAGATAGCGTCGAACATATCGTGGTCAACTTCCTGGGACTCGAAAGCAAACTTGGGCTTGCCGATCTGAGCCTGGATGTCCTTGATGAAGGGGATAAGGCTTGTGGTGATCTCCTTGTGACCTGCCATGATAGCCTCGATCATCTTCTCATCGGGAACCTCGTTAGCGCCTGCCTCGATCATAACTACCTTATGCTCGGAGGATGCAACTGTCAGTGTGAGGTCTGTCTTAGCTCTCTGCTCGAGAGTGGGCATCATAACGATCTCGCCGTCAACCAGACCTACGGAAACGCCGCCGATAGGGCCGTTCCAGGGGATATCAGAGATGGAAACTGCGATGGACGCACCGATCATGCCGAGGATCTCGGGGGATGCGTCGGGATCAACAGCCAGAACTGTCATTGTGATAGCAACGTCGTTTCTCATGTCCTTGGGGAACAGAGGACGCATAGGACGGTCAACCACACGGGAGGTAAGGATAGCCTTTTCGGAAGGACGGCCCTCTCTCTTCAGGAAGCCGCCGGGGATCTTGCCAACGGAGTAAAGTCTCTCCTCGTAATCAACGGCTAAGGGGAAGAAATCAACGCCGTCACGGGGCTTAGCGGAAGCAGTTACGTTGACCATAACAACGGTCTCGCCGTACTTTACCCAGCAGGAGCCGTTTGCGAGTCCGCATACCTTGCCTGTCTCAACGGTGAGCTCACGGCCAGCGAACATGGTTTTGAAAACTCTGTAATTCTCAAACATCTTTTTAATTTCCTTTCATAAAAATAACTTCTTCATAAAAGGTCCGCAGTTTTAGCAATTAAACCCAACGACCGACTTCAGCCGAACGCTCGGTTTAATGCTAACCCCTGCGTACCTTTAGCGTGATAAAGTAATTGAAAAAGGGCAGAACTGTAGCAGACCTGCCCTTTTCGACGCAATTACTTACGGATGCCGAGCTTAGCGATGATCGCTCTGTAACGCTCGATGTCCTTCTTCTGCAGATAGTTGAGGAGGTTTCTTCTCTTACCTACCATCTTCAGCAGACCACGTCTGGAGTGGTGATCCTTCTGATGAACCTTGATGTGCTCAGTCAGGTCGTTGATTCTCTTGGTGAGAATTGCGATCTGAACCTCAGGAGAACCTGTGTCGTTGTCTGCAAGGCGGTTAGCCTCGATTACCTGTGCCTTTTCTTCTTTTCTTAACATAGTAACACCTCATAAAATTTTTATTCCGTCATCATAGCGGCGGGACTGGTGTTTATCCTCGCTCCATGAAAACGGTATGGCCGTGCATAGCACAACATAGGTATTATAACACATTAATTTCCGTTTGTAAAGGGGTTTTTGAGAAAACTTTCACTTTATTTGAAATAATTTTTTGAAGCTATTCTCAACTGCCTGAATCACTCTTCGCTATATTCAACCACGATCCCAAGCGAATCCTGAAGACGCCCAAGCAGATTGTTAACACCATCATAAACAGTTTCGATGGCTCTGTCATAACGGAATTCATATTCGGTGAACTCCGATCTGCTTGCTAAGATCATTTCTTCCAAAGCGGATATATCATCGCAAAGAACATCATTAAAATATATATCGGTTTCTCTTATTTCGATCACTGCCCTGGTGCTGACTTCATTTGTCTCGGCAGACTCCACATCGATCGTAACAGCTTCATCATCTGATATATCATCCGCAGAAACGACCTCTCCTGCAGATACGGATTCAACTCCGCTGCCCTCACCTGATCCGTTGCCATTACCATTACCGCAGCCGATTCCGAAGCCCCAGCCGCCTTTTCCGAAATTAGTCACCAGAAAAACGACACCTCCAATGATAATAAGCACCACAATAATTGCAATAACAGCCTTCATAACATTTCCTCCCTCTTGTTACTATTTATCCTTCAGTCTCGGTATCAGCCAGGGATACCTTACAGCGTACTCTGCCGCTTCTGTCGTTATCCTCTATTTTATCGATGATATTCTGCACCTTGATCCTGTCCGTAAAATAGACCTCATCCTTATCATACGAAAATACGATATATACCATCGCATCATCCTGCTGCAGCGATTCCGTAACCCATTTGTCGAGCGTAACAGTCAATCTGTCCATCACCACATTGCGTTCATCGGCGGAACTGAATTCATACACCGAAGCCTCGGAATCCGCATATCCATATTCCAGATACTGAACAGCACCGCTGGCACTGTTGGTGAGGCTGATATTGATGACCTTCACCACCTCGTTTACATGCGACAGTGCATCCGCTTTGTTTTCAGCCTTTTCAAGCCTTGCAAGCAGCTCATCCAACTCGCCCTCATCCAGTTTTGCAAGCGCATCCTTCAGCTCATCAGATAAGCTGTCGTATTTTTTCTTCAGCTCCTCATACTCCTGCTGTAGCTCGGCGTAGCTCTGATATGTATCATCATGGGCAGATGTAGCCTTCTCGAACATTTTTGTGTTCTGAACCATCACCACGAACATCAATATCAGTATCACATCCAGAAGCGAGGTCAGTTCAATGGGGTTCTTCCTTCTCTTCATAATTTTTTACCTATTAGACATTTCATCGTGAATGTATTCGCGTTCCAGATATTTATTGGCATCCTCGTGGCATATATCGAGGCTTGCCGATACAGGCACCCCGAGGATCTTGAAAATAATAGAAAAAATGATGCCCCATGCTGTAGTGGTAAGCGCAACCGTAAAGTTGCTCTGCATATTTTCAGTGCCTACCATAGGCAATAGCGCCATTACAGTGCCAAGGATGCCAAATATGGTGAACAGCGATACGATATCGTCATAGAAATACGACACCTTGATAGCACGTTCAAGCGATTCCTTTACCTTATGCTCCTTTCTCTGCTGCTCCTCTTTCTCCATCTGTGCCTTCTTTGACATGCAGCCTGTACATTTAGCGGGATCCAGAGCCTTTTCCAGTTTTTTAACAGATCGGAAATAATAAATAAGCACCACGACCTCAACCAAAACCACAAAAAAGATCAACCCATCCCAAAAACTGAAATTGGAAAACAAAACCCTGATACCTTCCATATATACCTCCAAAAGCAAGATCTTTAACTACAGCTCAAGCGCCATAATTCTGCTATTTTCGACAAATTTCGCCTTATATCGTTAAAAACAACATGGAATAACATAACACATACAGTATACCACATCCATAGGATTATTTCAATATGCAAATGATTTTTTATATCGCTCCACCAATGAAAAGTCATAAGGCATTAGACCATATCCGCTCAACCATTCGGTATTTCCGATGTTTTCAGTATAGCATATTTGCGACAGGAATTCAACAACTTTGTCACGAAAGGTGTTGAAATATTACCTGCAATGTGGTAGAATTATATCACACCTATATAAAAAGGAGAACTTATGAACGAAGAATGTATCATCTGTAAAAGTCCGCTGGAGTATCTCTCCGAAGCTGAGGAGATGCAGTGCGGGATATGCGGCGCAAAGGTATCCTCTCACACGCACTGCGTAAAGGGGCATTTTGTGTGCGACCGCTGCCACACCGCGGGTATGGACAGCATATTCGGCGTCTGCCTTTCCTCCGACAGCCGTGACCCTGTTCAGATACTGGAGCAGCTTATGTCGCTGCCATTCTGCCACATGCACGGCCCCGAACATCATGTGATGGTTGGAGCGGCTCTGCTTACGGCTTACCGCAACGCAGGCGGCGATATCGCGCTTGAAAAGGCTCTGCAGGAGATGTACAGACGTGGCACGCAGGTGCCGGGCGGCGCCTGCGGATTCTGGGGTGCCTGCGGTGCAGGAGTAAGCGCAGGAATGTTCGTGTCGATAGCGACAGGCTCTTCACCGCTTGCACAGGAGGAATGGGGCATGTCAAATCTCATGACCTCACGGGCGCTGGGCAGGATAAGCGAAACAGGCGGGCCCCGCTGCTGCAAGAGAGATTCCTACCTCGCTATAACCGAAGCCGTTGCCTTTGCGAGGGAGCGTCTCGGCGTTAGCATGGAGCTTCACGATATACGCTGCACACGTTCCGATAAGAATAATCAGTGCATCAAAGAGAGGTGTCCGTTCCATGGATAGAAAAAAGATTGCGTTTATATGCGTACATAATTCCTGCCGCAGTCAGATAGCCGAGGCCCTCGGCAAAAAGCACCTTTCGGATATCTGCGATGTGTTTTCCGCAGGCACCGAGACAAAGCCGCAGATAAATCAGGATGCCGTGCGCCTTGTAAAGCAGCGCTTTGGCATCGACATGGAAAAGGAGCAGTATTCAAAGCTGATGTCCGATATTCCCGAGGCGGATATCTATATCTCCATGGGATGCAATGTGGTGTGTCCTTTCGTTATGGGCAAGGAGAACCGCAACTGGGGCCTTGACGACCCGACAGGTCAGAGCGATGAGGTATTCAACACCATCATCGACAGGATAGAACAGAACATTTTTGCTCTCAGAGAAGAGCTTATCAATACAAAAGGAGAATAATAACATGATCGCAAGAACACCGCCTATGGGCTGGAACAGCTGGGACTGCTACGGCCCTGCAGTCAACGAAGCAACAGTAAGAGGCAACGCCGAGTTCATGGCGAAGCACCTGAAGCAGTACGGCTGGGAATACATCGTTGTGGACATCCAGTGGTCGCAGCCTACCGCAACCAACCACGAATACCACCCCTTCACCGAGCTTTGCATGGATGAATATTCCCGCCTTATCCCTGCGGAGAACCGTTTCCCCTCAGCGGCAGGCGGCAAGGGCTTTGCGCCGCTTGCGGAGTATGTTCACTCCCTCGGTCTGAAGTTCGGCATCCACATCATGCGTGGTATTCCTCGTCAGGCTGTGCATCAGAACACCGCCATCAAGGGCACAGACAAGACCGCTCGTCAGATAGCAAAGACCTCCTCCATCTGCCAGTGGAACACCGACATGTACGGTGTCGATCCCGAAAAGGACGGAGCAAGAGCCTACTACGACAGCCTGTTCGAGCTGTACGCTCAGTGGGGCGTTGATTTCATCAAGATAGACGATATCTGCCGCGAGCTTCCCCATGAGGAGAGCGAGCTTTTAATGGTGAGCGAGTCCATCCGCTCCTGCGGAAGAGATATGGTGCTTTCCCTCTCCCCCGGCCCTGCTCAGATAGAGCGTGCGGAGCTGTACAAGGAAGTCTCCAATATGTGGCGCATCACGGACGATTTCTGGGATCAGTGGGAACTGCTCTACAATATGTTCGACCGCGCGGAGAAGTGGTGCATCCACGCAGGTGCAGGCCACTGGCCCGACTGCGATATGCTCCCCATCGGCGCTATCCTGCAGGATTACGACCCCGACATCCGCACAAAGTTCACCGAGGATGAGCAGATGACCATGATGACCCTGTGGTGCATGATGCGTTCTCCCCTCATGATAGGCGGCGAGATGACAAAATTCGATGACTTCACCATGAGCCTGCTCACAAACGCAGAGCTTATCGAGGTGCTGAACAACACCCACTCCGCGCATCCGCTGTTCAGAAAGACAGTGGACGGCAGCGAGCAGATAGCGTGGTTTACATCTCACAATGATGGCAAGAGCTATTACGTTGCTCTGTTCAACTGCGGCGATGACGAGTTCGAGATCACTGCGGCGCTGCCCTTCTCCGCTGACTTTACGGTTACAGACGTATGGAGCGGCGAGGCTCTCGGCAAGGTGACTGACAGCGTGTCTGCAATAGTTGCGTGCCACGGTGCGAGACTCCTCAAGGTAACAAGAGCATGATCGGATTTTTCAAGAAGCTTTTCGGCGGGAAAGAGCCTGAAACAGAAAACGTATCTATCGGACGGGCAAACCTGCCTGAGCATCTTCCCGATGTGGCGAGGTATGCAGAGAATCAGAACGGCTCGGGTGAAGTTGATTTTGAACTGCTGGTGGACATGCTGCAGCAGATGTTCGAGGATGAAAACCAGTTCGTGACGCTCTCCGTGTCTGCTCCCGTGTACGACGGCGTGAGATTCGTGCAGGCGTGCCGCATCCCCGAGGGGATAGACGTACAGCTTGGTATCGGTGAGGGAACTCAGACAAAGCTTGTGGAAAAAGTCTGCAATGAAGATGAATGTTCACGCATCTTCATGCATTTCTTCGACACCTTAAAGGTCGAGGATATAAGCCGCTATACGCCCGTGCGACGGATGTAAAAAAAGGAGGTGCTTCGGCATTACTGTAAAAGGCATAGATATCGGTGAAGCGCTGAAGCAGCTAAAGTCCGCCGAGGGCAGAAAAGCGCTGTTCACAAAACACCGTGAGATAATAATGTACATCATCTTCGGCGTGTGTACGACGGTCATCTCGTTCGTGACATATTACCTGTTCAGGTGGATATTCCCCGACGAGAACGCTGTTCCCGCATGGCTGCGGTGGATATTCAACATCACCGCCGCATTCGGCACGGAGAGCAACACCGCCTTGCCAGTTATCCTATCATGGATATGCTCGGTGACGTTTGCATTCGTCACCAACCGCATCTTCGTATTTCAGAGCGGTGCGAAAAAGGCAGGTATCCTGCGTGAATGCGTGATGTTCTATCTGTCAAGGCTGTTCACGCTGCTGGTGGATCTTGTGATAATGTTCCTGCTGGTGGATCTCACAGGCATTCAGAACGGTGTTTACGAATTCGCCGCAAAGGTGGTATCAAACATCGTAGTGCTGGTGCTGAATTACGTTCTCAGCAAGGTGTTCGTGTTCAGGAAAAAAGCATAAAACAACGCCTGGGAAGGTTACTTCTCAGGCGTTTTCTTACAGGCAATACGATCACCTAATTATTTCTTATCAAATTTAATACGTTTGGTACCTTCATGTCCTGCTTTGTTGGCAGCACGAGTCATAAAATCAAAGGCTTCTACCTGAGTATGGTTCTTAGCATCGCTTATACGATCCCTGCCATATGCACGGCTACGCTCCGTTACACCCATAGCCAACATTTTTGTGAAGTTTTCAGCAGTACTTCTGTAGTCGCCGCTGTCAAGACCTGCTTTTGCACGACTAGCCAAAGTATCAATATAGCTTCTGTTCCTCTCAGTAGTTGCATCATGCCTCTTGAGAGTCTTCTTTTTCTCCGAATTAAGCGCAATTTCTTTACTCAGCTTATCAAAAAAGCCCATATTATTTACCTTCCTCTCACAGATTTGTGTATATCGAATCAGATGCACGCATCTTAATTCACCAAAACAGTTCATTTACCGCACTGCTCTTACAGGCCCCTGCGTTTCAGATCGCTTACCAGCTGTACATAGAACTCACGGACATCAAAGCCCTCCACATTGCGGCGGTTGAGATCTATCATATCGCCGTGGGAGATACCGTTTGATGCGCCTGTGGTAAGCAGCGTATACCGCTCGCCCCATGCAAAGGCTTTTTCACTGGCGAGTCCGTCATTCGGACCGTCATGCTGCTTTACGATGCCGTAAGAGAAGTTCAGCGGGAACTGTCCGTCCTTTGCACGCTTCAGCACCGAGCCTGTACTCTGGCAGAAGATGCCCTCTGGAGCATCGCCTATCTCTGCGTTCAGCCTCTCGCAGGATTCGGCTGTGAGATCTCCCACCGCTGTCAGGAAATCAGGCGCCTTATCGCCGAGCTTTCTCAGCGTGGAGTTGTATGTATTGGCAACGCCGTTCTGTATCTCGGGAGCGATGGTATGCAACAGATGATCTGCAAACAAACAGCCACGGTGCGGCGTATTAATTGTGGTGAGCGACGCCACATACTGCGCCACATCCATTTTAGCTATCGCATAGCGGCAGTCCAGTCCGCCTTTCGAGTGGGCAATGATGTTCACCTTTTCGCAGCCTGTCTGCTGAACTATCTCCCTTATGCGCACGCTGAGCTCCTCTGCGCTTGCCACCACCGAGGACGCCGACTCATGCTCGCCGTAATATATCACAGCACCGTTCTTCTCCAGTGCCGCAGGAACACGTCCCCAGTAATTGAACTTTGCGGAATCCCTGAAAAACACGCCATGCACCATAAGCAGCGGATACTTCGTCTTGCATATCTGCTTATCCTCTCTTACGATATCAAGCTGCTCCTTTTCGCTCTCAAACAGCACTTCGCCCAACGTGGAGCGGATTATGCCGGCAAGAGCTATCAGGTTCACTACAGGTATCATGCCGCAGAGTGCGCCTATCACACGCTGCTTTATTCCCAGCTGAACGGATGTGAGATACACGCTGATGATGCCGTTCCAGAACACCACTGCTTCAAGGGCGATGCAGTATACAGCGCTCCACAGAAGATCCATGAAGCTGCCGTCTCCCACGATGGCGTTCACCGTAAGGATGATGTGATACAGCAGCGACACCACCGCCGACGCAACGAACACCAGCAATGTTACC
>JAZSEG010000029.1:0-6070 GCA_045531575.1 Oscillospiraceae bacterium | reverse complement strand
GAAACAACTCTGCCATGAGAGTAGTAAACATATATCCTGTCTCCGAAAACTCTCGGCACGCCGTCGGGGATGTACTCCCATCTGGGAAGATAAGGATTAGCCATAATGTCACCTCATATATTACAGAAAGAAAGTAGTTTTGGTATCTATATCATACCATAGGCAAAGCGCACTTTCAACCACAAAAGCGACACCAAACAGGACAAAACTGACATTCGCACCCTATATGCACCTTCCGCATAGAATATAACGGAGCACACGCTCCCAATAATTCAAGGAGGAACAAACATGGCAATCTTCTATAATCAGGCGACGCTGTCCTACAACGACACCGTCACCAATTCAAATATCGTAACAGGCGAGATCCTCGAGGCGCTTACAGTATCCAAGACCGCCGTTACCGACACCTACACCGCAGGCGATACCGTGACCTATATCGTAAGCATCGTGAACACTGGCGCAGCAGCTCTCACGGGAGTTACTGTAACGGACGATCTCGGCGCATACGAATTCAACGGCATGACGCTCACTCCCCTCGAATACACCGAGGGTTCCGTAAGGCTTCTGATAAACGGCGTCGTACAGGCGGCTCCCGAAGCTGAAGCAGATCCTTCCCTCGTCATCAGCGGCATCACCATCCCTGCAGGCGGCAATGCGGTCATCGTGTACGAGACCACCGTTACCGAGTTTGCAGATCCGAGATGTGGCGGCGAGATCACCAACACTGCGACCGTCACCGCATCCCGCCCTGCTGTCTCGGTCACCGCTGAGGAAACAGTCACCGCTGATTGCGACGCTGCTCTCACCATCACAAAGAGCCTCTCCCCCGAGGTAATCGCTCCCAACGGCGAGCTGACCTACACCTTCACCATCCAGAACTTCGGTACGACTCCGATCGTTGCAACGGATAACGCTGTTGTCACCGACCTTTTCGACCCCATCCTGGACATCACCTCCGTCACCTTCAACGGAGCAACATGGACAGAGCCTGCCGACTACACCTACAACGAAGCGACAGGTCTTTTCAGAACAAACATCGGCGAGATCACCGTTCCTGCGGCGACCTACACTCAGGATCCCGAAACAGGCGCATGGAGCGTCACACCCGGCGTTTCCGTGCTGAGAGTAACAGGCACGGTCTGAATATACCGCTCTGCCCGCACTGCGGAAAACGTCATCTTCCATGAAAAAAATTGGATGTCTCCGCTTCGCATAATCACACGCTGACAGCGCAACATATTCACATTCCACAAATGGAGGATGCCTATGAATATCGTAAACTGCAGCGAAAACTGCCGCTGGCAGAACGACGGAATATGCACGCTGGATGACATCTCACGCATCAGCAGCGAAAACAGCCGCTGCTGCCATTTTGAAAGCAGATAGAACGCCGCCCCTCACGAAAACGCGAGGGGCGGTATTTAGTTTGTGATATCGTATATTATCTTCAGGGTGTGAGCGGAGGTCTTTTCGAGGGGTTCGGAGAGGTTGTTTATCGTAGCCATATAGGAGCTGATGATATAGAACATCGCCTTTGCCTTTGCCGAAGTACTCCATCCCGCACCGTGGTCATAGCGTCTTGCTGCTGTGATATAGGGCGCCTTGACGTCTACGCTGTAGGTCGGGAACACATAAGAATTGTAGTACATCTTATGCGGACCGCCATTCCACGAAAGGCACACCACATCGCTTCCGTAATCCGCCATAAGGCAGCCGTTATATACGAAGAAGAAGGGCGGGGTGACATCCTCATATTCCAGCGTACTCACCAGCGTGCCGCCTGTGGTATAGCACAGTATGCCGCCGCTTGTCGCAAAATACAGATGATCCTTCCATGCCGCATGCTTTGTATAGGTGAATTTCGGTATGGTGCAGGTGAACGACTTGATAAAGCTGAGCGTTGCAATATCAAGCACGCAGTACGATATATTCATGGTGCCGTCGCCGTTGTTTACAGGCTCCGCAAAATACTGCACCGTCATGCTGTCCGTATCGAGAAAGAACTCGTGATCGTATTCCAGTTCTATCGGCGGTGTGACAGTCTTTACTGATATAGGCTCGGAAAGCTCGGAAAGTCCCGTTGTGGAATTTATGCCGATAGCCGACGGATCCACACTGCGGTAGCGGCGTAGCACAAGGTTGCCGTCAGTATCAAGCTCCGCAAACAGATGCGTCAGCGGCTCGAATGTGCCGATATACTGACCCTGTCCGTATTCAAAAGCATCGTCAGGATGCACTCCCGTAGCACCGACATTGTAAGGCATCACTGCAAAGCTGCCGTATTTACTTCCGTCAGACATAAAGCCCGTATCGCCGAACTCCTTCGAGGTAAGTCCGACGCACTTTATCGTGCCGTTTGCCACATCCGTGCCGAAATCCCATGTGAAGCGGTAGCCGTTATCCAGTGCAAAGCTCTCGTTCACATTCAGCGTTCCTCTCGTTGCACTGGTGCCGACATATTCTCCGCCTGCCGTCGCCACAGGAACAGTATCCGTACCCAGCATGAAGCTGTCCGCCTTCTCGGGAACGTTATTGCCAAGCAGCATTATGCCTCCCATAAGATCCTCCCAGATAGGAAGTCCCGTGGTGAACAGCTTGCTGTAATTAATATTGTGCATCAGCATGTAATGAGGGGGATTGAAAATATTCGTTATCGCATCGGTGACGAGGTTCTCCTCCTCCACCCTGCGTATCACCTCGCCTGTCTTTGCGTCAGCGAGGACAAGTGTTGCTTTTCCTTTCATAGTTGCTCCTTTCACTGAATATCTGCGCTGTCTGTGATGGCTGCAAAGCTTACGTTCAGTGCCGCTGCATTCACGGGCGAAAGCTTCTCGGCAATGGCGAGCCTGTCACGCAGGCCGTCGGATATGCCGCCCATGCCATGCACCACCAGCGCCGCCAGCATCGCCTTCGGCAGGATATAAGCCTCGCCGCTGCCCGTCTGCACGGTCACAGTGATCTTGTTTTCGCCCGCCTTCAGGTACTGCTCCAGATGATGGATATGCACCATCGTCCTGCTGACATCCTCAGGCACATGAATTATGCTGCGATCCGCCTCAACGCCGTTTACATATATCTTATACGCCGTAAAGTTTGCGGTACTCTGCGACAGGCTGATATTCACATCCAGCTGTGCAAAGCCCTCGCCGTTCGTCCGGAACAGGAACTCTGCCGCAGTGACAGGCTCAGTGCCGATGGCGATCTGCTGCTCGTTCACATACTTGAAGGCTGTGACGCTAAGCATCTGTTTAAGCTTCTTCAGCGTTTCCTCCAGATCATCCTCATAAACAAGCGCCTCCACGTTTGTCTTGTTGCGGGAATAAAGCACCGCCGTGAGCGCTCCGTCATAGAAGAACTCTATCTCACTTATCACTATCGGATAAGCCATGGCACCGTCCAGAAGATATGTACCCTCTCCCGATTCAAGATACGGCAGACCCTGCATCTCCACATCCGCTCCATAAAAGCCGAAGGGCTTGAACATCGAATACATCTGATCCAGCTGCTTCTGCGTCATAAGCGGATCATAAAGCTCCAGCGTGGATATCTCCGCACCTGCGCCTGAGATAAGAAGCTCCGTTTCGGTCTCGCATTTCAGACAGGTGACCACCGAACGGGTCAGGTTGCGGCGGATATCCATGCAGTTCTTGTCCGCAATATGCTCGGATGTGGCATTGAAGGATACGCTCCTGAACACAAGATTGCCGTAACGGTCTATCTTTGCGCAGGCACGGTCAAGCGCCGCAATATATCCCAGCATATCACGCACGGTGCACAGCCCGGGAATGCAGGTTATCTCATGCGAGCCTATATCCGAAGCAAGCTGCAGTCCGTGCGCCGTGCATATCTCAGCAATGAGCGCATCGGATGTGGTGGGAAGCATGCCTTCGTAGCTGAATTCCATGTCAAGGCTGTACATCCTGTCGTATGCGGTGACGCTGACGGTATTGCCGCGCACATAGCGTCGAGAGATATAGAACACTCCCAGCGGACACCACTCCTCATTGTCAAAGCTGATGTAGGGACGCACCTCTGCGCCTGCGGAAAGCTCCCCCGAATACCGTGCTTTGAAGTGAAAGCGGTTGGCGCAGGCCGTTCCGACGGTAAACCAGTCGGGATGCGTAACATCATCAAAGCTGAATTCCATCAGCCTGTCATCAAGAAATTCCACACCATCCGCAATGATGCGGCAGTAAACGTGTCTGCCGTTATCCAGCGCCAGCTTCCTGAATTTTTCGGAAACCTCTACCATTGCATCTCACCTCATTTCTGCAGGAAGATAAGCTCCGTGCCGCCGTACATGCGCACGCCGTTCACCTCGGTAATGGCAGGTGCAGGCTCGTTCACGACATGGAACTCTGCTTCCGTCTCACCCTCGGGCGCAGGGAATCTCACCGTAACGAAGATCTCCTTTGTAAGCTCACGCAGCTCGCAAAGCTCGTTTTCGGTAAGCAGCCCGAAGACCACCTTCAGTCTGTATTTTCTGTTCACAAGGTCGATGAGCATATCGCCCTGCGTGTTGTAGTTTATTTCGGTGCGGCGTGTCTCCCTGTCAGCGGAAAACACCGTCACCTTGTCAAAGGGAATGTCGTTGATATATATCGTCATAAGCTTCCTCCTAACGCTCACGCCTGATCTTTTTTGTGTTCAGCTGTCTGGCAAGCTCCCTGTTGCCTGCACGCAGCAGCTTCGCAAGGCGGTAGCTGTCTTCCTTTGCAGCGATGCCCGCATTGTTCTTCTGCAGCACGCTGCGCTTTTCCTTTTCGGACATGATCTCCTCCTTTTTCAGAAATACCGCCGCAAGCCTTTGCTGTACGGCGGTATGATATCAGACTTTTCTTGCAGTGATGCGTATGTGGTGCGGACGCTCGCCCGCAAATGTCTCTGCACGGATTATCTCATAGCTGCTGCCGTTATACTGCAGCAGCATTCCTGCCTGAAAGCGTACGCCTCTGGGACTGGAATTCGCACAATCATAGTATACCGTAATCTCAGAAACATCCCTGACATTCACTGCGGAACGATCGGTTATCTCGCTGTTCGGCACCACACGGACGTATTCTATCTTGCGAGTTCTGTAGCCACCGTCTTTGGTCGGCTCATGCAGAGTGACCACATCGTTCAGCAGCGAAAAAGGTATCGGCTGAATGGTCATCGCAGCACCTCCCTGCCGCCGAAAAGGCAGCCTGCGGCTTTCAGCATACGCACTGCCTGCATGCTCAGATCGTACACAGACTCGGCGCCAGAAGCATCGGCAGCGACGCTGTCAGTGCTTACGGAATAGGAAAAGTCGCCGATAGTCACCTTTTCAGAGCCACCTGCCACAGCGGCTATCTGCTGTTCCTGCTTCACAAGCTTGCAGGTCTGAAACGCTGCAGCCTGCTTAGCATATTCGCAAGCCATGCCGCCTGCGGCAAGCGCATTGAGGATACGACCTTCTGTAAGTCCCGAAAGCGTATACTCAGCACGCATCAGGCAGCTTTCAAGCAGCTCATCGTCATCGCAGGAAAAGCCCATGCTGCGGTATTCATCTGCAGTAATGATCATAGCGTTCTCCTTTCATAAAATCCACACCCACCCGCCCGCAAGCGGGAATTACTCAGCCACGGAAACTGCGATGGCAGCCTTCTTGTTCTCAGGCACGAACAGGTCGTGGTACTTGCGGTAGTCCACATCCCATGCATCCGCAAACTGGTTCACCTCAGGGGAGATGATCTTCACGTTATCTGTCTTGGAGACTGCAACAGGTGCGTTCTTGGGGCAGATAAGCCAGTTAACCACCAAAATCCGACCTCTTACAAATGGCTTGGTTAAGCCATTCTCAGAATTCGCTCCTCTCCGCAAACGCTCAAAAACAGCGATTTGCCACCCTGTTGCCACCAATTTTGCATAAAAAAAGAGCCGATGTTGTATCGGCTCGGGTGGTGTTGAGTTGTGTTCAAAGCTAGTGAAAATTGATGAAAGATAAAATTGTTAGTATTCATTAAAATGGAAGAGGTGCGACACAGTGTCGCACCCAGTTGATTGATATTCAACCAATGCGTTCTTGAAAAGCGTTAAATTGTGGTAT
>JAZSEG010000235.1:0-7004 GCA_045531575.1 Oscillospiraceae bacterium | reverse complement strand
AGGATGCAACGAGGCTTCTTGCCCCCTTGACCACAACAACGCAGATACGGCAGGCGCCGATAGCGTTGATGTCCTTGAGGTAGCAGAGGGTAGGAATTCTGATACCGGCAAGACGGCAAGCTTCCAGAATGGTAGAACCCTTGGGAGCCTGGCAGTCAATACCGTTGATCTTAATATTAACCATAATTAACTGTTCCTTCCTTTCATTAGCCCTTTACGATAGCCTTGAACTTACATGTATCGATACAAGCACCGCACTTCACGCACTTGTTGGTATCGATCTCAAATGCAGCCAGCTTCTTGCCGGGAGCTATGTAATCTGTTCTTGTGATAGCATCTGCAGGACACTTCTTAGCACATACGCCGCAGCCGAAGCAGCTATCCTTGATGATGCTGAACTGCAGCAGATCCTTACATACGCCGGCAGGACACTTCTTGTCCTGAACGTGAGCGATATACTCATCCTTGAAGAACTTCAGTGTGGAAAGAACGGGGTTGGGAGCAGTCTGACCGAGACCGCAGAGTGCATTGTCCTTGATGTAGTAGCACAGCTTCTCCAGCTCGTCCAGATCTTCCATAGTAGCCTTACCGGAAGTGATCTTCTCCAGCATCTCGTACATACGCTTTGTACCGATACGGCAAGGAGTACACTTACCGCAGGACTCGTCAACGGTGAACTCGAGGAAGAACTTAGCGATATCTACCATACAGTTGTCCTCGTCCATTACGATCAGACCGCCGGAGCCCATCATGGAGCCGATAGCGATGAGGTTATCGTAATCGATCGGGATATCGAGATGCTCTGCAGGGATACATCCACCGGAAGGACCACCTGTCTGAGCAGCCTTGAACTGCTTGCCGTTAGGAATGCCGCCGCCGATCTCAAATACAACTTCACGGAGTGTTGTACCCATGGGGATCTCAACCAGACCTGTGTTGTTGATCTTACCGCCGAGAGCGAATACCTTTGTACCCTTGGACTTCTCAGTACCGAAGGAGTTGAACCAGTCAGCGCCCTTCAGGATGATCTGAGGAATGTTTGCATAAGTCTCAACGTTGTTGAGGACTGTGGGCTTGCCGTACAGACCCTTCTCTGCAGGGAAAGGAGGACGAGGACGAGGCTCACCTCTGTTACCCTCGATAGAGGTCATCAGAGCGGTCTCCTCACCACATACGAACGCACCTGCGCCCAGACGGATGTCGAGGTCGAAATCAAAGCCGCTGTCGAAGATGTTCTTGCCCAGCAGGCCCATCTCTCTGGCCTGGTTGATAGCGATCTGCAGACGGTTTACAGCGATGGGGTACTCAGCACGAACGTAAACGTAACCCTGAGTAGCGCCGATAGCGTAACCTGCGATAGCCATAGCCTCGATTACAACGTGGGGATCGCCCTCAAGAACGGAACGGTCCATGAATGCACCGGGGTCGCCCTCGTCCGCATTGCAGGCAACATACTTCTGATCTGCGTCCTTAACGAGATCCTTAGCGAGCTGCCACTTGCGGCCTGTGGGGAATCCGCCGCCGCCACGTCCACGCAGACCGGAATCAAGAATGGTCTTGATAACGTCATCGGGAGTCATTTCCTTAAGTACCTTGTACAGAGCCTGGTAACCGTCAACAGCGATGTACTCCTCGATGTTCTCGGGGTTGATAACGCCGCAGTTTCTCAGAGCTACACGCATCTGCTTCTTATAGAAGTTAGTCTCATTGAGGGACTTGATCTCATTTTCAGCCTTGGTCTCATCGTATACGAGACGGGTAACTACACGACCCTTGAGGAGGTGCTCCTCAACGATCTCGGGAATATCGTCGATGTTAACCATCGAATAGAATGTTCCCTCGGGGTAAACGATCATGATGGGACCGAGTGCGCAAAGACCGAAGCAGCCTGTTCTAACGACCTTTACTTCATCAGCCAGACCGTTCTTCTTGATCTCTTCTTCGAGCTTGTCTGCGATCTTCATGCTGCCCGAAGAAGTACAGCCTGTACCACCGCAGATTAAAACTTGTGAACGATACATATTAGAATTTTCCTTTCGATATTACTTTAATTCAGTGCTGATGGTGTACTTGGTAACAACATCGCCGCCGATGAGGTGCTGCTCGATAACTTCAGCAGCCTTCTCAGCTGTCATCTTGATGTATGTAACCTTTTCCTTGCCGGGCTCGTGTACTTCAACGATAGGCTCGAACTGGCACAGACCGATGCAGCCTGTCTGAGTAACCATAACGTTCTTCAGGCCCTTCTCCTGAACGCCGTCAGAAAAAGCTGTGAGAACAGGTCTTGCGCCTGCAGCGATACCGCAGGTAGCCATACCTACAACAACTCTTATTGCGTCGCCATCCTCAGCTCTGAGGTTGATCTGACCTGCCATCTTATTGCGGATAGCCATTAATTCTTCAAGAGTCTTCATAAATAATTTTTCCTTTCATGGATGATTTTAAAAAATCTTGCCGTCATTCACTTCAGCGGAATTCTCCGTGAGGTAAGACTTGATGTAATCAGAGACCTCGGGAACATTGAACGGCACGCCGCCCAGTATCTCCCTGAACTCTCTTGTATCAAGAGTGAAGCTCTTTCCGTCCACCGAGTAGCGGTAGAGGAAATCGATATCGCAGTTCAGCGTCACCAGCGTATGTACAGTGAAAGTCATATCGCCGAGAGGCATCCTGTCGATATGTGAAAGGCCGAACACTGCCTTCACCTTTGTGCCGACGCCCACTTCAGATGTGATCGTGAAGCTGCCGCCGGTATTTTCCGCAGCCGTCTTGAAAAACGGCACTCCGAGACCGATCTTTCTGGTCTTGCGGGTGGTGTAGAACGGATCAGTGACCGCCTTCACCTGCTCTTCATTCATTCCGCAGCCGTTATCGTTGATGCAGACAGTAAGCGTGTCCGCCTTGCTGTCGATATCCACCGTTATCTCGGTGAGGGCTGCGCCTGCGCTGATGGAATTCTGCGCAACATCAAGTATGTTCAGTGATATTTCCGGCAGCATGATCAGTCAGCGTACTTCGCCAGTATATCATCGATATCATCTACAGTCAGCTTACCGTAAACATCCTCATTGATGGTGAGAACGGGAGCCAGACCGCAAGCGCCGATGCAGCGGCAAGCCTCGAGAGAGAACTTACCATCGGGTGTGCAGCCACCGCCTTCGATACCGAGCTTTTCCATAAGCTTGTTGTACAGGTCGCCGGAACCCTTAACGTAGCAAGCTGTACCAAGACAAACAGAGATCTTGTACTTGCCCTTGGGATTGAGGGAGAACTGTGCATAGAATGTTACAACGCCATAGATCTTCTCCATGGGGATGCCTGTTGCTTCGGAGATCATGGTCTGAACTTCGATGGGAAGATAGCCATAGATATCCTGTGCCTTCTGCAGGATGGGCATGAGAGCGCCTTCCTGACCTTTGTGCTCTTCGATCATAGCAAGCAGAGCTTCCTTCTGCTCCGCGGTGCCATTGAAGGGCACGGATGATGTTTTTGTGGAACCCATTATAGAACCTCCTTGTATTAACCGCCGAGTCTACCTTACAGTAAGCGGTATATACATTAAGTATATCACAAACGTTCTAAAAATGCTACCCATGATATCACACAAATTATTGTTTATTTTTTGTCAAATTTCAACAAAACCACCATACCGTTTCTGTACAAACCTCACTTTATGCAGTTAGAGATATTGCTTTGTGCGTTTTGCACAAAAAGTTTCGGTATTTTTGAACTTTACTTATTCTTCTTGTTATGTTATAATTTTAATTGTATATATGGCAAACTCTACTTACCGAAAGGATGATTTTATGACGATCAAGGAAATCAGCGAAATTCTCCATGCAGACGTACTATGCTGCGAAGAGAACATCTCCCACGAGGTACACACCGCCTGCGGCTCCGATATGATGAGCGACGTACTGGCTTTCGTGAAGAACCAGTCCGTTCTTCTGACAGGTCTGTGCAACCCTCAGGTGGTAAGAACAGCCGAAATGATGGATATAATCTGCATCGTTTTCGTAAGAGGCAAGCAACCCGACGAAAACATGCTGGAGCTTGCAAAGGAAAGAGGTATTCCCCTGCTCTCCACAAAGCACCGCATGTTCAATGCCTGCGGAATGCTCTATGACCATGGACTGCGTGGAGGTGATATCAATTGAGCGACTCCATCATACTTACATATAATGTCTCGGATGACGATTTCACAAGGGCGGGCGAGGCTTCCAGCAGCGTAAAGAGCAAGCTGAAGATGATGAACGTTCCCCCCGATGTCATCAGAAAAGTAGCGATCTCCATGTACGAGGGCGAGATCAACATGGTCATCCACGCAAACGGAGGTACCATCACTGTTGAGATCAGCACCGACTGCATCACCATGATACTTGCCGATAAGGGCCCCGGTATCAAGAATATCGAGCAGGCTATGCAGGCGGGCTTCTCCACTGCTCCCGACAATATCCGTACCCTCGGCTTCGGCGCAGGTATGGGTCTGCCCAATATGAAGAAATACAGCGACGAAATGGATATCCAGACCGAGATCGGCGTGGGTACCACCGTCACCATGAAAGTATACATCAAGTAACACCAACGGAGGTGGATAACAATGGAAGAATTCTACCATTCTGTCCATCTTGACAGCGACCTGTGCAAGGGCTGCATAAACTGCATCAAGCGCTGCCCTACACAGGCTATCCGTGTACATAACGGCAAGGCAGTCATCAAGAAGGAATTCTGCATCGACTGCGGCGAATGTATCAGGATATGCCCCCATCACGCAAAGAAAGCCACTTATGACAGCCTGGATGTGCTGAAGAACTACGAATACACCGTGGCTCTTCCCGCACCGTCGCTCTACGGACAGTTCAACAACGTGGACGATGCAAACATCATCCTGAGAGCGCTGATAAACATTGGCTTTGACGACGTGTATGAGGTGAGCGCCGCTGCCGAGATGGTCTCCGAAATGTCAAGACGATATGTGGAGGAGCATCAGGAGGACAAACCGTTCATAAGCACCGCCTGTCCCACGGTAGTGAGACTTATCAGAGTGCGCTTCCCGAATCTCATATCACATCTGCTGCCGATAAACGCTCCTGTTGATATCGCAGCATCCATCGCAAGAGAAAGAGCCATGAAGAAAACAGGTCTGCCGTCTGACAAGATCGGCATAATCTTCATCTCCCCCTGCCCTGCAAAGGTAACAGCGTGCAAGGATGTTATCGGCAACGACCGCACCGAGGTGGACGCGGTGGTCGCTATCAAGGATGTGTATCCGAAACTGCTGCCTCACATGAGCTACGACGACTTCGAGGTGGACTACGTCCGCTCGGGCAGGATAGGCGTAGGCTGGGGCAACAACGGCGGCGAGGCAGGCGGTCTGCTGACGGACAGCTACCTCGCAGCGGACGGCATCGAGAACGTCATCCGTGTGCTGGAGGATCTGGAGGATCAGAAGTTCACAGATCTTGATTTCATAGAGCTCGGTGCCTGCAGCGGCGGCTGTGTGGGCGGAGTTCTCACTGTAGAGAATCCCTATGTGGCTCAGGCAAAGCTGAAGAAGCTGTGCAAGTATCTTCCCGTGGCGAGAAACCACATGAACGGTAGATATCTCGACAACGCATTCTTCCAGAAGCCTATCGAATACAAGCCCGTGTTCAAGCTCGGCAACACCTTTGCCGAAAGCTTCAACAAGATGCAGCAGGTGGAGGCTCTGTGCAACGAGCTTCCAGGCCTTGACTGCGGCTCCTGCGGTGCGCCTACCTGCAAGACCCTTGCAGAGGACATCGTGAGAGGCGACGCTGCCGTTACAGACTGTATCTTCGTGCTGAAGGAATACTTCAATTACGGTAAATATCAAAGAACTCCCGAGGAGAATAAAAACAACGGAAACGACGATTCCGGAAAGGAACAGAAATGACTATAAGCGACCTGAAAGCAAAAGACCTGTTCAAGCTGATAAACGACGGTGGAAATGATGATACCGCCATCACAAAACCCTTTGCCTGCGACCTGCTCAGCTTTGCAATGAGCAGAGCAAGCAGCGGCTGCGCATGGTTCACCGTAATGGGCAATGTAAACACCATCGCAGTATCAGTGCTGGCGGACTGCGCCTGCATAATACTTTGCGAGGGCGCAGACCTTGACGAGCCTGCTCTCGAAAAGGCAAAGCAGCAGGGCGTTACTGTATTCGCCACAGAGCACCCCATCATAGATGCTGCTGTCACGCTCCTTGAATCGGTAAAATGAAGCTGAGTTACGATCTCCACATTCACTCCTGCCTTTCACCTTGCGGCGATAACGATATGCTCCCATCAAACATTGTGGGCATGGCGATGCTGAAGCAGCTGGATGTGATAGCTGTCACCGACCACTGCTCCTGCCTCAACTGCCCTGCCGTGGAGAAGCTCGCTAAGGCTTACGGGATCACGGCACTGTTCGGAATGGAGCTTACCACCGAGGAAGAAGTCCACGTTCTCTGCCTGTTTGACGAGTTGGAAAAGGCAATGGATTTCGGCAGCTATGTGCGCACGCAGTATCTCGACATCGCAAACGTGCCCGAGATATTCGGCGAGCAGCTCATCGTTGACGAGGACGACAACATCATCGGCAAGGAAGACACCCTGCTGATAAACGCAACGCAGATAGGCTTCGAGTTCGTACACGGCCTGACGGAGAAATACGGCGGCGTGATGATACCCGCCCATGTGGAGAAAAAGGCGAACAGCCTGCTGGCAAACCTCGGTGCAGTGCCTGAGGAGAGCTGCTTCACCTGCTTTGAAATGAAGCACATCGGCTATCATGAGCAAGTCTGCGAGGAGCATCCTTACTTCAAGAAGTGCAGGATGATAACCAACTCCGATGCACATTATCTCGAGCACATCAACGAGCCTGTCAATTTTCTCGAAGCGGACGAGAACACCGCTGCGGCAGTGCTGAGAGCATTAAAAGGATAAAGATCAAAAGCCTGGGAACAGTGTGTTCTCAGGCTTTGTGTTATATTGCAGATA
>JAZSEG010000096.1:0-5782 GCA_045531575.1 Oscillospiraceae bacterium | reverse complement strand
GGGTGGTTGTAATTCTGACGGATAAGCTCCTTCAGCTGCTGCTTTGCGTTTTCTCTGAAGCCCTCAGCTATCGCAAGAGTATCATTATCAGGCGACATCTGATTAACAATGCCTATCTCCGACCATACGGTAATTCCGTATCTGTCGCAGAGATCATATTCGTGCTGACAATGCTGATAATGCGCCATTCTGACGGAGGTACAGCCCATATCCAGCATCATATTATAGTCACGCTCTCGCTGCTCGTCCGTCATTGCCCAGCCGTTTTCATAGCTGTCCTGATGGTAGTTCACGCCATGCAGGTCAAGGTACTGTCCGTTCAGGAAAAAGCCCTGCTCCCTGTCAATGTGATAGGTGCGTATGCCAAAGGTCTGCTCCCTGCTGTCGAGGACATTTCCACCCTCGCTGAGCGTGATCTTTGCGGTATAAAGATATGGGCATTTTCTGCCGTTCCACAGTACGGGAGCTGTTATATCCGTGTTCAGCACAACGCTCGACTTGCTGTCTGCGGATATCGTGATATCCTCTCGTGCGACCACAGCAGCAGTTCCCGCTGCGTCAAGTATCTCTGCGGTAACGGTGAGCGTTCTTTCCGTATCTCCGTCATTCGCAAGCTTAACAAGGATATCAGCCTGTGCATTGTCGGAGGTAATGTTTTTCGGCGTTACATACACTCCAGAGGAGCCGTAATCCAGCAGATCGATATGTGCATTTTCGGTGAGTATCAGCTTAACTCCACGATAAAGACCGCCCATTTTTGTGAAATCGCCCTGATCGGTTATCGGTGCGATGTAGTTAGTCGGGGAATTATCCACCTTTACTGTAATAACATTCTCGCCCTCGCTCACAAATTCAGTTATGTCAAATCTGAAAGCTGAGTATCCGCCCTCGTGCCTGCCGACAAAGCTGTCGTTCACAAACACCTCTGCAACGGTATTTGCCGCCCCGAACTCGATAAAAGCACGCTTGTCGGAGCAGTCGCAAACAAATCTATTGCGGTAGCACGCAAGACCTCTGTAATAATTCTCGCCGCCCTGACAGACACCTGTCCTGCCACTTGAGCCATCCTTGTCATTCCATGTATGAGGGAGCGTTACTCTCTCCCAGAGTGTATCGTTGAAATCCGACTTATGCACTGTCAGGCTCGCTGAGCCGTCCTCCTGCGGAAGCCTTGCAAAGCTCCAGTCCGAATTGAGATCGTATATTACAGACATTTCGTTATCCTCCTGTGAGAAGCTATGCTTATATTCTACTAAAGATTTCGGATAAAGTCAAGTAAAGATCGGCTGAGATATTTCACTCCGCCGATGTTGTTTATTCATACTTTTTCTTTAATATCTCAAATGAATCGTCCAGCGGCACTGCCACATTTCGTTATTATATACAGCACAGAGGATCTCTGCACAGGTGGGTATATCGCCTTTCTGCAGCTTTCTTATCATAACAATTCTCCCTTTCCTGTTCTCATATATTGCGATCTCAGCGTCTTACCGCTTTAAGCTCGATATATCCACGCTTGCCTATCGGTTCAAGCTGGATCCTCGGCTCGTTGTCGTTCCACCTGAAGCCTATCACCGACGGCTCGTATTTTTCCATAGACTGCTGAACAGCCATTATAGCCTCGCAGTAATCCTCTTCCTCAAACGGCTCGCCCTGAAACATCAGATAGTCGCATTCGGGCAGGTCGAGCACGTCAAATCCCTCGGGAATTGCGCCGCTGAAATCAGCAGGCACCTCCACACCCTGAACATAGACCGATGTATCGGGCTTTCTGTACTTCTCCGTAAGGCACAGGCACACAGGCTCGCCGCACAGGGAGTCCATGCTCATAAGCATACCCCACACGTCACAGCCGACCTCCTCGCAGTATGCAAAGTAGTCCTCTGCCTTTCTGCCACGCCTGATGATGACCTTTCGTGCAGGCTTGTGTATCTGCTGAACAAATACGTTTCTTACATTTTCCATAGTCGATTCTTCCTTTCGCAGTTCTCTGAATTTTACACCGTAGGGGACGAACAGAGTTATCGGAACAGGAGCTTTTGCATATTCCTTAGGATTACAGCCGAACTCTCGCAGAAACGCTCTCTGATACCCGTCAACGCTTCCAAAGCCCATCTCAAATGCAATATCCGCAATTTTGCAGGCTTCGTTTTTAAGCTTCAAAGCTGACCTTGACAACCGTAGCCTGCGAATATAATCGGCAGGAGTGAGTCCTGTCTGTGCTTTGAAGATACGGTAGGAATACCAGGGCGAAAACAGCGCTGTTCTTGATAATTCCGCCATGGTTATTTCTTCGTCGATATGCGCTTCTATGTAGTCCTGCATACGCTGTACTGCCAGTATCTGGTCATTCATCTTATCGCCTCCCTGTGGTTATATTCTACCGCAAAGGAACAATTATTTCTCGACTATTTTTGCTGTTTCACCTCTTGCGATTTGATTTGTTATACTTCGCGATCTCCTTGAACTTGCGCTGCTTTGCGGCAAGGTAGCTCTCGCTGTCCTCGGCATAGGCAAGCTCAGACTTCAGCTTGTTGTAGGAGATAAGACGCTCCTCTGAAAGCTCGCCGCTTTCTATCGCAGCACATACTGCGCAGCCCTTTTCTCCCGTGTGGGTGCAGTTGCTAAACTTACACTGCGCCGCAAGCTCCTCTATATCGGAGAATGTGCGGTCAACACCCTCGGCGGAATCCCACATGGCAAGCTCTCGCATGCCTGGAGTATCGATGACCATGCCGCCCTCGGGGAGCAGAAGCAATTCCCTGTGTGTTGTGGTGTGGCGGCCCTTGTCGTCGTTGCGAAGTCCGTTTGTTTCCAGCAGCTCCTCGCCCATAAGACGGTTGATAAGCGTGGATTTTCCCACACCCGACGAGCCGATAAAAGCGACTGTCCTGCCCTCTGTGATATACGGCAGAAGCTTTTCGTAGCCGTCCTTATCCATTGCCGTAGTAACAACGATATCCACGCCGATCGCAATAGCCTCTATCTCGCGCACTCTGCCCTGAACGTCCTCGCACAGGTCGGATTTTGTCAGCACGATTACAGGGCTTGCACCGCTGTCCCATGCGACCGAGAGATAACGCTCCATTCTGCGCAGATTGTAGTCGTTATTCAGCGCCATGCACAGAAACAGCGTGTCGATATTTGCCGCTACCACCTGCTCCTGCCTGTCCGTGCCTGCCGCCTTTCGTGTAAAGCAGCTCTTACGGTCAAGAACGTGGTGTATAACAGCGTTTCCGCCGTTTTCGTTGGTATCCACCATAACGAAATCGCCCACAGCAGGAAAATCGGACACCGTTTTTGCGTTGTAACGGAATTTACCCGAAACCTCTGCAAGCTGTTCACCGTTTTCGGTGACTATCTTGTATAGGCCCTTTTCCTGCGATATAACTCTGCCTGCTGACAGAGCCTCGTACATTGTCGAAAGAGCTTTAAAGCGGTCATTAAGACCGTATTTTTTCATATCTGTATTCATTGTTTATCCTCAAGACATATATTCTTTCTCTTAAAATCTATCCCCGCCTTTTTCGCCTGCGAGCATAAGTCCTTTGTCTGCAATTTATACTGCTTTCCGTCCTTTATAAAATGCGTTCCACACTGCCTGAATTCAAAGGACACGTTTTTTCTGATACACTGCTCCCGTATATCAAGCACCCACGAATAGTGGAGGGGTCTTGCATTGTAGTCAGATTCGCCGCCCACCACCACAAGCTCGATACCGTCAAGATACTTTTCAATATCTATCAGTTCAAGCAAGGGCTGGGCTGTTATGCACTTATGCTTTATGGGAAGTCCGCTGAAAATCCCTAGCTTATAGTCGGCATTTTTCTGGTTTTCGACAGTACAGCACACCACTACATTTTCGTAGCCCTCGCCCCAGTCCTCTGGGATACAATCCATAAATCTGTCGATACGCTTTGTAAGGAACAGGAACGAGCAGTCCTGCCGCTCTCTTATCATCTGCCAGCACTCTTTGCGCCACTCGTCCGCTTCTTCGATGAGAAAATCGGTGGAAAAGCAGGTGTAGACAATGCCCGATTTCATCTTATAATTACCGTTTTTCAGGCGCTCCACAGGCTTTGCGAGATCCTTTGTTTTTACGATCTCTGACGTATCAACTCCACGCTTAGCGTCACCCTTATGTATGTAGCAGTGCAGACAGCCTTCACTGCATTTTCTGCAGCCCCGCCATGGATTCCACATTGACACTGCTCATCACCTCAGCTTTCTGCGATATGTATCTCAACCTCATCAATATTCTTTTCAAACCACTTCATAAGCCGTGTTGAAAGCACCGCCTGCCGCAGATATATTTCACGGTTATCAGCGGTCGATGTATAATACTGGTTATAATAATCGCACACCGCTATCTGATAGTAGAACAGCTTTGCCGCATTCTGCAGATCATAGCTGTTCAGCTTTGCAGATCTGCAATAGCTTCTGAAATAATCCATAAGCCTGTCAATGTTGATCTCACCCTCTGCACATTCGGGTGCGGCATAAACATACGAACGCATAATTTCCCACACAACAGGATGTACGCAGGCAGTAGTCCAGTCGATAACAGCGTTTATCCTGCCCTCGCCGCAGATAAGCTGACTGATGAAATAATCGCCGTGAGTTGCCGAACAGGTCAGCTTACTTAAATCAAAGCCGTACCTCGGGAAACGCTTCATAAGCTCTATCCTGTAAAGCAGGTCGCTTTCAATTTCGGTGTCACCGTTCTTTCGTGCGGTTTCAAGCGTGTTTTCGTATGACCGCAAGGCATTTTCGGACGTCATATACTTAAAGAACTCTGCACCGATACCGGTGGGAAGTCCCTTGTATTCTTTCAGCGCTGCGTGTATCCTGCCGAGCGTTTCCGCACTGTCCGTCAGCAGCCATTCGGGTGCGGTATTCCATTCATAAAGCGTGCCGTCAATAAATTCCTGAACGTGAAAGATACGTCCGTTTTCGTCAGCGGTAATATATGCACCGTCATTGTTCTTTATAAATCGGCAGACGTTAATACCGTTTTCAAGCAGGAAATCACACAGCTTCGGCTCTGCTTCGGGATTGTTTATCTCGCTTACAGACGGAAATTTCACTACATATTTTCCGTTTGTACAGGTTGCAAAATATGTATCCGAACCTGCACCGACTGATGTTTTTTCTGTTGCCAAAACGGTGAGGTCATAATGCTTCTTCAACAGTGTTTTCATATATGCTCCGTTATCCTCTGATCCGTTCATTTCCGCTTAATCAGCAACCGTTCCGCCATAAGCGACTCTGATTATATCATCGATATTCGCCTCTTCAAGCCGAATATCCTTGATCTTCGCCTGCTTGCCGATATCCTCGATAAGCTTTGCGGCGGTGACATCGCTCTTCATGAAGCGGTAGACCGTCCTTGCACCCTCGGTCTTGATTATCTCAGCCTTGGGGTGAGTGATGTTCTGCTCGGAGTAAAAATCAATAACAAGCTGACGATACGGAGCAATGCGGTCGGCTATCTCGTCAAGGGAGCCATCCTCTATTACAACGCCCTTGTTGATTATGATTATTCTCTTGCAAAGTTCCTGAATATCGCCAAGATCGTGAGTTGTGAGGATTATCGTTGTCTTTCGTGTTTCGTTTATCTGTTTGATGAATTTTCTGATTGCGTGCTTTGCGTCAACGTCAAGTCCGATTGTAGGCTCATCAAGAAACAGTATATCAGGTGAATGAAGCATTGCCGCTGCAAGATCGCCCCTCATACGCTGACCGAGAGAAAGCTGACGGACAGGGGTATCGACAATGCTTT
>JAZSEG010000108.1:0-7666 GCA_045531575.1 Oscillospiraceae bacterium | reverse complement strand
TTCGTTCCCACACGCTGGGATAACAGCGGCATAAAGAGCGGCGCATTCGCACCAAAGCTGACCGAACACGGCAGGAGCTACACCCTTGCCGAAACGCAGGAGCTTTGCGGCGATAAGCTTACCATCACCAACAAGCTTTATGATGAGAACGGCGCTTCCTGCAAGCTGAAGGATGTTCTGGATGGGCTTTCCGAGCAGAGCGTCATCAAGGGTATGAGCGATCCGCTGTTCGTGTACTTCAGAGCCTGCAGCGGCAAGACTGCTCCGCTGGGTGCTTCGGTGTTTGCGGCTTCTGAGGATACGCTGAAGAGCATCGACCTTGTGTTCGACAGCCTTGCCCGTGAGTTCGTGCTGGGCAAGAAGCGCATCATCGTTCCATATTACGCCGTGCGTGGCGAGTATGACGAGAACGGCGATATCAGGCGCTATTTCGATGTGAACGACGAGGTGTTCCAGGCGATGTCCGTATCGGACAACGAGGAGCTTAAGATCACCGACAACACCGCCGAGCTTCGTGTGACGGAGCATACCGAGGCGCTTTCGGCGCTGCTTGATCTGCTTTGCATGCAGGTGGGACTTTCCGAGGGAAGTCTTTCCTACAAGGACGGCAGCATCAGGACGGCTACTGAGGTGGTGAGCCGCAACAGCCGTACCTACAGAACACAGGCGCATTACCGTGGAATGATCGCACAGGGACTGGCTCAGGTGATGGAGAACATCTGCATTCTGGGCAAGATGTCAGGCGCACTCAGCGAGGACGCTTCCGATAAGGCGACGATAATGTTCGCCGACGGTGCTGCGGAGGATGATGTATCACGCATTGAAAAGGCGCTGAAGCTGTTTGAAGCTGGACTTATCTCAAAGGCGAGAGCGCTGTCGCAGATCTACGGCGTAACGCTGGAGGAAGCAAAAACTATGGAAAGGAATGAACAGGATGAACGAAGAAATGAACGAGATTCTGCCGCAGGAGACTGAGGTGACAGAGGAGGGCACCACATCTGAAGAGGTGCAGACGGTATCTGCAACGGAAGCTGCGGCCGTGGCGGAATGTGAAGCACTGATAGCGGCGCTTGCGGAGGCGAAGATCAAGCTTTCGCTGCTGCTGTGCGGTGTTGACAAGAACAAGCTGGATGAGGCGGCGAAGCTTGCTGCGGCGTTTGTTGCGGCTGGTCTTTCGCCCGAGGAGGCTGCCGAAAAGGCGGTAACTGAGTATCCTCATCTGAAGAACACCAAGCGTGAGCTGCCTTCGTTTGCAACGCAGTCAGGTGGCAGCGGCGACGGATTCTCCGCAATAAGAAGCATCTTCGCCAAGCGCTGATGCTAGGGCGGGCGGAGGGCTGAAATAGATGGATGCCGTGCGGCGTAAGGCAACGGACTTACCGCAGGGAAACGACGTCAGCGGGCATCCTGACGCAGCGGTGATAAAAGCGCTGCTGATATAATGAACAAGCCGTGGGGATATTTCTTCACGGCTTGTTTTTGCAGAAAACAGGAATTTGTTTTTCGTTTTGTGGCGTCGAGCCACAAAACGAACTGGGGGAAAACTCATTGTTTCATCTTCGCAGCGCAAGTCTGACTCCGTCAGATGCGTCCCCCAGACCCCTTTAGCGCTCTGAACGCTTTTGGTGGCGCTTTGCGCCGAGTGGTGCAGGTTACGTTCCGTAACGGCACACCCCACAAGCCTTTTTGAAAAAAGGCTTGACCTAAAAACCAATCCGCACTTCGTGCGGAGACTTCCCCAACTAATTCCGATTTGCGAACCTTTGCAGTAAATTACAGTTATGCATGTTTTATAATCAGGTCACACGGAAGAGATAACCGTGTCGTGCACGAAATGAATGGGGATATATCCCCGAAATGTGAAAGGAGAAATTGACATGGCAAACACAATCGAATACGCAAAGGTATTTCAGAAGGAACTGGACAAGCAGATACTGGAGGGCGCTACCTCCGGCTGGATGGAGGAGAACGCATCTCAGGTGATCTACAGCGGCGGCGCTGAGATCAAGATGCCCAGAATGTCCCTGCAGGGCCTCGGCACATATTCCCGTGACGAGGGCTATGTGAACGGCGCAGTGACCTATTCCTTCGAGACCTTCACACTCACTCAGGACAGAGGCAGACGTTTCCGCATCGACGCTATCGATGTGGATGAGAGCGGCTTTGGTCTGGCGGCTGCTAATGTTGCAGCTGAGTTCCAGCGCACAAAGGTCATCCCCGAGATCGACGCTTACCGTTACTCCAAGCTTGCGGCTGCTGCAGGTATCACTGAGAACTACACTCCCGACAAGTCTACTGTGATGAGTCAGCTGCTCAATCAGCTCAGCCAGGTGCGTGACATCACAGGCGGCGAGGGCGACGTGGTAATTATCATGTCCAGACCCGTTTACGACAAGCTGATGCTCTCCTCTGAGCTGACCTATTCCGTTGACACCGCAACCTTTACACAGGGCAGCGTGGATTTCACCGTCAAGACCATGAACGGTGTGCCTGTCATCCCCGTGCCTTCCGCACGCATGAAGACAGCGTACTCCTTCTCCGCTGACGGCGATGGCGGCTTCGCTCCCGCTTCCGATGCCAAGGATATTAACTGGCTTATCTGTTATACTATTCAGTAAATTGCAGAAAATTGAATACACCCGTAATCCGCACAGCAGAGCCGTTTGTGCGGCTTTTTTGTTGCATTGTGTGAAAATGTGTGCGAGGCTGTTCGGACGGTATGTGTGGGCATGGTGGTGGCGAGGTGTGGGGGCAGAGGTGGCAGTTGTAGAGTGGCTGCGTTATCGCTACTTTTGTGTGAAAGTAGCGATAAAAAGTAGCGATAAAAGCAAGCGATAAAACAAGCGATAAACAAAACCGACGATAAAAGGCGACGATAAATTGTTGTAGCGAAAATTATACAATGTGTCTTGTTTCTGTTAGGACCACATTGACATCCCTACGCAAATATGCTACACTTATATCACGATTCAGAGCAAAATGCTACACAGACAGGAGCACCCGAAATGAACACCGAACTTCAACAGATATTCACCGAATACCCGCATTACAAAGCCGCTTATGACGAGTTCCTTGAGCTTCACAAAAACGGCTATGGAAAGAACAGCACGCCCGAGGAGCTAGCCACATTCGAGGGGTATTACGCTCGGGATTTTCTGAACGGACTGAAAGCGCCCGAGGACACCTCAGTGCTGAAAAAGGGCGAGCGGCTGACTATCCGCAGGGCGAGCCTTGCGGACGCTGATTTCATGGAAAAGGTGGAGCTTGACGAGGACAATTCCCCGTGGGTGGGACACTGGCCGTTAGGCTGGCGAATTGCGAAATTCGGGGACGGACATATGCTCCAGACCATCATTGAAAAAGCGGACGGAACACCCATCGGCATAATGATATTCTGTGATCTGATGAACTACGAAGCGGAGCTTCAATTAAAGCGTATCGCAATCCTTGAAAAGGGCAGGGGCTACGGCAAGGAGGCTCTGTACCTCGCACAGAAATACGCCTTTGAGGTGCTGGGTACGAAGTGCCTCAGCCTCGGCACAAAGGAGCATAACACAAGGGCGCAGAGCATTTACAAGGCGACGGGATTTACTCCCGATACACCTGATCCTTGTACAAAATTCTATATTACGGACAAGGATTATTCCAAACGCACAGGAGGACGGCTTTAATGTATTTCGAAGACATAACCCTCGGCATGACGATAGAGATCGCGCCTGCCGTTATCGAAAAGGAAAAGATGCTGGATTTTGCCCGCACCTATGACAACATTCCTCTGCACACCGACGAGGAATACGCAAAGACCACGCCCTTCGGCAGACTTATCGCTCCAGGCGTGATGAGCTTTATGTCGGTCTGGGCTAAGTATCTGGAAGTTGATATTTTCGGTGAGGAGCTTATCGCAGGCAAGTCCACAAAGATCGAGTGGATGAAGCCTGTTTTCGCCGAGGATGTCCTGACAGGCAGGGCGACCGTCACCACTTGCGTGGAGCGGAATCACCGCAACGGACTTGTGGAGATAACCATCGAAGCCAACAATCAGCACGGAGAGCTTGTTCTGACCGATGTTACCGAGGCTATCGTGAAGCGTAGAACAAAATAAAAACATTTGTGGAGGTGTGAAATGAGCACATATATATTGACAAGTATGTTCAATGATGGGTTTGATGTACATACTGCTGAAGTTTTTCGTCAAAAGATAAGTAAAAGAAATAAGTTTGCATTTGTTGCATCTGAGTTTGAAAAAATACACGAAAAGACAGATAAGTATTTTCATTTCTTTCTGAATATGTTTGAAAACGCTGGCATTCATTTTGCAGAAGCCTATGTTATAGATGGAAGAATGAGAGCTGATGAAGCACAGAAAAGGCTTGCGGAAGCTGATGTGGTCTGGCTTTCAGGTGGTGATACTCCCACACAGTTCCGCTATTTTAAAGAATATGGCTTAGATACAGTTATTAAACAACATGATGGAATTATCATAGGCATGAGTGCAGGCTCTATCAACATGGCAAAAACATCAATATGTACTTTGTCCTGTGGACACTTCAAACAGGAGATCTATGATGGACTTGCCTGTGTAGATATTTCTGTAGAACCTCATTTTATCAGAGGTGAAGTATCAGATGAATTATTAGATTTGTCTAATCAATATACAATTTATGGGCTGTGTGATGATAGCTTCATTGTATGTTCAGGAGAAACGATCGAATTTTATGGAGAAATATATAAGCTCAGCCGTGGAAATATTGAACGGCTATGAGTGCTATAAATTACGATATGCCAAATGCCATATATCAAGCCGTAACCTATCAAAGAATAAAAATCTGAAGCGGAGAATAAACAATGAAGATCTACGATATTTCCCAGGAAGTTTTCGGTTGTCAGGTATATCCCAGCGACCCTGCACCTGAAAAAAATATGCTCAATTCAATCGAAAAAGGCGACTTGTATAATCTGACCACATTCAGCATGTGCGCTCATAACGGCACGCATATAGATGCGCCGTTTCATTTCCTTAAAGATGGAAAAACTGTGGATGATATATGCTTGGAAGCATTTGTGGGAATGGCTTATGTGGCAGAACATCAAGGGGTTGTCACCAGTGAAGATGCTGCAGAAATAATTGAAAAAGCGAAAAAACAGAACTCTGAAGCGGCAAAAAGAATCCTGATAAAAGGCGATGTTGAAGTATCATCAGAAGCGGCAAAGGTATTTGCGTCCTCTGGTATTTTACTTCTTGGAAATGAACCTCAGACAGTCGGACCGCAGAATGCTCCGATGGAAGTGCATCTTGTGCTTTTAGGTGCTGATGTTGTCTTGCTTGAAGGAATTCGTCTGGCGGAGGTTTCGGAGGGCGTTTATTTCCTGAATGCTGCGCCGCTGAATTTGTCGGGTGCAGATGGTTCGCCGTGCAGAGCGGTGTTGATAGATACTGAAAGGTAAATTCCAATTTGCCAAACACCATATATCAAGCCGTATTCGTAAAACGAGTGCGGCTTTTGCTTTACAGTATTGAGTTTTTGAGAAAGATGTGGTAAAATAAACTTACCGATAAATTAGAATTTGGCGAGGTTGTGTATTCAAAATCAACCACCAGAAAGGAATTGCCGATATGAAAAGATTTCTCATAAAGTACAATCTTGAAACACTAACCACATTGATGTTCGCCTTTGTTACAATGGTTGCAATCTCTAATACCACACCATCAATCACGCAAAAAATGATTGTAGCATATGTGTTTCTTTTCACGCTGCATGAGTGGGAAGAAAACAGATTTCCAGGTGGATTTGTAAAAATCATGGAAGGAATGATAGGAAAAAAATTTAGTGAAGATGCAAAGGAACTATCGCACGTTCCAGTAATAATTTTGCTTCTGCTGATTCATATTGTTCCGTATTTTTTTGACTCAGTAGTTTTTTTGCCTTTGATTCCTGTCTTTCTTGGCATTTTTGAAGGCTTTGTACATACCATGGGTGTCAAACTGTCCAAAGCAAAAAAATTCTACACTCCAGGAATGGTTACGGCATATATGATGTTGGCTGTATCTGTTTTCAACATTTACTATTTAGCAACAAACAAAATGATAACAGGAAAAGACTGTTTGTTAGGTGTTGCTTGTATGTTCTTGAGCTTTGCTATTATGCAAAACAGAGTGCTTGCGATAAACGGTATTTCTTATAAGGATATGCTCAATATAATAACGTCAAAGAAGTAAAGTTCAACACGTAAAACAGTTAGGAAAGTTCCAATTTGCATAACACCATATATCAAGCCGTACCCCTAAAAACGAGTGCGGCTTTTGCTTTATGGTATTGAATTTCTGATGTGTATATGGTAAAATAAACATATAAACAAAAGTTCGGAGCAACATTATGGGCGATATATTGATAAAAATACTTGTGTGCTTTATCGCAGGTGCGGGAGCAGGCATCGGAACAGGCTTTGCGGGCATGAGCGCCGCCGCAGTTATAGGACCTATGCTCATGACGTTTCTGGGCGTACCTGCCTATGATGCGGTCGGTATAGGTCTTATCAGCGACGTTCTGGCAAGCCTCGTCAGCGCATATACCTACAAGAAAAGCGGAAATTTAGACGTAAAGAACAGCCTGCCGCTGCTCGTGAGCGTGCTTGCCGTAACGATGGTCGGAAGCCTTGTGGCAAGCTTCCTGCCTGAGCAGACCATGGGCGGCACGATGCAGATAGCGCTTATTGTCATCGGACTGCGTTTCCTGCTGAAGCCTGTGAACAAAACGAGGGAGCAGCTTGAAGAAGTCTCCCCGAAGAACAGAACGATAAAGGCAATTATCGGCGGCGTATTCGTCGGCTTTATCTGTGGCTTTGTAGGCGCAGGCGGCGGAATGATGCTGCTGCTCGTCCTGACCTCTTTCCTCGGTTATCCTATGCATCTGGCAGTCGGCACGAGCGTGTTTATCATGGCGTTCACGGCTCTGACGGGAGGCGTCAGCCATTTTATGATAGGCGGAATGCCCGATATCCTCTGCCTTGTGCTGTGCGTTGTATTTACGCTGATCTGGGCAAGGATCGCCGCAAAGATCGCAAACAAAGCCGATGCAAAGACACTGAACCGTGTTGTGGGCATTGTGATGATAGCCACCAGTATCGTCATTCTGCTGGTCAATTATTTCTGATGCAGTTTATCAGACGTAATATGTTGAGCCGCACTCAAACGAGTGCGGCTTTTGCTTGTAGCTTTAGCGAAAATAAACCACCGCTTGAAGCGGTGGAATAAAAAATCTTTAGATAAAAGAGTCCTCCTATGATATAATAGAAGCGGGTTTGGCGACCGCATCGGAAATCAAAGGAGGACAATGTCATGAATGACAATCATAGTTTATCACATTCTAAGTGGAATTGCAAGTATCATATAGTGTTTGCGCCAAAATATCGTAGGCAAGTAATATATGGACAGATAAAAGCAGACATAGGTAAGATACTGAGAATGCTGTGTGAACAGAAAAAAGTAAATATCATAGAAGCAGAAGCGTGCCCTGATCATATACATATGTTGGTAGAGATACCGCCGAATTTGAGCGTATCGCAATTCATGGGATATCTGAAAGGAAAAAGCTCGCTGATGATATTTGACAGACACGCAAATTTAAAATACAAATATGGCAATCGACACTTTTGGTGTAGAGGATAC
>JAZSEG010000113.1:0-7641 GCA_045531575.1 Oscillospiraceae bacterium | reverse complement strand
TTTTTTATTGACGAAATCGGGAAAGTGTGGTAAAATTAATCTACTTAATTAAATATATATAGAACACCGGAGGCAATCAATGAGCGTTTTAGGTATCACCGCAGGCGTTATCGGCGGTATCGCTGTTCTCGGAGCGGCAGGCTCCCTTTACGGCGCAAGAAAGCTGTACAACATGACCATCCCCCGTCAGGATGTTACACGAGTTGCCGCTAAGGAAGTCGGCGACGCTGACAAGTGGGTAGGCTACATAGATTTCATCCACAAGAACAAGGATTATCTCTCCGCCCGTGAGAGCGAGCATATCACCATCAAGGCAAGAGACGGCATCGCTCTGCACGCTGACCTCTACCCCGCAGACGGCGAGGCTAAGTCGCTCGTTATCTGCTCCCACGGCTATACCAGCACAGGCTGGGATTCCTGCTCCTCCATCGCAGCGTATTTCGTGAGAAAGGGCTACGACTGCCTTATCGTGGACAACCGTGCCCACGGCAAGAGCGAGGGCGATTATGTCGGCTTCGGCATCCTTGACAGATACGATATTCTGAAATGGATAGAATATATCAACGACCGCTATGAGAGCAAGAAGCAGCTTATGCTGTACGGCGTTTCCATGGGCGGCGCTACGGTTCTCATGACGGCAGGTCTGGAGCTTCCCGAAAACGTGAGGGCGGTCATTGCGGACTGTGCGTTTACCTCTCCCTACAACGTTTTTGCGCACATTCTGAAGCGTGATTACCACATGCCCGAGTTCCCTGTGATGCACATCAACAACATGATGTGCAGAAAGAGCGCAGGCTACGGCTTCAGCGATTACTCCACCATTGATGCGGTAAAGTCCACGAAGCTGCCCATCTTCTTTGCCCACGGCGAGCAGGACACCTTTGTCCCCACACGCATGAGCCATGAGAATTTCGACGCCTGCAACTCCCCGAAGGAGCTGTTCATCGTTGAGAACGCAGGTCACGCAGCAAGCTACTTTGAGGCTCACGAGCTTTATGAGCAGAAGCTGGAGGAATTTTTGTCAAAGCACGTTCCCGAAATAATTTAAGGAAGGTAAATATATGAAAGAATTTGTCATCAACGGCGCAACGATGCAGTGCTATCCCCTCACTGCCGCACAGAGGATCCACAACTACACCATACGCTACTGCCCTTCGCAGGTGCTTTGCATCGGTACGGGTCTGTATTTTCAGGCAGGCGTTGACTTCGGTGTGCTGAAGGAGGCTATCAGGGAGGCTATCCACCGCTTCGACAGCATGCGTCTGCGCTTCGTTCAGGATGAGGACGGCACTGTTTATCAGTATGTGGTTCCCTTTGACGACCGTGATATCCCGCTGGTGGATTTCTCCTACTGGAAGGAGGAGGACGCTCACAAGGAAATGGAAAAGTGGACTCAGGAGCCTTTCGAGCGCTACAACTCCCCCATGAACAAGATCGTGATGATCCAGCTGCCCAACGGCTACAACGGCGTTTATCTGAAGGTTGACCACATGACGATGGACTCCAGCTCCCTCATCGCATTCGACCGTGATGTTATGCAGATATACTGCGCAAAGATGTTCGGCATGGAGATGCCGAAGCCGGGTATGTCCTACATCAAGCAGCTCATCAAGGATCTCGAATACGAGAACGGCTCAGCAGCCGCTAAGAAGGACGAGGAATTCTGGATGAACGAGATCGCCCGTGACGAGCCTATGTACACAGACTTCACAGGTATGGGCAGACTGCTCACGCAGCGCAGGGAGAACAACGATCCCGATCAGAGAAGCGCTATGGTAGTTTCCAAGTCCGTGCAGGCAGGAATCTCCGTATTCGAGCTTGAAAAGGAGCCCTCCGAGGCGCTGATGAACTTCTGCCAGGAGAACAGCATCCCAGTTGTGTGCCTGCTGCTGATGGGTCTGAGAACGGTGCTTTCAAAGTTCAACGACAACGAGAAGGACGTTTCCGTGAAGAGCTGCATCGCAAGACGAGGCACTCTGCTGGAGAAGAACTCGGGCGGTACACGAATCCACTTCTTCCCCCTGCGTACCATCATCGAGCCTGAGACCACCTTTATCGACGCTCTGAAGATCATTCAGGCTGAGCAGAACAGACTGTTCCGCCACGCAAACTACGACCCCATCGCCCACACCATGAACAGAGGCAAGTACTGGAAGCTCCGCCCCGGCGCAAGCTACGAGAGCATGAGCCTTACATATCAGCCGCTCACCCTCAAGGCGCAGAACGCAAGCGACGATCTGCCCGATATCAACTACATGAGCAAGTGGTACACGAACGGCGTTGCAGGTCAGCCCCTGTACCTCACCGTTATGCACCGAATGGAGGACGGCGGTATGAACTTCAACTTCGAGTACCGCTACGACGTTGTTACACAGCAGGAGATGGAGTATCTCTATTACTACCTCTGCCGTGTACTGTTCAGAGGTATCGAAGATAAGAACAGGACAGTAGGCGAGATCTTAGATATGATCTAAGAACTATTTAGATTCAGTTTATAATAATTTCACATAATATGGAGGACAAAACTATGTTAGACCAGCTTAAAGAACTCATCTGCAACTACGTTGACGTGGATCCTGCTCAGATCACTGAGGATGCTCGCTTCATCGAGGATCTCGGCTTCAACTCCTACGACTTCATGAGCATGCTCGGCGAGGTGGAGGACACTCTCGACGTTCAGGTCTCCGAGGAGGAGGTAGTGAAGCTCGCTACAGTGGGCGACGCTGTAAAGTATCTCGAATCCCTGAAGTAAGAGGTGCTGAATGGACAAGAATCAGATAAAGACCCTGCAGGATCTTGTAAGACACGCTGCAGAAAGCCACGGTGAAGCCATATTCATAAAGGAAAAGGACGGCAAGGAGATAGCAGAGACCACATTTGCGCAGTTCTTTGAGAACAGCAGACGTGTGGCTTCCTATCTTTCCGATATCCTCGGCGGCGAAAAGGTGCATGCATCCATCATCGGTCTCACCTGCTCGCAGTATCTCACTGCATATTTCGGCACCGTAATGAACGGCAACGTCACCGTTCCACTGGACGCTCAGCTCTCCCCCGAGGACATAATCGACCTCGTAAGCAGAGCGGATGTGAACGTGTTCTTCTTTGACAAGAGATACGAGCCTATGATGCCTGCCATCAAGGCAAACTGCCCTAAGATAAAGGCGTTTGTTTCCCTGCAGGCGTGCGATTCTGCCGACACGAACATCGCTGAGATCATTGAAAATTACTCCGCTGCGGAGCTTAAAGCCATCGACTCTTCCATGCTTGCGACTATCGTATACACCTCCGGCACAACAGGCAAGGCAAAGGGCGTTATGCTCACCCACGGAAACCTCATTGACAACACCATGTGTCAGGATAACGAAAGCTCCGTCGGCGAATCCCTGCTGAGCGTTCTGCCCATCCACCACTGCTACTGCTTCTCCTGCGATATACTGCTCTCCCTCAGATACGGCACGACCGTATGCGTGAACGACTCCATGATGCGTATCGCACAGAATCTGAAGCTGTTCCAGCCCTCGTTCCTGCTTATCGTTCCCATGATTGCAGAGACCATCTACAAGCAGATCATGGCAGCCGCAAAGGCTAAGCAGCTGCCCCCTGCGGCTCTTGCACAGGGCTTCTTCGGCGGTAAGCTGAAGGGCATCTACAGCGGCGGCGCTTACCTCGCTCCCGAGCTTGTGAACGGCTATCTGGAGCTTGGCATCCCGATTGCTCAGGGCTACGGCATGACCGAGTGCTCTCCCCGAATCTCCACCGCAATGTTCAATGACATCAGCACCGCAGGCGATGTGGGCAGGATCGTTAACGGATGTCAGGTGAAGATCGTGGACGGAGAGATCGTTGTAAAGAGCGGCTCCGTAATGCAGGGCTACTACAACATGCCCACTGAAACCGCAGAGGCTCTCGACGCTGACGGCTGGCTGCACACAGGCGACCTCGGCTATGTGGACGAGAACACAAATCGTCTGTTCATCACAGGCCGCAAGAAGAACCTCATCATCCTCAGCAACGGCGAGAACGTTTCTCCCGAGGAGCTTGAGAACAAGTTCGCAATGGTGGATATCGCAAAGGAGCTGCTCATCTACGCTGAGGACGGCGTTATCACTCTTGAGGTGTTCCCTAACAGCGATATCTGTGCGGATATCGACGAGGCTGCCGCAAAGCTGCACGCTGTCATCGACGAGATCAACACCACCCTCCCCTCCGCAAAGACCATCCGCAAGCTGCGTGTACGAAATGTGGAATTCGACAAGACCACTTCAAAGAAGATCAGACGCAATCAGGCGCTGAAGGGTGAAGTGAAGTAACAGCAAAAGCCACCGAATTTCGGTGGCTTTTTTGTATCAGCGGATAAGCTGAACTGCAGCTGCAGTTTCATCAATATATGATGTGAATATCATGAGGTCAGATGAGGGATCATGTTCAAAATCACCGTTACTGTTGCCGTCGGCATCTATCCTCAGCATATAGACGGTATCTATTGCAAGATCAAACGCCGCAAGCATATTCGCCTCTCTTTTGGAATCCTCCATGTACAGGATGCCGTTGTCAATGCATCTGAGATACGGATATCTCACACCGTACTGCATGGACATCTCCGCAAAGGAATACAGCTTTGTTTCGCCTGTTGCAAGGTTTGTGACCTCTATCGCTTCGTTGGTCTTATATGCAGACCATGTGCCGTCGCTGACGGTGCGCTGCTCAATAATGAGAGCTGTCTCCTCATCTGCGGTGAGTTCAACAAAATCGCACTCACGGGTCTGAATATCAAAGCGCTTGAGATCGTCTGTTTCGAGATCGTGATAGATGATGGCATCCTCCGTGAAAAAGCACGCCACACCGTCCTGTAAACCACGGTAAATCTCGGTGGTGACGATATCTCTGCTTTCTGTGTAATACACCTTAATTCTCGAATCGCCGTCGCTGTAGATGATATATCCATCCTCTGCGGCAATGAGTCTGCACCACAGCTTTGTATCAAACAGCTTTGTGAGGGCGAGATTCTCTCTGTCGAGGCTGTATACGGCGGTGTCTGTGGGGATGATGATATCCTCGTCACGATAGATCTGCGTGCCGATGCCCATTCCGCAATCTGTGAACTCCGCTATGGTATCAGTAACAACGCCGTCCTTCACACAAAACAGCTTTGAATAATACGCTGCCGCAGGCGGGCCGTCAACAGCAAGATAATAACTCACACCGTACAGCCAATCAGCCGCTTCACTGCCTACATAACAGATGGAATAATTTGTATAGGAATAATTATTGTTTATGATCTTCTGTTTTTCCTCGTACATTTCAGATTCTTCAAGATAATCAAGGTAGCTCAGCACATATTCAAACTCCGAAAGCTGCGTAACATCCACGGGCGTATCATAGCCAAACTGCGCTTCAAGGCTGCCTGCGGCTATCCCGTGCGAAACGTTCCAATACTGCTCGTCAAAAACATAGGTGAGCGGCGTGTAGATTTCCTCGGAGGGTGGTTCGGCGGTATCCTCGGCGGATATATTGTCCTGCTCGCCTGCGGGTGCCTCATAGGTCTCTGCATCGGACGCATCGGATGTGCAGAGAGCTTCTGCTGTTGCGTCAGCGGTTATCGGCTCAGGTGCAAAGGATACCTCCCCGCCATCGCAGCCTGTCAAAAGAAGTGCCGCAGCGCAGATGAGAGCAAATGTTCTTTTCATGTGCATTCCCCATTTCTTACATTTGTATAGTAAAATTATACCGCAGCAGTGAATCAGAGTCAATGATTATTACAAAACTGTAACCACCTGTTACCAAACTGTAATCAGCACAATTTTGCCACGCTGCAAGAATTTTACAGCATTATTTTCTATTTACTTTTAATAAGATATTGTGGTAAAATCTAGATAAAGTAAATTAAGTAAAGGAGTGCTTATATGAAACGTCTGCTTGCTTTCATGGCTGCCGCCTGCGTTATGCTGACAGGCTGCTCCTCCCTTTCCGAGGACGCTCAGACTGCGCTTAACGAAAAGATATCGGCAGGATACACCGAATCACTGGAGGACGGGATAGTGCTTACGCAGATAAGCAATAATTTCTACAAGACGGAGCAGAACGCATACCCCATCTGCCCGAACATTTACTGCGCCGACCCAACCGCCGTGGAGTACAACGGCAGGCTGTACGTTTTTGGCACGAACGACCATCAGCAGTATGATAAAGTGGGCGACGAAGGCACCAATACATACGAATCCATCAAGTCCTTCGTTATCCTTTCCACCGAGGACATGGTGAACTGGACATATCACGGCATCATCGATACAGGTGCGGTAGCTCCGTGGATCATCAGTTCCTGGGCGCCGTCCATCGTTTCCCGTGTGGAGGCGGACGGTCTCACCCACTTTTATCTGTATTTCTCCAACAACGGCTGCGGCGTGGGCGTGATAACAGCTACCGATCCTCTCGGCCCATGGACTGACCCTCTCGGCAGACCCTTTATAGACGACAAGACCGAGGGTCTCACAAACTGCCCCAACCCCTTTGACCCCGGCGCTGTCATCGATGACAACGGCGTAGGATGGCTCAGCTTCGGTGCAGGTATCGCTCCGGGCGGCAGCAAGGAAATGCCCGGTTCCAACAGGATAGTTCAGCTTGGCGATGATATGCTCTCCTTTGCGAGCGAGTTTGCCGTTATCCCTGCGCCGTATGCTTTTGAGGCAAGCGAGCTGAACTACATAAACGATACCTACGTCTATACCTACAACACCAGCTGGGACAGCAGGCTTGAATGGGATTTCGAGAAGGACGGAATGCCTCCCACCACCTGCAGCATGGCATATATGACCACCAAAACTCCCCTCGATACCGACAGCTGGGAGTACCGAGGCGATTATCTCTACAACCCGGGCGAGTCAGGTCTGGATTACTGCAACAACCACTCGCATCTGCACAAGTACAAGGACAGATGGGTTCTGCTCCATCACACCATGCTGCGGCAGAGGAACGTGGGCAGCACCAAGGGCGGCTTCCGCAGCCTTTCCGTGGTGGACATCCCCGTTGATGAGAACACTCTTGAAATAACCAAGGTGAGACCCAGCGAGACAGGCGCAGCGCAGATAGGCTATCTTGACCCGAAGAAGGAGCAGGACGGCGCCTGCCTGTTCACCTGCGGCGGCATCGGCTACGAGACCGAAAACGGAATGGTCACCGCTGCGAAGGCAGAGGACGACGGGGCGTGGATTTTCATCAAGGGTGCGGATTTCGGCGAGGCGGCTGAGGTGTTCACCGCCAAGGTAAAGGGCAGCGGCCGCATAGAGGTGCGCCTTGACAACATGAGCAACCCACCCGCAGCGGCTATAGAATTTGACAGCGCAGACTACACAGGCATTTACTCCAAGCTCGACGAGAACATCGCAGGCGTGCATGATATGTATATCATGATATCCCACAAGGATATCTGCCTGGACAGCTGGCAGTTTATATGACAACAGTACCCGAGGATAAGCTCCTCGGGTATTTTTGTGTTGCAATTTCTGGAATAAAGTGATATAATTAAATCGGAATTTACCAGTGACGCAGTGACGCTGCGCTTACACTGCTTACACGGGCGCAAACTCCATTTCGCATTCCCCTAATGGGAATGCGATTTTGCTGCGCAAAACCATTACGTTTGCC
>JAZSEG010000236.1:0-2227 GCA_045531575.1 Oscillospiraceae bacterium | reverse complement strand
ATGAGATGGCGCAGCGAAAAGGATGCCGAGCAGTGGACCGTTCCGTATCTGCCCATCGACCCGAGAGATATCGGCAGAGAATACGAGGGCGATGTCATCCGTATCAACAGCCAGTCGGGCAAAGGCGGCATAGGCTATCTCATGGAGAGCAACTACGGCATCTCTATGCCCACTAAGATGCGTGAGCATTTCGGATATATCGTCAAGGGCATATCCGACAAAGAACACAAGGAGCTTATGCCCAGCGAGGTATACAAGATCTTTGAGGACAGCTACCTCAACAAGCACGGCAACATCAAGTTCATCAGCGCCCACTATACTCAGGGCGAGCTGATCTCCGCCGTTGTAAAGGTGGCGATAAACGGCGGCGAGCGCACCTTCAACGGCAGCGGAAACGGTCGCCTGGACGCTGTATCCAGTGCCATCAAGAACGGTACAGGTCTCGATTACCACATCGCTGCATTCTCTCAGAACGCTATGGAGCAGTCCTCCAAGTCCAAGGCGGCTTCCTATGTGGGAATCACCCTCCCCGACGGCAATATCAGCTGGGGCGCAGGTATCCACACGGATATCATCGTATCCTCTGTACTGGCGCTGATCTCCGCTATCGATAATTCCGGGATGATCTGAATACACATTCAAAGGCAGGATATATTCCTGCCTTTGTTTTTGGAATTACGCAAACTTTTTTCCTCAAAACTGTTGAAAAATCCGAAAAAGTATGCTATAATCACTATATATAGTATACCCAAAGGGAACAGTGCGGCTATCGGTACGGTCTCCCGACTATATGTGCGACAAAGAAAAGTAATTGAGGAAAGAGAGTATCATTATGAAATGTCCCGAATGCAGCTGTGAGGAAAGCAAGGTAATCGACTCCCGCCCCACCGAAAACAAGGTACGCCGCCGCCGTGAGTGCATACAGTGCGGATTCCGCTTCACCACATACGAGATCGTGGAGGAAGTTCCGCTGATGGTGCTGAAGAAGGATCACTCCATCGAGCCGTTTGACAGAGAAAAGCTGGTGGAAAGACTCTGCCGTGCAACTGTAAAGCGCCCCGTGTCTCTGGAGACCATCGAAAACATGGTGGAGGATATCGCTGCAGAGCTGAAGAACTCCCTGCAGCGTGAAGTTACCTCCGATAAGATCGGTGAGCTGGTGCTGCACAAGCTGAAGAATATCGACCACGTTGCGTATATCAGATTTGCATCCGTTTACCGTGATTTCAACGATGTGGACAGCTTCATGAAGGTCATTTCCGAGCTTAACGAGAATAAATGATAAGATATAAAGCCCGAATTTTCCGTTCGGGCTTTTGCCTTTTTCCGTTGACCTATTGAGTGTTTCTATAAATTTACAGCAAAATCACCAATTTGTACTGTAAGCAATAGGGAAAAACGTGAAAATTCAGTGAAAACGCAAAAAAGTCCTTGCATTTTTAAATTGTATATGCTATAATAATTTGTGTGGTTGTAAAGGGGGAATTATACCCTTTAGCAATTTTTACAAAATATTACGGTAATCAGATTACCTGATTCGGAGCTGTGCCATGACATCATTTGTTTCTGTTGCAATCGACGGTCCTGTCGGTGCAGGTAAAAGCAGTATAGCAAGGAATGCCGCTAAAAAGCTGGGTTTCATCTATGTAGATACAGGTGCGCTTTATCGTGCTGTTGGTCTGTACTGCCACAGAAAGGGCATAGATATGTCTGATGGAGCAGCAGTTGCTTCCGTACTCAGTGAGATAGATCCCGAGATCCGCCTTATCGACGGAACACAGCATATCTACCTGAACAAAGAGGATGTATCCGAAGAGATACGCCTGCCTGAGATATCGATGGCAGCGTCCGCTGTTTCCGCAGTCCCTGAGGTAAGAGCCTCCCTGCTGGATCTTCAGCGCAACATGGCTAAGACAAATAACGTCATTATGGATGGCAGAGATATCGGCACGAATGTGCTGACAGATGCGGAAGTGAAAATCTTCATGACGGCCTCTGCTGAAGAACGTGCTGACCGCAGATATAAGGAACTGATTGAAAAGGGACAGGATGTTACTTATGATCAGATTCTTGAAGACATTAAACAGCGTGACCACAACGACATGACAAGAGCGCTGAATCCGCTGAAAAAAGCTGATGATGCAATAGAACTGGATACAACCGGAATGAGTATTGAAGAAGTAACTGACTATATTATGAATGAGGTGATCAAATAATGGCAATTGTA
>JAZSEG010000083.1:0-2424 GCA_045531575.1 Oscillospiraceae bacterium | reverse complement strand
CCTGCAGCGAGGCTCTTACGCTTAGCAGCACGGCAAGCGGATAGAAGAACAGCACATTGAAGCGCAGATATCTCAGCGCCGTGGCGGTGACAAGTTCGCCGCCGTCGGGGAGTATCAGGTTCACAAGCGCACCGCCTGCCAGGTATATCAGCAGCAGTGCGAGGGTGCTCCATGCAAACGCAAGGATAAGACCGTCACGGATGCCGCGCTTGATGCGGGAGTAGCGGGCAGCGCCGTAGTTCTGACTGCAGAAGGTAACGAGCGTTGCGCTTATCGCGGAGTACGGCATGAAGAACAGACCGATTATCTTTCGTGCCGCAGTGTGGGCGGCGATGATGTCCTCGCCCATGCCGTTTATGCCGTTCTGCAGAACGATGGAGCCGAGGTCTACGATAGAGTACATCAGCGCCATGCCGAGACCTGCGCTGAGCAATTCAGCCGTGCTGCCTGCAGTGAAATGGAAGTCGCTGCGCTTTATCCTGAGGAACGGTCTGCGCTTCATGAGATATATGAAGCAGACGGTTGCGGATATCGCCTGAGCGAGAACTGTTGCAAAAGCAGCGCCCTCAACGCCCCACTGGAATAAACACACGAACAGCAGGTCAAGACCGATATTCAGCACCGCCGATATGATAAGTATGATGAGCGGAATAACGCTGTCGCCGACTGCTCTGAGTATCGAGGCTTCGAGGTTGTATATCAGCGTCACCACAAGACCCATCGCAACTATCACGAGATATGCCCGTGCCTCGTCGAAGATGGTATCGGGGGTATCCAGAAGCTTCAGCAGCGGAGTTACGAACAGCAGTATTCCTGCGATGATTATGGCTGTCGCGATGCCTGAAAAGGTCATCATCCTTGCGATGGTGCGGCGCATCTCGTCGTGGTCGCCTGCGCCGAAATTCTTTGCAACGATGATGGCGAAGCCTGTCACCATGCCGTTTATGATGTTGAACATCAGCGATACCACGGAAGCTGTGGAGCCGACAGCGGCAATGGAGCTTTTGCCAAGCTCCTGCCCGATGATTATTGTGTCAGTGAAGCTGTACGCCTGCTGAAATATGCTGCCGAAAAGTATCGGGAGCGCAAAGAGCAGTATAAGCTTCAGCGGATTGCCTTTAGTTAAGTCTTTCATTTTGTTCTTACCTTTATATCAGGCTGCCGATAAAGCACCATCTGCGTCGTGGAGTGGTCAGCTACGCTGACCACCTTGCGATTGCATTTCGCAGTCGGAGCGACTGCGATTTTGCTTCGCAAAACTATTCCATCGCCAATGGCAGGCACAAAGCCTAGCTGCAGTGCAAGTTCCGAAGTTCGGCTCTGCCGAACAATCTGAGCGGAGCGAACTTCATATTTCGCATCTGGCACTTTCTCGTTCGCCTGTAATTTGTTCTTAATGTTTCAGTCCTGCCTTGCAAGACCGTATCCGTTATAGTTCGGCATTTCGGGATGCCAGAAGTTTATTTTCAGCATAAAGGGAAGCTCCATGCCGTGACATGCTTCTATGAAATGCGGCAGTATGAGGCTGCGTATCTCAGCGGAAAGCTGTTCTTTTCTGTTCTCTATGTCATTCGCGAGATAGTTTTCCGCAGTGAATACGATGTTATATGCGGGGGAACTGCTGCAATAGATGCTCTTAACAGGTCTGATGCAGCGGCGGGCAAGAAGCCGCTCCACCTCTGCTACACATTCCTTACGGCGCAGAACATGGTCGCACAGGAGATGCTCCACTATCACCACCGAGATATGCATATCCACGCCGCAGTATTGCTCAGTATCCACGCCGTGCTGCAGGCAGACCCTGCGCCAGATATCGCATATTTGCTGCTTGTGTTCGTCAGCGACAGGGTGGGAGAAGTCACACTGCTTTGTCACCAGCCTTGCCGACTCCTCACCGATGGCATATATGCTCATCGATGGTATCTTCACAAGCTGACCGTCCACACGGGTAACAAAATGGCTCTCGCTTATGGGGCGGACTGTAACGCCGATGATATTGATGCCCTCAGCGGCAAGAGCGGCTTTGAAGTCCTCAAACCAACTGCTGTCCGTGCCGAAAAGCATTTCTTTTATAAAGCGGCTGTATTCCTCGCCACAGGTAACTATCATTATATCTCACCTCAGAAAAGCTGAAATCCGATAATTCCGCAGATGCAGATGATTCCGCCGATAACGTTCAGCTTAGTGCATTCCTCACGCCTGATAAGACCAATGAAGAACAGCGCCACCAGTATCATCGGCTGAATGAACGAATAGTTCGCCATGCTCTGCGTTGCAACGATATTCTCGCAGACCAGACCGATAACGTTTGGTATCTTAGTGACGGAAACGAACAGCGAGCCTTTGGTCTTTTCCTTGAACAGCTTTATGGGATGCACTTTCGGTGCGAGTATCACGGCACACAGCTCCTACGCTAAGAACAGC
>JAZSEG010000062.1:0-2909 GCA_045531575.1 Oscillospiraceae bacterium | reverse complement strand
GCCGCTGCCATCGTCCTCGGAGCAGCCGCCGAGCATCGTTATGCACATACAAGCCGCCAACACTGCGGCAAGGAATTTTATATATTTTTTCACAGAGTTCCCCTTTTAATATTATATATCGGAATTTGAAACGCGGAGCGTTTCAAATTAATTAGGAATGAGGAGTGAGGAATGAGGAATTATGGTATCGCCTGCGGCGATATATCTGAATGACGGCTGCGCCATAACGTGGTACAAAACCGCTGTTTGACCACATTTTACACATCGGTATTCACATTGAAATCCGCGGCGAAGCCGCACCGAAATTCCTCATTCCTCATTCCTAATTCCTCATTGAATTTGTCGGTAACATTTCGGTTACAAAACGTTACAGTTTGGTTAAGAATGATTACAGTTTTGTAATAAATATTGCAGGGCAGTTTCTTTGCGTGTATAATTTAAACATGATACCATATTATTGTGGGGTGAGTGTGTATGAAAAGGGTGGCTGCTGTATTTCTTGCAGTTGTAATGATGATAAGCAGTGCAGGCTGCACTGAAATAGAGGGCAAGCCGTCGTCTGTGCCGACTGTTGAGCAGACTTCCGAGAGTATGGAACTTCCCACAGCCGAGGCTGAGAGCGCCGAGATTTCCTTGGAAACATCAACGGCGGAAAGCAGCGAGGATATCCCAATAACTGTAGAGACCACTGAGCCTGCGGAGACTCTCGAAACCATCGAAACAACCGAGACCACAGAGGCCACAGAGGTCGCACCGCCTGCTCAGCAGGAGTATCCGAAGCCTGTTACTTACCCCTCACCTGAAGAGGGTCATGTGTTCATAGATTTCAGATATAAGGGTCATGTGCAGGGAGTTCACAGCAGCAGGCTGCATCCGTATGTCTATGAACAAGCAAGAAGAGAGCTGGAGGAGCAGGAGCAGTATATCAAGGAGTGCGAGAATGTGCTGGCGCTGGAGGGCATTGACCTCGGGGATTATCTCGCAGAGGACGGCAGCATAGTCCCGAAGCTGTATCAGGCGGTGTTCGGGGACTTTGACGGAAGCGGCGGCGATGATTATTTCGTGCTGCTCACATCTCCCTGTGAAAGCAGCTTTACGGACAGGGTATCCGAGCTTTACTGGCTGCTGTGGGTGAGCGACAACGGAAGTGCGCAGTATGTGGATGTATTCCGTGATTCGGTGACAGAGGTGTCGGTGCTTGACTACAGCATCTGTCAGCAGCTTATCGTGTGCAACAATGGTACTATAGGCGCAGGCTGTTCATCGGGAATTTACGGCATCAGGGACGGAGATGCGGTGTGCCATTACAGCTTCAGAGGCAATTTCACAAAGGTGGATTGCTTCATCAATGCCTCGGGCTGGCAGGGCAGCGGAGATTTCATGTACTATGATACCGTAGCGGAGGAGTACCGCTGCATCCTTCCCGATAAGGTCATCCCCTTTGCGGAACTGCTGAAGATGGACAAAACAGGCAGCCTTGCCGATTATAAGGAAGACTGGGACGGCGCATCGGTTTACCCTGTCGGTCAGCTTATGTGCGGAAAGTTCTGGTGCATTTCGTTTGGCCCCATGCATCATGGCGGAGAGCCGTATCTCTATGAAAACGGCGGCTTTGTGTATTGCTATGAGCAGTATCCCGTGCGTGCATCGGAAGAGGGCTTCTATAATTGCGTGAGCGGCGGCATAGATTACGACGAAGTAGTGGCAAATATGCTCACACCCGAGGCTGCGGAAAAGCGCCGTATTGAGATGAACACCCCCGCCCTTTCCAAGGGTCAGGTGTTCGTGGATTTTGATTACATCAGGGATATCAAGGGTACGGCGGATGTATCGGAGTATTCTCACTGGCTGGATAAGGCGGTAGAAACGCTCAAAATGAATGAGGATTACCTCGCCTTCAACGAAATGCTGAAAGCGGAGGATATGTCTGAGTTCAAATTCCGCTACGGCGATATGGATATAGCAGACTATCTTGATGAAAACGGCGATATAAAGCCGATGTTCAACACTGCTTACATAGACGACTATGACAACGACGGCAGGGACGAGGGCTTTTTTCTGCTGGATATCCCGTATAACACCGAATACAGCACGAATCAGTGGATAATCCGCAGCTATCTTGTCTATGCAAGCGGCTGGGAAAGAAGCGCAGAGGTGCTGACGGATTACGCATACGGCACGATATACGAGACCTCCATGCTGGATTACGGTCTGTGTAAACAGCTTATCTTCTGCTCCTCCGGCACGATGGGAGCGGACTCCCATTCCGAGCTGTTCGGCGTTGTTGAGGGCAAGCCTGTGCAGCTTTACGGACTGCGAGGCGGCTTCTGCAAGGTGGATTGCTTCCTTGCAGCAAACGGCTGGCAGGGCATGGGTGATTTCATGTACTACGACACGGTGGAGCATATCTACAAGCCCGTGCCGTCAAGCAAGCTTTCCGCAAGGGAAGTCCTCGCCATGGACAGCACAGGAGTTTTCACCGATGTGTATCAGCGCAGCGCACCGCTGCCCTGGTTCATGCTGGTGGGAAACAAGTATTACTGCCTGTGGTGGGGCATCTATGCGGATAAGGCGTATCTCTACGAGAACGGCGCTTTTGTTCAGTGTAATGACAGCCAGTACATCCGATATTCCTCGCTGCTTATTTATGGCGGAAATGCGTTCAGTGCGGATACGGCGATTGCTTCGATGATAGAACCCGAAAAGGCTGCGAAGAGCCGTGAGACATGGCACGTTGATGCTTTTCTGGAGGAGCTGACAGAGGTCTCTCCCGATAATGTGTTCATAGACTACGACTACATAAACGAATACGAGGGCATAACCCACGCTTCGATGCTCGGCGATAAGGAACAGACCGCCCGTGCGGCATTGCTTCAGCATGAGGACTATGAGGAGATATCCTCCCTGCT
>JAZSEG010000085.1:0-3502 GCA_045531575.1 Oscillospiraceae bacterium | reverse complement strand
TGCATTCAGCGGTCTCGTTGAAGTGCACTTTTTGTACTCGAGTGCGAAAAGTGTCAGCACTCTTTGTACAGTGTGCGGAAAGTGCGGATCGCGCGCTTTCTATGCACTCGGTGGTATGGTAGCAGATCCGCAGGCGGTTTAAAAGACACTGATTATGTGACGCTTACCTTTCAAGGTATAGCATCAACACTCTAAAGGCATATCTGTACCGGATTAATCACGCGGGGATTTCATGTGTCGTCTCTCAATAAGATGACAACTGCAAGCGTGGTTACATATTTCCTGGACGGTCTGATCCTTCCGTTGGAATATGGCTGGCTTTTCATGCCATTCATATATGTAGCGGTCATCAGCATATTGTATCTTATCGCACTGTTCGGTATGTGGGGCATTTTCCCGAAGATGTATGCAAGGGTAAGAAAATATGCGCACCTTGCTGTTTTTAATTGTACTGTTATCGGTGCGCTGTTCCTCAATTCGAATTATGGAAGCGATATCTGGTCTTACATCGGATATGGCATGGGTACCGGAATAGGTTTTTTCCTTGCCAGCCTGCTTCTGAATATCGCACACGAAAAGCTGGATTCCGACAAGATACCAAAAGCTTTCCGTGGATACCCCATAATGCTTGTTTATATCGGCGTTATCTCGCTTGCGTTTTATGCGCTGGTGGGATATACCGTAGATTTCTGACCAGAATAAATGTAGAATATGTGTTTGTGCATTCCGCACCTGATCGGATGAAAGATCCGACAGAAAGGGGAAATAATGAAAAGCAAAAACATTAAAATAAAGCATCGCAAATACAGTCTCTATACCCGAAAAAAGAGTAAGGGCAGGCAGGCGCTCGCCGTTATCCTGACTATAGTCATCGCTGCTGCGTTATGTGTGGTGGGATTCGGACTCGGCAGACCCCTGATGGATTATTTCAATGGCAACAAGACGCCGAGCGATTCAAGCTCCGGCTGGACACCGCCTGTTGAGGATACCGCAGAGACAGTGGCTTCCGATTCGGAAACGGCTGCGGCTACAGCGGAATCCACCGAAAGCTCCGAGGTGCAGGAGACTACTGCAGAAGTGGTGTATACCATCCCTGCAGGAGCACTCAGAAGCGCAGAGATGTTGAAGAATGCCGCTGCAAAAGCTAAGGCAGAAGGCTACACTACAGTCATGGTTACTATGAAGAATAGCGTAGGCAACTATCTTTACGTTACCGATAGACCTCTTTTCCAGTATGGCGACATTATTTCAGGCACACTCAGTGCAAAAGAGATCTGTGATATCATCACGGCTGAAGGACTTGTTCCGTGTGCAAGAATAAGCACACTGAAGGATAAGCTTTCAAGCAACTATATTGAGGGCATAAAATATTACAATTCAGATGGCTCAGGCTGGCTGGATGCTGCGTATGCAAACGGCGGCAAGGCCTGGCTGGATCCGTTCTCGGAAAAGACATCCGAATATTTGGCATCTATAGTTACTGAACTGACAACAGCAGGCTTTAAGAATATCATTCTTGCGGATACCATGTATCCTGTATTCCGTTATGTTGATCTTAATACCTATCTTGGAAATCAGCCGCATCTTGATGATAGCGCAGCAAGACTGGATGCATTATGGGATGTGGTGAATGCCTGCGATGCAGCGGCAAAGAGCAGCGGAGCAAAGATCATGTTAGAGCTTACCTCAGAGGATCTTGATGCTACTGAAAGAACAGCCACAACGGGTGAGATCGCCGCGGATAAGGTGCGTCTGAAGTCAGTGGAGCTGCTTATTGATTACACACCTGTAAGCGGTAGCGAATATGCGGGCGCTAAGTCCTTTGCTGGAAAGCTTAATACAGCATACAGCGGACAGAGCTACAGTGTGCTTGTCTCGCAGAATGCACTGTCCGAGAGCGCATATCAGCAGCTGCTGAAGGCATTCGGAGAATCAGGTGTGAGAGTATTTTCTGAATAATTGATGAAAATAAACTCGGCAGACTTGATTTATCCGTACAAAAAGGATATAATTAATATATTATATAACAAAAAATCGGAGGACAACTATGAACTTTACTGAACTTTTAACACTTGCTACAGCGGATGGCGCTATGCAGGCAGGCAGCCTGCTGGGAATGCTGATTCCTCTCGGAATCATGGTGGTTTTCTTTTACTTCTTTCTCATTCGCCCCGAGAAGAAGCGCAATCAGGAGATGCAGAACATGCTGAACAACATCCAGGTTGCTGATGAGGTAGTCACAAATGGCGGCATCATCGGTCGTGTGGTATCCGTTAAGGAGGATACCGTGCTGATCGAGACAGGCAGCGACAGAACAAAGATCCGCATTATGAAGCAGGCTATCGCTAAGAACAACACTGTTCATGAGGCTATGCAGGAGGAAGCTGCTGCGGCTGCCGCAAAGAAAAAGAAGAACAAGGATAAGCCCACTGAGATCAAGTAATATACATTCCCCCTGTTGAATGACAGGGGGATGATTTTACGCCGAGTTCGACAATATACACAAATTTATATGTGATAAATGCAACAAATTGTTAGAAATTAATAAGAACTACTAGACAGCGCCGCTTATAAGTGATATACTTAATAAGTACAATATATTATACTAAAGGGGAACCATAATGGAACTGAAAAAGCTTATCTCTGACGGCGGCAAGGTTCAGGTCTATGAACAGGATGGCTATGCCGTAAAGGTGTTTAAGGATATACACGAGCCTAAGAGCGTGGTGCTTTATGAGGCTCTCACACATACCCGTGTGGAGGAAACAGGATATTCCCGTATTCCTCCGCTGGAAGAGGTTAAGAAGGTCGATGGCAGATGGGCGGTTGTGTATAAGTTCATCAAGGGCAAGAATCTTGCAGAGCTTATGCGTGAAAATCCCGAAAAGGCGGATGAGTATCTTTCTCTGATGGTGGATCTTCAGATCGAGATAAACGCCTGCCGTTCTGCGAAGATCAGCAAGCTGAAGGATTACCTGAAGCGTTCTATTGAGGGTCTTGACATGATCGACGATGTGAAGAAGTATGAGCTTCTCACACGCCTTGAATCCATGCCGAAGCATGTGAAGCTTTGCCACGGCGAATTTACACCTGAGAATGTTATCGTGAACGATGACGGAATCTTCGTTGTTGACTGGCTGAAGGCAAAGCAGGGCAATGCTTCCGCAGATATCGCAAAGACCTATCTCAGCTTCTGCCTCTCTCACCGCACCGAGTATGCGGAGAAGTATCTGAAGCTCTACTGCAGCAAGACAGGCACAGCAGTGAAGTATGTTCAGGACTGGCTGCCTATCGTTGCGGCTGCGCAGCTGAAGTTCAAGCGCCCCGAGGAAAGGGAGCTGCTGCTCACATGGATAGATATTGCTGATTACAGCTGATAATATATGTTATCGGAATGAAATTCCGATATGACAGTGAAGCTGTCAGTTGCGAAGCAACAAACATGTATTTCAGGGTTCACACAGCCGTCAAAATCTTCGATTTTGGCAACGGCGTGTGGTTC
>JAZSEG010000298.1:0-3439 GCA_045531575.1 Oscillospiraceae bacterium | reverse complement strand
GTGGGAAAGAGCAAGAGCTACTATGTTTTCGCTCTGCCTGTAGACAAAGAACTGGATATGAAGAAGGCAGCCCGTGCGGTGGGGGAGAAATCTCTTGAAATGGTGCATGTTAAGGATATCAACGCTGTTACAGGCTATATCCGCGGCGGCTGCACTCCCATTGGCATGAAGAAGCAGTACCGCACTGTCATCCATGAAACAGCGAAGCTTTTTGATAAGATCATTGTAAGCGGCGGAAAGCTCGGCACGCAGCTGGAGCTTGCGCCTGAAGATCTTGCAAAGGCCTGCAGCGGCGAGTTTGCGGATATCGTGATGGAATAATACAAAACGCCCCGATATGAAGTACCCCCAAAAAATTCAGACAAAAATAATAAAGCGATTGAGAATGAGCTCGGTATTGAACTGGGCTCATTCCTTTTAGTTTAGTGGAAATTCTATCATTTTCAGCTTTGAAATCCCTCTTTAACAGGTTATCTGCAACCTTACCGACCTCTCCCTTGTATGAATGGTACTTGTCATTTTTGCGCTGTTTGCCTTTCAACCTTAATAGCTTCATCAGCTTTGAGACTGTTTTGTGGTTAATCACATAACCCTTATTGAGCATAACAGCCAAAACTCTACGATAACCGCATGTTTTGTTCTTTCTTCCTGTTTTGCCCATAAAAAAATATGCACCTCCAAAAGCGTCTGATTTTTGGGGTGCATATCAATTCTGATGAGTTCGGGCATTATCAATATCAGTTTAATTAAGAGACGCATTTCTTGCAGGCGGCATATTCCGCTTCGATAGCTTCGCTGAGGCTCATTTCGGTGTACCGCTTCATTCCTGAGCAGTCGGATACTGTGTGATATTTGCCTGCGGAGCTTACATACACGGTCACGGCGTTTTCAGAGATATCGGTATTTTCCTGCATTATCGTTTCGGCGGTCGTTTCCTGAACCGTATCAAAGCACCTGCCACAGGGAGAGTATCCTGCGACAGTCGCAGCATCAAGACTCATTTCAGCGTAATGCTTCATACCTGAGCAATCCGCAGTTGCGTGGTATTTTCCCGAGGAGCTTACATACACATTTTCTTCGGGTGCGTCGATGATGTCGGCTACTTTGATCTCCGTTTCGATGAGATCCTTTGTGTATGAGTACTTCTCATCGGCGTGATATTTTTCTGTAGAGTTTACAAAAACGGTGATACTGTTGCTTGTCTCATGAGCAGTATCATACACTCTTTCTGAATGGACCGCCGTTGTGTACGGATCGCTTTTCTCGGTGTGTTCAGCTGTGTATGAGTACTCGGATGCGTCGGGTATCTGCATATTGAGGCTGTTGCTGTCCCTCAGAACAGAACCTCCTGCCGATGCAAACAGTATTACGACAGAAGTGCCTGCCAGTACTATATTCTTTTTTGTGATACCAAACATTACTCCACCCCTGCGATATATCATAACTTGAGTATAAAGCATAAAGGGAGGATTGTCAACATGTGCCGAATGTCGTCGATCGCTTAATATATTAGTTCTTTTATCGCAGCGGCAACTACTCTGACCTCGTCCTCTGTGTTGCAGTGGGAGAGTGACAGCCTTACTGCGCTCTGTGCCTGCTCCGTTGTTCTTCCTATGCCGAGCAGCACATGGCTTGCGCCCATTCCCGAGGAGCAGGCTGCCCCTGCGGAAGCGCATATTCCTGCCTTGTTCAGCTGATACACCAGACGCTCGCCCGAATGCCCCTCAAAGCAGAAGCTGACATTGCCGCAAAGCCGCTCGGTACGGCTGCCGTTCAGCGTTGCGCAGGGGATATCGGAAAGCTCGTCGATGAGCATATCACGCAGCCTTGCAACATACTGTGTGCGCTCCTCAAGATGAGAAGCCGCATCCGTCAGCGCAGCCGCCATTCCTGCAATTGCAGGGACGTTTTCCGTGCCGCCGCGCCTGCCCATCTCCTGAGTGCCGTGAATGAGAGGGAACACCTCTATTCCGCTGCGCACGAACAATGCGCCTGCACCCTTTGGCCCACCGAATTTATGTGCAGAGAGCGAAAGCATATCACAGCCGAGCTGCTGCAGGTTTATCGGCAGATTCCCCACTGCCTGCACGGCGTCTGTGTGGAACAGAACGCTGTGCTTCCTGCAAACAGCGGCAAGCTCTGTTAGCGGCTGTATCGTGCCTATCTCATTGTTGGCGGTCATTACCGAAACAAGGGCGGTATCGGGGCGCAGGGCACGCTCCAGTGTTTCGGGGGAGAGCCTGCCCTCGGCGTCTGTGTCCAGCAGAGTTATCTCAAAGCCACGCCTTGAAAGCGCCGAAAGAGCGTTCAGCACGGCGTGGTGTTCTGTTTTCTGCGATATGATATGCCGCCTGCCGAGCCTCTCGCCAAGCTGTGCGGCGGAGAACAGTGCCATGCTGTCGGCTTCGCTGCCGCCCGAGGTGAAGAAAATCTCATTCGTGGCGCAGCCGAGGCATTCCGCCATTGCTTTTCGTGCACTGAACAGCGCTGCGGCAGCTCTTTGTCCCATTTCATGCTGAGAAGAGGGGTTGCCGTAGCCTTCCTTCAGCAGTGGTATCATAGCGTCGAAAGCCGCCCCACAAAGCGGTGTGGTGGCGGCGTTGTCGAAGTATATCATGCTCATGTTGAGGCAGCGGATGCCGATGCGGCAGAGGTGCTGGCGATAATAGCGCACATAGCAGCCTGCTGAGCAGCGATCATTGCAAGTGTTCCGGTGAGAGCCGTGTTTGTTGTGACATTCGGCTTGTGGAGGGTGGATACAAGCATCGCGGCGTGCATGAGGCGGGTCTTTTTGTCGATGCCGAAGGCACCGTAGCCGGGCTTGCCGTCGAGGAAGTCATCCACCTCTGTCATAGCCTGAACAACAGAAGCGGTATCGGGAGCAGCCATGGCAAGAGTGCCGAGTACGCTCGTCTCGAAATATCTGCTGTACTTTCTTCTCTTTGCGGAAAGGGCGTTGTACAGAGCGGTCACCTTGTCGCACTTATCCTTCGGTGTGCCGTCGTACAGGGCAAGCACATGGGAGAGGGTCTGGGCGGAGTTTTTGTCTCCTGCAAGCTTTCTTGCGAGGGAGTAGCATTCCTCCATGTCATCGAAAAGCGCCTGATCCTCCTTTTCGGAGAACGCCATCAGCACTGCGAAAACGCTGTCCTCGCCGCCTGTCAGGAACGGGTGAGCGTCCTTCATCATACCGTAGAGCTTTTTTCCTCTTGCGGCAAGGCGGTCTGCCTCGCTTACAGGCGCCATGCCTGAAATTATCGCAGCGATGAGGGCAGTGTAGCTATTGCCGGAAAAATACTTTTTCAGTATATCGTAGATAGCCAGTGTGTTTTCAAGGCGTGCGGAAGGATCATCATCCATCGCCATCATGGATATCATGGGGAGCTTTACATTGCTCCTGAAGTTCGAGAAGAAGCCTGTGCGTGCTTCGAGAAGATCC
>JAZSEG010000181.1:0-5184 GCA_045531575.1 Oscillospiraceae bacterium | reverse complement strand
GATCAAAGCTGATGAAGCTCGGCATTATCGGAACCTTGAAGCTGAGAAGCTCGGAAAGCACTATCGACAGTGCAGCCATCAGCGCTGTGAACACCATCCTGCGGACATCAGGTCTTTTTGCCTTGTTGGTTGTGTTGTTTGTGTTTGAATTACTCATGTTTCCTCCAATTCCTCGGGAAAACAGAAAGCCCGACGCAGGGCGTCAGCCAATTCCGCCGCAGCTACACCACTCTTTGGCGGCGCTCGCTTACTGCGACGGGTGACTAGACCCTACATCGGGGCGCAAATGTACGAAATTATGCCGGACACTTGTTTTCTGATTCTTTCATCCGGACTATAACCGTCGGTATGGGAATCGCACCCATTCAACCCATAAAGGCTCGCAGACTATACTGCCGGTGGGGAATCTCACCCCGCCCCGAATCTTTCTGTGAACATCGTTTCATTTCGTCTGCATCATTCTTTTTCGTTAAATCATCGCATACTGCGTTAAAGCTCCTTGACGGGCATCCAGCCCGCCTGCGTCGCTTTGCCTTGTCTGCAATGATTTTTCTGAAAAAGCCTGACGCAGCCGCAATGAACCGCTGTTCACTGCTTGTGCTGTTATTTGTAACGTGTATGTTACTGTTACATTATATACTCTTTACAGTGATTTGTCAATACAAATGAAGAAAAGAATTACAATGCTCAGTGAGCCTGACAGCTACGTCACGGCGAAGCCGTTTTTAAATCAGTGCGAAGCACACCGAAATTCCTAATTCCTCATTCCTAATTCCTCATTATTATTATTATTATTCAATGTTCTGTATCTGCTCACGGATCTTTTCGATCTCGCTCTTCTGGTCGACCACTATCCTTGTTACCTCGATATCCTGCACCTTGGAGCCGATGGTGTTTGTCTCACGGTTCATCTCCTGCACGAGGAAGTCGAGCTTTCTGCCGATGGCCTCGCTGCCGTCCAGCATGGTGCGGAACTGAGCAATGTGGCTGCGCAGTCTTACCGTCTCCTCGTCCACGGCGGTCTTTTCGGAGAAGATGCCTGCCTCAAGCAGGATACGGCCCTCGTCGATGTTGGAGTTGTTCAGCACCTCGCACATCTTGTCGTAGAGCTTCTTGCGGTAGTCCTCCACGATGATGGGAGAACGCTCCTCCACAATGCCCACCCATCCCTCGATAGTCGTGAGCCTTGAAAGGATATCCGCCTTCATGCGCTCACCCTCTGCTTCTCTCATTGCGATGAACTTGTCAAGCGCTGTTTCGGCAACGGACTTCACATCCGCCCATATCATGTCCTCGTCAGCTTCGGTCTTGATGACGGTGAATGCGTCGGGGATGCGCATAACGTGGGAGAGGGAGAGATCGTCCTGCAGCTCAAACTCATCCTTTACTGAACGCAGGGCGTCTATGTACTCCTTCACGACCTCCTTGTTGATGGAGATCTTCTCATCGGGAGCGTCCACGTTGTAGACCAGCACGGACACCTCTACCTTACCACGGTTGATCTTGCCCTGCAGCAAGGTCTTAAGCTTTTCCTCCATGAATCCGAGGCTGCGGGGAATGCGGCAGCTGAACTCATAGTAGCGGTGGTTTACCGCGCGGATCTCTACGGTGATGTCACGGCCGTTCAGCACCTCGTGGCCTCTTCCGAAACCTGTCATACTTCTAATCATAGCTTTATATTCCTTTCAGCGGAGTGTATTTTGTTGTCGTCACTTGTTCTCCGCATAAACCCTTACATAATCGACCTTCATCACATCAGGGAGATCGTATTTCGATACGATACCGTCATGCCAAGAGGTCCATGAACCCATTTCAGAGGTTATCTTCAGATAGGCAGGCACCTTGCTTGTGCCTTCAGCGGCAGCGGCGTTGGTGCGCCATGTCTCTCTGCCGTCGATGTAAAAGACGTATTCGTCCTCCGTCCACAGCAGGGAAAAGGTGTGGTAGTTGCCGTCATATACGTTTGCAAGCACCTTTTTTCCCTCCGCCTTGTGAGCCTCGCCGTAGCCATCCCAGTTGAGGGTATGCTGTATCAGGCTCTGTCCGTAATAGGCGGATTCGTAGATGTCTATCTCAGTGCCGTCCACGCCGCCATTATCCTCATTGACAACACTTTCGCTCATCAGCCAGAACGCCGTCCAGTAGCCCGGGACGGTGTTCACCGTGCAGCGTATCTCAAAATAGCCGTACTGCTGCTCGAATATACCTTTAGTGCGAACTCCGCCCGAGTTGTAGCGGTCGGTCGCCTTGTCGTATTCCATGCCGATGACGAGGTTTCCCTCGCCGTCAAGCCAGCTCATGTCGTCATCCCAGTGGTTGTTGAGATCCTGTCTCGGCCATTCGGGGCAGCGCTCCCATTTGGTGAGATCAAGCTCTGTACCGCTGAAATCATCCTCAAAGGTCAGCACATATTCCTTGCCCTCAATGATGCGTGTGCTTTCGGCAGGCTGAGTGAGTGTGAGATTCAGCGTCTGAATCAGCGACAATAGCATTGCAGCAGCTTTCATAGCTCCTCCTTAGTCGGTAACGGGTGTGATGCCGTAGGTGGCGTTTATCTGCGCAGGATAGCTCTCTGCAATCATTCCGTCATAGCCGACCATCACGGTAGCGCCCGCTGTAAACTGCGCTGTGATGCTCTCATCCAGTTCGAGAGAGCCGTAGCCAACGGTGATGCGGTCTGCGGAGCTAAGCTCCCATTCGCCTGCGAAAGGCTCGAGCAGCAGGGTAGTGCCGTTAGCTTCGATTATCTTAGCCTTCATGTTGTGGATGTAGTTGACGTGTTCAACAGTGCCATTTTCGCCGTAGTAGACCACGACCTCATCGTTGCCCTCAGCCTTCCATACGCTGCCCCAGAAGCCCGAAAGCGTGCCGTCAGGCTTGCCCCATACCTCGGAGAGCTGATCCTCATTGTAGCCGTGAAGCTTTTCCGTCGCCCATTCTGCACCCTCCGTGCGGATGAGAGAGAGGGAGGGGATGTTATCAAGGCTCTTGTTACCGCTCAGTGCAGCGGCGCATACGATGATGCAGATGATGCCGACAGCCGCAACGAATATCGCCACGCCCACGGCTATTTTTTTCGCAATATTGTTCATTATATTTTATCCGTTTTGTGAAGAAAAAAGGCATTTTGATACGTCTGCGCAGCAGACACATAAACTCCTCACTTCTCACTCCAAACTCCTCACTTGATAAGTCCTCTATCTATCATAGACTGCGCAGCCAGCATGATGCCTGTCTTGCCCGTGGGGAAAGTCAGACCGCCCTGCAGCCACACGGCGAAAGGCTCTCTGAGGGGAGCGTCAGCGGAAAGCTCCACCGATGCGCCCATGGTGAATGCACCTGCTGCCATGATGACCTGACTGTCGTAGCCGGGCATATCCCAAGGCTCGGGGGAAGCGAAACTGTCCACGGGGGAGCCGCTCTGGATGCCCTGACAGAATGCTATCAGCTGCTGCTCGCCGCCAAGCTTCAGTGCGGCGATTATATCGGTGCGCTTCTCGTTGTATTTCGGGAAGCACTCATAGCCGAGTATCTCAAACAGCGCCGTTGCGAAAACCGATGTTTTCAGCGCAGCGCAGACCGCTTCAGGCGCATGGAAGATGCCGAGGTACATACCTCTCAGCTGGTTGAGGCTTGCACCGACCTCCTTGCCTGTGCCCGGGGTAGTCAGCCTGAAAGCACACTGCTCAACGTAATCCGCACGGCCTGCTATGTAGCCGCCTGTTTCAGCGATACCGCCGCCGAGGTTCTTGATAAGGCTGCCGATGATGATATCAGCGCCCACTGCGAGAGGCTCACGCTCCTCGACAAGCTCGCCGTAGCAGTTATCCACCATGATGCAGCAGTCCTTGTTCACGCTGCGCACTGCCTTTACCATCTCGCCGATAACATCGATGGTGAAGGAGGGACGCAGGGAATAGCCTCTTGAACGCTGGATATATGCCACTTTGCAGCCTGCCGCCTTTGCAGCTATGCCAGCGAGGTCGGGAGTGCCGTCGGGCAGCAGCTCCACCATATCGAAGCTCACGCCGAAATCCTTCAGCGAGCCGATATTGTCGCCCTTGATAACGCCCTGGATGGTATCGTAAGGCTCACCCGTGAGGGAGAGCAGCGTATCGCCCGTGCGGAGTACGCCGAAAAGGGCAGTGGTGATGGCGTGGGTGCCGTTTACAAAATTATGGCGCACAAGAGCATCCTCAGCGCCCAGTATCTGAGCGAAAATAGCGTCCAGCTTATCACGGCCGTCATCACCGTAGCCGTAGCCGTTGGTGCCCTTCATGTGTATATCGCTGATGCGGTTGTCGATGAATGCCTTCAGCACCTTCTGTCCGTTGATATCAGCAAGTCTGTCAAGCTCCGCAAAAGGCTCGCGGCAAAGCTCCATAGCCTTGTCTGCGGCGTTCTGCAGTGCGGGGGAGAATTCGAATATAGCCATTGTATTTCATGTCCTCTTGATTCTGTATATTTATGCGGATGCACATAACGCTCCAATATATTATTGTACACGAATTTCCTCATTATGTCAACCACATTATGACCTGATTCCGCAATATTCCAATAAATATCTGAAGATGTGGTAACCAAATGACCCGATGCGCATAATATGTACTATGAAACGGAAGCTTCAAAGGGAAGCGGAGTTTCAGAAGATATCTTATAAGGAGGACATCATTATGTCATGCTTCAACTTTGGTGGTAACAACTGCTGCTGGATCATCATCCTCATTCTCCTGTTCTGTGTATGCGGCAACGGCAACAACGGCTGTGCAACTAACGACTGCGGCAACAACTGCAACCCCTGCTGCTGATTACTGAGTTCATAGCCTGAAACAGGCAGACCTCCCCGAAAGGGGAGGTCATTTTGTATAAAACGGAATATGTCGCTACGCTCAAATGAATGTTGAATAATGAAAATTGAAAAATGAATAATATCGGTGCGGCTTCGCCGTGTATTAAAATACGTCGCCGCAGGCGACCTCATTAATTATTCATTATTCGTTATTCTCTATTCAATATTCATTAGAATTTGAAACGCTCCGTGTTTCAAATTCCGATTTATCATGCGCTTTCAAGACGCCACAAATCAATGACAAGCCACGTCGCAGGCTCTGCGGCTGGCGCCTGCGCATAGATAGGTCAATCTGCACCTCGAAGTTAAAAGGCGAGGTACGAAGCGGTATAGCC
>JAZSEG010000149.1:0-4396 GCA_045531575.1 Oscillospiraceae bacterium | reverse complement strand
GGCTATACCGCTTCGTACCTCGCCTTTTAACTTCGAGGTGCAGATTGACCTATCTATGCGCAGGCGCCAGCCGCAGAGCCTGCGACGTGGCTTGTCATTGATTTGTGGCGTCTTGAAAGCGCATGATAAATCGGAATTTGACGAGCGTAGCTCGTCAAATTCAATGAGGAATTAGGAATGAGGAATTTCGGTGCGGCTTCGCCGCTGATTTCAATGCGATGCCTGATGTGTAAAATGCGATCAAACAGCGGTTTTGTACCACGTTACGGCGCAGCCGTCATTCAGATATATCGCCGCAGGCGATACCATAATTCCTCATTCCTCACTCCTCATTCCTAATTAATTTGAAACGCTCCGCGTTTCAAATTCCGATTTATCGTTAATTATATCAAAAGATCCCGATCGTGTGATCGGGATCCTTGAGTTTATTCTGTTTTTGCTGATTTCTTGTTCTGCATCCACTTGATGACGAACAGAGTGCCGATAGTAAGGGCAAGTCCGATAATAAGGCAGATTATCGCATTCTTGATAAGACTCGCAACGAAGTACATCACAAAAGAGATAACAGCCACTGTCATAGCATAAGGAAGCTGTGTGGAAACGTGCTTCACATGGTCACACTTTGCACCTGCGGACGCCATGATGGTGGTATCGGAGATAGGCGAGCAGTGGTCACCGCATACCGCACCTGCCATGCAGGCAGAGATGGAAATGACCATCATAGTGGGGTCGATGCTCTCGAAAAGCTCAACCACGATGGGGATGAGGATACCGAAGGTACCCCAGGATGTACCTGTGGAGAAGGAGATAAACACTGCGATAAGGAAGATGATCGCAGGGAGCACTATCTGCAGAGCCGCTGCATGCTGAGATACCACATTATTCACAAACTCGGAAGCGCCGAGGCAGTCAGTCATGTTCTTGAGTGTCCATGCCATAGTGAGGATCAGAATAGCAGGAACCATGGACTTGAAGCCCTCAGGAATGCACGCCATGCACTCTCTGAAAGAAATAACACGTCTGATGAGATATACGATAATAGTGAGTATCAGAGCGATCACAGAGCCTATAACAAGGCTCTTGGAAGCGGAGCAGTTTGCAAATGCGTTGATGAAGGTCTCGCCCTCAAAGAAGCCGCCTGTGTAGATCATACCGAATACGCAGGCAATAATCAGAACAGCCACAGGGAACACAAGATCGAACACCTTGCCCTTGCCTCTGACATTCTCAGGTACGGAATCAGTTTCGATCTCATCGCCTGCATCCTTGCCTGCGGCCGCAAGGCTCTCGTACTTCTTCATAGGGCCGAAGTCGATCTTCATAAGCACCAGACCGACCATGAATGCGATGGTAAGAAGTGCGTAGTAGTTGTAAGGAATAGACTGCAGGAACAGTGTGAAGCCATCCTCACGCTCAACGTAGGAGGTTACAGCTGCCGCCCACGAGGAAATGGGAGCGATGATGCAGATAGGCGCTGCGGTAGCGTCGATGAGATAGGAGAGCTTTGTGGCAGAGACGTTGTGCTTCTTGGCAACGGGCTTCATAACGCTGCCTACGGTGAGGCAATTGAAGTAGTCGTCCACGAAGATGAGCATACCCAGGATGATGGTGACGATCTGCGCTCCCACACGGCTCTTGATATGGGTCTTTGCCCATTCACCGAAAGCAGCGGAGCCTCCTGCCCTGTTCATCATACAGACGATAGTGCCGAGGATGACAAGGAATATCAGGATGCCGACGTTTGAAGAGTTGGACAGAGCGGCGGTAAAGCCGTCATCGATCAGTGTGTTCATTGTACCCTCGATATTGAAGCCTGCCGCAAACAGCGCACCAATAAGGATGCCAACAAACAAAGAGCTGTATACCTCTTTGGTAATAAGTGCAAGGATTATCGCAACCAGCGGAGGTACCAGCGCCCAGAACGTAGCGTACATAGTTTTGGTTTCCTTTCGTAATTAATGTACTAATAGTGTAGCAAATATGTCGGTTTTTGTCAATAGAATGGAATAAATTTGGTTGTTTTGACGAGGAAAATAGGAAATGCAGAAGTGGGGCTCCTGCATATATTGCTATCTTCGCATTTGATTTATGTTATTATAAACTACTGGTGAGATATATTGACATTAATAATAGCCTAATGTATAATTAACACAAGAGTAAGGTTATATCTGAATTTGTAAAGGGGGCATACATACCATGATGTGTTGGCGTAAAATATTAACTTATATATTATGTACCAGCCTGACCACACTGACTCTGGCAGCCTGCAATGGTGGACAGAAAAAACTTCCTGAATCCCATGAAAGCTCAGATTACACCGATCATCTGTACATGGATTTTGCAGATTTCGATGGTAAATATCGCAAAAGCAGCAACTCCGCATGGGAATATTACGAGATAGGCGGAGTGCCTGAGGGCAGAACTGTAGAGCTTTGCTATGTGAATATAACTGATTCCTCGGATACTATCGGAGTTGTGATAAGTCACGACGGTGTTGAGGTATCCGACACCGAGCTTTGTGCCGCATTGTCGGGATACTATCCCGTGGATACAGTAAAAGAGATGCTTGGCGTGGACGAGGCAGAGGATATACCCGAGCATATCGGAATGCAGCGCCCCTACAGATATACGGAATATAAAGGCACAAGCGCACTGCTTCTGAAGGATAGTCTTGTGTTCGGCAGTCAAGATAGCTATCACAACATCTTGCTTGATGATAGGGTAGATGAAGAGCGTGTTCACAGTATGCAGATCACCGAGGACAGTATTTATCTATTTGAACTGATATGGAGTTTTCGGAAATCCTCTATTGCGATAACAAGGATAAATTTGACCGAAGAATCCGAACAGAGCTACATGCTGATCCCATTCGCTGACATGGGGATACCTGACTTTAAAGGCAAAATAGAAGATAATAACACATTTATCCATAATGAAATGCTATACTTGTCGGTAGATAATTATGGTGGCACTCACTGGGTCGGTGCTTATAATCTCGAAACGAACAAGGGTGCAAATGTCGAGATCAGAGGCTACGAGGGCAAGATCTTCTGCTATGACGGAAATATCGGAATAACGACAGCAAAAGCCAATAGCACAGGATATGGCACTGATATGTCGATCAGATTCTATAAATTTGACACGGAAAAATCCGAGTTGATCGAAAACAATGAGCTTTATATCGAATATCCCAAGGATGCAAAACACATTTTCGGGCTTGACGGAAATAAGTTCTATTGCATCGGCGATAAGCTCTGCGGAGTGATGTATAATACTTCTACGGGCTTCGCTTATGCCGAAATAGATCTGAAAACCGGAAAAGTTACATCAATGATTCCATTCAGACAAACGCTAAAATACCATACTCTGGTAGGTTATACCGTACTTAGCAATGGCGTTTGTGTATCTCAGCACAATTGTGATGTTTGAATGATCTAACAAGGCATCCACAAAAGTGCTAGAAATAAACAACTATAGAGGGCGGCATCCACTGTGATTGCCGCCCTTTTGGTGACACATTTTCCAATGTCACAATTTACAATTTCCACACGATTTATTTACAATCCCCCGTGTCCCGAAGACACTTTTCATTGACAACAATTGTACACAAAAAAGCGGCATCCACAACGGATGCCGCTCTCGTTTATTCCTTTATTCAAGCCGTTCTGCGCTTACTTGAAATAGCGGTTGAGGAGACCCTCGAAAGCCTTGCCGTGTCGCGCCACGTCCTTTGCCATCTCATGTAGCTTGCCGCTGCGGGGTAACGATACAAAAGCTTGCAAAGCCTTTATTTAAGCCACTTCTTTTAACATCTTTCATACATCTTTTGTACAAAAATTGTACATCTCCGAATATAAAAAACACAACTTTGTACCATTTTAGTACAATTTTAAGAGGTGTTTTATTATGGCAAGAGAATGTAAAGGTGTATTTCAGAACGAAAATGGAACATGGGGTTATAGGTTTTCTCTGTTGATTGACGGAAAGCGTATCTCTCAAAGAAGATTCACCGATGAAAACGGAATCAAGCTCACTTCCAAAAAGGCAGCGACAAAGGCAAGAGAAGCGGCAATCGCACAAGCGCACACTGATATGAAGCGCAAAGAAAAGGTCGTTCGCCGTACAATGGCAGATGTATTCAAGGAGTACAGCGAAAACGGCAGAGTTGGCAAGGCTTATCAGACTATCAAAAAACAGGACAGCCTGTGGAACAATCACATCAATCCACGCTTCGGCAAGCGGTTTGTGGACGATATCTCCGTTGCAGAGGTTTGCGACTACCTCTCGGAGCTGTATTTTACTGACGGATATTCATTTCAGTACACGGAAAGCTTTCTGAAAATGTTTTATCTGATATTCGGGCAAGCGTATTCCCGCAATTATCTTGATGTCGATA
>JAZSEG010000008.1:0-2032 GCA_045531575.1 Oscillospiraceae bacterium | reverse complement strand
GTTCATCATTTAGGTTCTGAAGCATGGTAAGCCACTCCACAACTTTTTCTAAAGATGTATAGGTATTATAAACCATATATTTTGCAACTCGTTCATCACTTACCCATTGATATACAGCTTCCGCATCATCAATTTTAAGAGGTCGCAATATTAATCTCTCTGTTTCTATGATATAGTTATGCATTTCCCTACCTCCTTTAAATTCTAATTTACCTGTCAGTTAATTATAGCATTGTTGATATAAAAAGTCAACGTCATAAGCAACGCAAAGCCACTTTTGACACAATATCAAAAGTGGCTTTTAATACTTCTATACGACTATCGTACTAATAACTTCGGCGGTTATTTTTATGTGTGATGAGGAATCGGAGCGAAGTTATTTTCAACTGTGATAACACAGTAATAATCAGGGTGCGCCTGACGCACAAAACGGCATATCTCGTCGGTCAGTTCCTCGTCAGTCATGGAGAATTTATGCGGCACCACACAATCGAATATCACGTTCGTGTGAGTTGGTCCCGGCACCATTCTCAGATCGTGTATAGTCAGACGCTCGTCAATGGTTTTTACCATCTCTGCTATCTCGCTGCGGATATCCCCAACCGCGGAATCGGAGGTGACGATCGGATCGAAATGCACCACCAGATTCAGTCCCGACTGCAGAAAATCCCTTTCAATGTTGTCTATTACATCGTGGCTTTCCAGCACATCACGCTCTGCCGCCATCTCTACATGGACACTGGCAAACACCCTGCCCGGGCCGTAATCATGCACCATCAGATCATGTGTTCCGAGAACACCGTCGTATGCCATGATCTTCTTGCGGATATCCTCCACCAGTTCAGGATCGGGCGCCTTACCAAGCAGCGGACTCATTGCCTCACGCACGAGATTTATTCCGCTGTAAAGGATGAACACTGCCACTATGATACCCATCCAGCCGTCCAGCTGAATTGCGGCGAAGTGGGATATCAGAGCCGCTGCAAGCACTGCCAGAGTGGAGATGCAGTCGTTGCGGCTGTCAGCTGCGGTGGCTGTAAGAGCCTGCGAATTGATGAGCTTGCCCACCTTCAGATTGAACAGCATCATCCAAAGCTTTACGAGTATTGAGCCCGCAAGCACGCCTATCGATATCCACGAAAACTCCACATCAGTCGGCGAGATGACCTTTTCGATACTGCCCTTCAGCAGCTCAAAACCGATCACCAGCACCAGTACGGCAATGATGAATCCCGAGATATATTCGTATCTTGCATGTCCATAAGGATGATCCTCGTCAGCCTCCTTTTCCGCCAGCTTAAAGCCGAAAAGACTGATAATGCTTGAGGAAGCGTCTGAGAGGTTATTGGCTGCATCTGCTGTGATGGAAACACTTCCCGAGATAAAGCCAACTATGAATTTTCCTGCGCACAGCAGCAGATTGCATACGATACCCACCCAGCCAGACAGCTTGCCGTAAGCTGTTCTTACTGCGGTATCCTGAACATTTTTGTGATCCTTTATAAATGCCCGTATCAATAATTGTGTCATGTTCTCACCCTTGATGATAAAAATTATGATATAAGAAAGTATACCACCAAACCGTGTGGTTAGTCAAGAAAAACCGCCGATTTATATCGGCGGTCTGTTTATAGTCCGAGATAATAACGCTCAAGCTCCTTTGCAGCCTGCCCTATATCATAGCCTGCTGCAGCGACCCGCTCCGCGCCCTTTTCATTCCTGAGACCTGCACAGCATATAGCAGCGCATGCCCAGTCCTCGGGCGGAGTTTTAAGACTCAGAAACTGTACACTGTCGGTAAGCTTAGTCTCACGGGTCACCTTGTCTGAAAACAGGCAGTAAAGTCCTGCTGCCTGAGCCTCAACACCCACCACAGGCAGCCCCTCATAATTGGAGGGCAGCAGGAAACAGTCAAAGGCGCTGTACAACTGATGAGGCTCGTAGCGATGATCTGTAAAAATTACCTTGTCAGTAAGCTGCGCCGCCATCACACACGCCTGAATGTGAAACCTGTCTTTGCCGTTTCCATCCA
>JAZSEG010000005.1:0-6896 GCA_045531575.1 Oscillospiraceae bacterium | reverse complement strand
CCATCCTGCGATAATCCTCATCGCCCATGTTGCGGAAGGTCTCACGGATGATATCACCGCCCCTTGCCGCATGAGTCTTCATCTCGGCGTACTCCTCATCGGTAAGCTTGCCCGGTTTTCTGAGTACAGCATCTGAAACCGCAACCTTGCCAATATCATGCATTGGTGCAGCCTTACACAGGTGTGTGATATAATCCTTTGTAAGCACCGAGCTGTAGATATCTCTTGCCCTAAGTTCCTCAGCGATGAGCTCCACATATCTGCTGGTACGCTTTATGTGTCCACCAGTGTTGTTAGCACGATTTTCTATAAGCTTTGCAAAGCCCATCACAGTTTCGGTGTGGAGCTTTGAAAGTTCCTGCAGAGCGGGCGCTTCAGTGTTCATATAAACGCCCAGTATCATAACGGTGACTGCTATGCAAGTAATGAGCGCTTCGGGAAATATCATCTGTACTATTGTAACAGCCGCAAGCACCAGCAGATATGTGAATATGCTTGCACGCTTATGTCCTGCAATGTAATTCCACCTGCGCAGGAACGTTCCCAGCGAAAGGAGTATATACACTGCCGCCATTATAAAGCAGGTGTATGCCGATACGCCCATGGAATAATCGGTGTATGCTCCATCTATATATTCCAGTGAGGCTATATTGCACACGACCACCGATGCATTGACAACGAAAGGCAGGCATATCAGCGATTTTGCGCACCTGCTTTCGGGGAATGCACCTGTTATATGAAGCATATATAGGAACAATGCAAAAATAACAAGATCGATACTCAGAAGAAATAGACCGTGCAGGATATCGTTAATAGCAGGCGGAATTATCTCACGATGATTCACAGTGAATGCAGTTGCGCCATCCAGTGTAACACTTACAATTCCCAGCACCAGCAGCCTGAAGAACGGAGCGTCGCCAATTCCTCTGCGGTAAATGCGGCATTCATTCAGATAGATGAACGCTATGTATATCAGCACCACAAGGCATCCTGCCTGCAGCTTGATGTATTCCATTACTTTGCCAGCCTTTCAAGCTCCTCTGCCATCTGCTTGATATCACGCACCATAAAGCCAAGAGTCTCGATGCCTGCGCTGTTTTCCTGAATAGCTGCAGCCATGTGCTGCACTGCGCCGCAGTTGTTCTCGATATTGTCGCTTACTCTCTCCAGCTTATCATTGACCTCGCTGCCCTTTACAGTAACGCTGTCTATAACTGCATTCATATCAGCAATATTTCTGGATATCTCAGCATTGGAGCGGCTTATCTGCTCTGCAGAAACGCGCATCTGCTGCATGCTTTCCATGCCTTCGCGGGTAAGCTCGAAGTTCTTTTCCATTGATGCAACAGTGCCTGTGATATTCTCTGTTACCTGTCCGATGATATCGCCTATCTCGGAAGCTGCCTTTTTTGTCTGCTCGGAAAGGCTCTTTGTCTCTCCTGCCACTACAGAAAATCCCTTGCCCGCCGCACCTGCACGGGCTGCCTCAATGGATGCGTTTATAGCAAGGATATTCGTCTGCATCGAGATATCCTCAATAACCTTGATAATCCTTATGATCTGCTCGGACTGCTCGGAAAGGCGGGAAATAATCGCCTTGCTCTCCTCAGTACCCTTGCATATCTCATCCATGCTGTTGCTTGCAAGGGACATTTTTTCGTCATTTTCCGCGGTGATGATATCAGCCTTTTCGGTGAGGGCAGCAATGCTGCGGCTCATATCCGAAAGTGCGCCGAGATCCTCGGAAATAAGGCTCATATTATCCTCAACGTTTTTGATGTGATCGAAATTTGCTTCACTGTCTCGCATTACATTTGCGGATTCATCTGCAATGCTGCGGTTGGATTCCGCTTCAGCGGAGGAGATCTTATCAAGCTCTGTTACAGTCTGAAGAAGCTTTTCCGACACCTCAAGGGATTTTTCGCGCATGATGCGCTGCTGCTCTGCACCCATCAGGTCGCCGAGCATTGCCGTGGTGCGCTTGCAGAGCATAGTGAAGATCGCAGATATTGCAAGCAGGATGAGCGCTCTCGGGATAACGCCGAAGAAGATAGCCTCCTTCATGTCATCGAAGTTATGATCCACAACGTGACCAGAGGAGAAAGCTGTAAGCTGACCAAAGGATACTCCAACGATAGTGACTATTGCAGCGATCATATTAAGCTTGCCCGAAAAATAAAGGCTTGCAACAGCAATGGGGAAAATATAAAGGAGCACTGCGTGCCAGGAAAGATACACCGATACAACCATGGTAAACAGCGTTGAACACACTACTATGACATACTTTACCCATGCGCCGTCCCGTTTCATGAAATTCACGATCACTGTAGGCACGATAAGCATTATCACACCCTTGATGAACGCCATGACCATCGTGCTGACATCAATAGCGAATATTCCCATGATATCAAGCACAAGCACCAGTGCATATACAAGCACTGTAATCCTCATTACCTTTGCAGCCGCCTTATTGGCACTTCTTTCGTTTTCTCTTAATAGCTCCATGATACTGTCCTCCGTTTTTTATTTTTTGCGGACTATTATATGCGAAGCCGCTTATTATGTAACAAATGGCTCTGCGTCTAAGCGTCCGGCTCTTTACATATTTCATTCTTCAGCGTCATTTTTCACGCTGATCTTCATATCCTCAGCATTTATCACGCACTCCTGCCTGCATTTCGGGCAGAAGAGCGGCAGATTAAGTATGGCCGTATCCTCTCTGAGCTTTACTCTCGTCTTACTGCCGCAGAAAGGACACAACACCCATTTTTCCTCCATAGCAGAATAATCACCTGCGCTTTATCAGAACGATCTCGGCATCAGAGCCGTTTTCGCCATACTCGCTTACCATAAGATATCTGCCGTCAGTAGCAACACCATAACATCTGTCGCTGCCAGCTTTGCGCAGCTGATTTCCGAGATATACAGCGCCATCCTCCCAAAGCTTTGCCGCCTGACCATTTGGAAGAACATATTCACAATTTATGTAACCGCCGATAAGAGCGTTAAGCTCTGTAAGCTGCTCCATATCAGCTATACCGAGAGCATTGAACTCTGCAATAAGCTGCTCCTTCAGCTTACAGACAGCCTCACAGCCGCCACTCTTAACACATTCTGCAATTACGCAGGCTCCGCCAAACGGACGACCATCCGTTTCAGCGCAGCCCTTACAGCTTTTATTAAGTGTGCATTCTCTGCAATCATATCCGCATATTGAATCCATAGGCTCCTCCTTTTTTAATACACTCGTTTCAAATCCTTCGTTCTGCATCGTTTGATTTATTATATCACACCAAAACGCCCTTGTCAATAACAAGGGCGAAAAATTATTTCTTTTGTGGTATCGTAGTACAGTCGTTTGATCTGCCTGATTTGATGAGAGAAAGCATAGAAACGAACTCATGGCTGAGCATATCCTGCACCTCATTCTGACCGAAACGGCACATTCCCGAAGCGATCAGTGCACCAACGCCATAGGTATAGATCCAGATATGCTTGAACAGCAGCATCGCATCCTCATCACCGAGGCCGTAATCGCTGCGTATTGCATCAACGCATCTCACTGCCACATCACCGAGATTTGCGTATATATCATCAAAGGTCTCTGCTTCAGGCTTTTCTGTCATAAACAGCAGACGGTAAAGTTTCGGCTGTTCCGCAGAAAACATTATCATCTGCAGACCTATCTGCTTTACCACAGGCGAATATGCCTCTGCCTTCTTTGCGTACTCCTCAAATCGTGCAAGAGCAGCCTTGCGCACCTCGGCCAACACCTCATCCATACTATTGAAAACAGTAAATATAGGTCTCGCAGAGCTGCCCAGTTCTGCACCAAGCTCTCTGGAAGTCAGCGCTTTCAGTCCTCTATCGGCAGCGATCTTCAGAGCTGCTTCAACTATCTCCTCACGGGTGAATTTCGGTTTTGGCGGCATAACATCCCTCTTTCTGAAGCGTTTGTTTTACATCAACTATATTTTAGCAGAAGTTTCACTTCTTGTCAAGAGTCTATTATCTCACCGCTTCAAGAGCAGACTGAACATCCTCAAGAGTAAGCTCCATAAGCTCATCATCTGTAATGTCCTCATCAGTGGAGAGCCTGTCTGCCTGATGGTTGATGGCATGCTCGAAAAGATTTCGAATGGTTCTCGCATTGCCGAAATGCTCATTACGATTGAAGAACATCTCATCCAGCTCCTGCTTCAGCATCGGCTCGGATTCCTCGGAAAGCTTGTAACCGTTAGTGTCGCAGAAGCGCTGCAGTATCTTCATAAGCTCCTCGCCCTCGTAATCGGGAAAGTTGAAATACTTGTTGAATCTGGAGCGCAGACCGGGATTGGATTCGATGAACTTGTGCATGAGATCATCATATCCCGCAACGATAACTACCAGCTCGTCACGGTGATCTTCCATGGCTTTGAGGATGGTCTCGATTGCCTCTTTACCGTAGCTGTCCTCCTTGTCATTTGCAAGGGCGTACGCTTCATCTATAAACAGCACACCGCCTATCGCCTGTGCGATGACCTCCTGTGTCTTGATAGCAGTCTGACCCAGATAACCTGCTACAAGGCCGCTTCTGTCAGTCTCCACCAGCTGACCTTTAGGAAGAATGCCCATCAGGTGATACAGCTTTGCTATCATGCGGGCAACGGTTGTCTTTCCTGTACCGGGATTTCCTGTGAATACAAGGTGATAGGACACTGTAGGCACCTTCATTCCACGCTCGGTACGAAGCTTTGAAACACGAATGAAGTTCAGCAGGCTCTTTACATCATCCTTCACCTTATCGAGGCCTATAAGTCCGTCAAGCTCTGCGAGAACGCTCTCCAGCGTTTCCTTCTCTTCCTCGGCTTCCTTTACGGTCACGCCGACCTTTTCCTCTGTCTTTTCTTCCACAGGCTTCTCTGCACCTGCGCCCAGCTTTATCTCATGAGAAAGCTTTAATTTGCCCGAAAGCCAGCTGCCTGTCTCTCCGCCAATCTCGGGCAGCTTCGGAGAATCTATGTAGCTTCTCTCATTACGCAGAGTCAGCATCTCACGCATCTTGTCGTAGCCTTCGCCTGCGGGGATATTACTGCTGTCACAGTAAGCTGCGAGCATATCGCAGATATCCCACAGCACGGTTGCCTCGTTTATGGTGAAATCACCGTTTGCTGCTGCCATCATCGCCATAAAAACGCTGAGATAACGCACGGTCTCACGACTGTTATCTGTGCCGTTTTCAGCATCCTTTGCTACGATATCACTGAAAAACTGAGGCACTTCGGTCTTTATACCGCCATTGCAGGCACTTGCCAGAGCATCCTTTGCCTGCTGCTCGGTAACCTCCTCGCCGCTGACAGTGGTGAGAGCCTCCGCATAGCACTCCGCATAGGAGCGGTTACCAGCCCATATTCTGAGCGAAACCTCCTTCATCCAGCTGCGAAGCTCAGCAGTGCGATCCTCTCCCAGTACTGAAGTAATAAATTCAGATATCTCAGCCAGTGTAGAAGCTATCTTATCATTATAATCGTTCATGGTATTTCCCTCCGTTTTCAATAAATACACGCTGACTTAATTATACTATCAAAGCAAAAACATGTCAAGAGCGAATGCACAAAAAAGAACACCGCACCCTGAGATGCGGCGTTCTGTAACGACCGGATTATTTGTATTCGTCGATGATAGCTTCAACAAGAGGAGCTACCTCGTTCACCCTCTGAGTCCAGGATTCCTCTGCGAAGGAGCAGTCGATCTGGGTCTGACAGATGTGCTTCTTCATCTCTGCGCCGAAGCCGAACAGATCCTCGATAACGAAGGAGAACTTCTCGGGATTCTTCATCTCTACCCAAAGATCGTAAAGATCCTCATCCCAAGTGATACGCCACTTCTGCATTCCCTCATACTTACCAGCTGTGTAAGTAATTTTTGCGGGAGCGATATGATCGTTTCTGATCTGCTCCTTAATAGCGGAATCAGTCTCATACAGGCGGTTGCACATGATGAAATCGATAGCGCCCGCCATGTTCTTAGCACCCTTAGGAACCATAAAGCCATAGCAGCTGGATGCCTGATAATAAGCATCAGACTGAGGATCTCTGGGGTACGGAACGAATGCGAAATCGGATACTGTATCGTGGATATCGTTCTCAACGCCTGTGGGATTCTGAATGTTCTCGGTGGAAGCTATGTATGTCCACTCAGGCTCAAGGCCGAGGAACAGGATCTTATCGCTTACGGAAGCGAATACCTGAGGAGATACCCAGTCACCATGAGGATGGCTTGTGGGATAAAGCAGACCGCTTCTGCCCATCTCTGCCATGAACTCAACAGCTCTTGTAACATCGGGGTGCTGCAAGTTGTTAACGATGGTTCCGTCGGGAAGCAGATCGACAACGATAACGCCTGTGGTGTTCACGAATGCGTTTACTGTGTTATCGGTGCAGTAATAACCGATATGATCGTCAGAAATATTGCAGAAATCCATCATCAGCTGACGCCATGCATCCCAGGTCCACTCGCCGTTCAGGTACATCTCATAGGGATCCTGCAGGCCGTTATCTGCAATGGTCCTGCGATTATAGTTCAGCGCATAGCTGGTAACGATTCTGTCGGGGAAATAATAGTGCTTGCCCTTGTACTCGAATGCATCAATGAGGTGTCTCATATCAGCCCAGATGGGGTCATCAATATTCAGATGATCGTCCAGGGGTTCGTACATATTCTTGCTTACGCCGAAGGGGAATGCCTCCAGCTCGTATGTAAGCAGATCGGGAGAATCATCCGCTGCGATAAGGGTAGCGAGCTTATCAAAGTAACCATCACCGAAGGATGCGCTGATCCACTCGAGCTTTCCGCCATATACCTCGGACTGGAAGATAGCTAACTGCTCCTTTGTCTTCTGATCGGGAACAAGATCA
>JAZSEG010000167.1:0-3791 GCA_045531575.1 Oscillospiraceae bacterium | reverse complement strand
GAGAAGCTTCATGCCCACCAACCAGTCCATGAGGAACATGGTGGCAAAGATGAAGCTCATCCCCATCCACGAGCTTATCGAGGGCAAGAAGCTGCTGTTTGTGGACGACAGCATCGTGCGCGGCACGCAGATGCGTGAGACAGTTGAGTTCCTGTACGAGAACGGCGCCAAGGAAGTGCATATGCGCTCCGCTTGTCCGCCCATCATGTACGGCTGTAAATACCTTAACTTCTCCCGCTCCAACTCCGAGATGGAGCTGATCGCAAGACAGATCATCAACGAGCGTGAGGGCGCAGAGGGCGTGAAGTACATCGCTGAATACAGCGATACAAGAACAGAGCGTGGCAGACACCTGCGTGACGAGATCTGCCGCAGACTGAAGCTCACATCCCTTGAATTCCAGACCCTTGAGGGCACCGTAAAGGCAGTGGGACTGCCCGAGTGCAAGCTGTGCAGCTACTGCTGGACTGGCAAGGTACCGCCCGAGAGCGCTGAATTCTTACAGATGAGCATGCTGTAATCAATACGACATTTATATAAACAAAGGAGATCACGATTATGAAGAATAGTTTTTCCGAAAGCTACAAAGCAGCGGGCGTTGACGTAACCGCAGGCTACGAGGGCGTTCGCCTTATGAAGGGCGACGTAGAGCGCACTAAGATCCCCGGCTGCATTTCAGGCATCGGCGGCTTCGGCGGTCTGTTTCAGCCCGATCTTACAGGAATGACCGAGCCTGTTCTGGTAAGCGGCACCGACGGCGTAGGCACAAAGCTTAAGATCGCTATGCTGATGGACAAGCACGATACCATCGGTATCGACGCTGTTGCAATGTGCGTGAACGACATCATCTGCTGCGGCGCTAAGCCCCTGTTCTTCCTGGACTACATCGCAATTGGCAAGAACGTTCCCGAGAAGGTTGCAGAGATCGTTAAGGGCGTGGCTGACGGCTGCGTAATGAGCGGATGCGCTCTGGTAGGCGGCGAGACCGCTGAGCATCCCGGCATGATGCCCGATGACGAGTACGATATCGCAGGCTACTCCACAGGTATCGTTGACAAGAGCAAGATTCTGAACCCCGATTCCATCAAGGCAGGCGACGCTATCATCGGTATCGCTTCCAGCGGTGTTCACTCCAACGGCTTCTCTCTGGTGAGAAAGGTGTTCGATGTGAACGAGGAGAATCTGAAGGTATACTACGATGAACTGGGCATGACTCTCGGCGAGGCTCTGCTCACTCCCACAAGAATCTATGTAAAGCCCGTTCTGGATGTTATCAGCAAGCTGACCGTAAAGGGCGTTTCCCACATCACAGGCGGCGGCTTCTATGAGAACATTCCCCGTGTTCTGCCCGACGGCGTATCCGCTAAGATCTACAAGGACAGCTACGAGGTACCCGCTATCTTTAAGCTGATGCAGAACAAGGCAGGTATCCCTGAGCATGATATGTACAACACCTTCAACATGGGTATCGGCATGATGCTCGTTGTTGACAAGGCTGACGCTGATAAGGCTGTTGAGATACTCAAGGCTAACGGCGAACAGGCTTACATCATCGGCGAGACTGTTGCAGGTGACGAGGGTGTTATCTTCGCATAATCAAATATCTCTTCGGGAGCGGACTAGCGTCTGCCCCCGAAACGGGTATATGAGGGAATAATATGGATGTCGAGCTTACAAAGCAATTTCTGGTGATAGGCGACAGGGCGATTGAAATTCCGTGCCACATTGATACGCTGAAAGAGATCTTCGGCGAGCCTGAAAAGCACGTTTTCGGCAAGGTTGCAGGGCTAAGCGAGAGCCTTAACGCTGTTCTGCCCGTGCGCACCAACTATGTATGGAACGATTGGGGCGTGATTGCTTATACATACAACGGCTTTGCCGTAGCTACACTGGAATTTCGCCTGAGACCCACCAAGACGGAGGGCTACAAGGAGCCGTCGTTCTATCCCGAAAAGATGTTCAGTGGCAATATCACAATAGGTGGAAAGCCGTGGATAGAGCTTATCAGAGACGGCAAGCTTTCGGAAACGGAAACCTTTAAAAAGGCGACTTATGGGAAATTCATGGTTTTCGTAGAGTTTGCCGACTGGCACCATATCGAAAACTGCCTTACTGAAGGGGATTACACGCATATCAGCTTCAACAAGAAAAGAAGAGGCATATAATGGGATTTTTTGATATCTTCAGAAAAAAGCCGAAGATTGCTCCGAACGAGCTTTCAATAAACGTCATGGAGCGCTCCGCCGATATAAACGGACATTTCCTCGAAATGCCCTGCGGTCTGAAGCCTCTCACCGATATACTTGGAAAGCCTCGTATGTTCGCAGGACAGGCAGGAAACGTCAACGCCGTATGGGATGAGCTCGGCGTATACTGCTATGTCAATCAGAACATGGAGGTCTACTGCCTTGCTGTAAAGGCTCACCCCGAGGAGATACCCGCAGACTTCGAGCCAAAAAGCTTCTTCGTGGGCAAGCTCCACATCTGCGGCGAGCAGTGGGAGCAGGCTCTCAGCCTCGGCGATGACCTTGAGATAGGCAGAGAGCGCAGCATCGGAAAGCTCTCGCTTTTCGGCGCTTATACCAACTTTGAAAGCGGCGACAGAAACGGCTGCAGCGGTGCATATACAGGCATCGAGATACAATTTCACAGATAAACGGAGGTCTCTATGGGATTAGGTGATTTTTTCAGAAACCTTTTCGGCGGCTCAAAGCCGAAGATAAAGTCCGAGGAGCTTAATATCGACCTCACACAGGACGGCATGACCATCAACGGCAGACGTATTAACGTCCCCTGCCATCTTGATGTGCTGATCGATATATTCGGCAAGCCCGTAAAGACAGGCAAGAAGGCTCACGGCAACTACAAGTGGGACGAGTTAGGTCTGCGCTGCTATACTGACAGCAACAACAAGGTGGTAAGCTGCATCGGCATCAAGACAAATGTTGGCGAAGCCGATACAAAGCACGACCCCACGGGCATGTTCAAGGGCGTTCTCACCATCGAGGGCGAGCAGTGGGAGGAATTCATGAGCCGTGGCGTGGACGAGGAAGTCGCACGTCAGCAGGATTTCGGCGTGTACTCGCTGTTCAGCGAATATGCGGGCTTTGAAAGCGGCGATCAGAACGGCTGCAAGGGCGCTTACGTCGGCGTTGAGATAAGCATACAGCTTTCGGGCGCACGTTTTGAAGCGCTCATGAACAGCTGATAATAAAGGAGCAGACATGAAAAATATTTGCGTACTGGTTTCGGGCGGCGGCACGAACCTGCAGGCTCTTATCGACGCGGAAAAGCGCGGCGAGATAAAGGGCGGCAAGATAACCTGCGTCATAGCCTCCAAGGCGGACGCTTACGCTCTTGAAAGAGCAAAGAACAACGGCATCAAGACCCGTGTGCTGGTCAGAAAGGACTATGCGGACGTGGCAGAATACAGCCGCGCAATGCGTGACGCACTCTTAGAGGAAAAGGCAGACCTCATCGTGTATGCAGGCTTCATGACCATCCTCGATGAGCAGGTTTGCGATGCATTCCCCAACAGGATGATAAACGTTCATCCTGCGCTGATACCCAGCTTCTGCGGCAAGGGCTTCTATGGACTTCATGTGCATGAGGCGGCTCTCGCAAAGGGTGTGAAGGTATCGGGCGCGACGGTGCATTTCGTGACAGCGGAGTGCGACGCAGGACCGATAATCCTGCAAAAGGCGGTTGAGGTGCTCGACGGAGACACTCCCGAAACGCTTCAGCGCAGAATCATGGAACAGGCGGAATGGAAGATACTCCCCGAGGCGGTA
>JAZSEG010000132.1:0-15688 GCA_045531575.1 Oscillospiraceae bacterium | reverse complement strand
GGCTACGATCCGACTTGGAATACCGTACTCAGGCATACCAAACTCCTCAAAGATAGCGCTCTTGCAGGCTGCCTTGCCCTTGAGAGAACGGGTGTTGAAGTTTGCTGCGATGTTGGGATCGGTCTGAGGATTGTAAAGGTCGATATCAATACCGTTCAGGAAGCCGCAGGTCTTGTACTGCTTTGTGGAGAGTATCCTGTCAAGGCCGTGGCTGAACCAGGGATCAAGGATCTCGGTTGCGTAGGTGGGAGATACGGTGGTAACCTTATCAGCCATCTCGATAGCGCCCTTCATGAAGTTGATATCGCCATCATACTCAATGATATTTACATTCTGGGGAGGAATGCCAACGATGTCCTTAACGAGATCAAGACCATACTGACCCTGATAACCGATGTTATGGATGGTGAACACGTTCCTGATACCCTCGTAGCCCCATGTATTCTTATAGAACAGGTTATAGTATACGGGGATAAGTGCGCACTGCCAGTCATTGGAGTTGATGATCTGCGGCTTGAACTCGATGTACTTCAGCATCTCCAGAACAGCACGGCTGAAGAATACATATCTTTCAGCGTCGTCATAATAGCCGTAGAGACCGTTATCACGCTTGAAATACTGCTCGTTATCAATGAAGAAATAAGTAACGCCGTCAATACGCTGCGAGAAAAGTCCGCAATACTGGCTTCTCCAGCCAACAGGAACAGTGAAGTTTGTGATGTAGATCATCTTCTCCTTCTGCTCGGGCTTCAGAGTGTTCACATAATAAGGCATAACAACGCATGCCTCATGGCCTGCTGCACAGAGTGCCTTGGGGAGAGAGCCTGCAACATCGGCAAGACCGCCTGACGCTGCGAAAGGTAATGCTTCACTTGCTGCGTAAAGAATTCTCATAGGATTATCCTCCGAAATAATATTCATATAGTTAGATATATGCTAAGTTAATTATATCACAATAAATTTTATATTTCAAGTAGCTTTGGTAATTTTTCGGCACAAAAAAACTCCGCCCCTGTCGCAAAACAGGAGCGGATGAAGATTACTTGGATGTGCCCATGTAGAGGGACTCAGCCAGCTTGTTCTTCGGGATAGTCTGCAGGAATACCTTACCGGGACCTGTAACAACAGTGTTGAACAGACCCTCGCCGCCGAACAGCGCATTGCCGACGCCCTTGTTCATCTGAATATCCATGGTGCAGGTGCCGGACATACCAGCAAGATAGCCTGTATCAACGATCAGCTGCTGACCTGCCTGCAGATCGTACTCTACAACATAGCCGTCGATCTCGATATATGCGAGACCCTGACCGCTCAGACGCTGCATGATGAAGCCCTCGCCGCCGAAGAAGCCTGCGCCGAGCTTCTTCTGGAATGCAATGGACAGGTTAACGCCGGGCATTGAAGCCAGATAACCGCTCTTCTGAACGATGAAATCGCCCTGGCTTACATCGATAGCCATGATAGAGCCGGGGAAGCTGGATGCAAATGCGATCATACCCTGACCGCCCTCTGCGGTGTAAGTATTCTGGAAAATGGATTCGCCGCTGAACATCTTACCGAGTGCCTTGCCGAATCCGCCAACGCTTGTCTGCATCTTCATATTGGGTGTCATCCAGGACATAGCGCCCTTCTCACACATGATGGATTCGCCGGGTTCCAGATAGCAGAGCAGGACGGGAAGCGGCTCGCCTTTGATTTCATGTCTCATGATAATTACCTCCGTTTATTTGCTATATTACTTTAGCACACTAAACATATGCTATTTATATTATATAGCATAGGACATGATTTGTCAATCGTTTTTGCAAAATTTATTGCGCGATTTACATAAATCTGTCCAAGAACAAGAGGTAGATACCGAAAACAACGAATGTGACATCAGGCAGCACTCCCCCGCACACAAAGATGATTGCAACAATGGTTGCGAAGGCTATCTTCACAAGCCTGAAAATATCCCGTACATTTTCGGGACTGGCATATCTCATAAGCACAAGCTCTGCAATGCGGGCGCCGTCCAGCTTGCCAAAAGGCAGCAGGTTCAGCACAGCAAGCATGATATTGACAGCGGCGGCTGTATAGTATCCGAAACAATATGCGGCAGCCGCAAGCAGGAGATTTGCTCCGCAGCCTGCAAAACAAACCGCAAGCCTGATATTCCAACTGTAGCTTTCAAGCGACGAAGCAAGGCGCATGCCGCCGCCATACAAACTCAGAGAAGTCACATGCACTCCGCATAATGCCATGACTATCAGATGTCCCAGCTCGTGAAAGATGCATGCCAAAAAAGCGCACAGGCCGCTGCCGCTATCGAAGAAGAAAAAGAGCGCAAGCACTGCAAAGAAAGAGAAATCGCAGCTTAACCTCACACCGCAGATATCGTAAACTATCATGCCGCATTATATGCGGTCTGTCCGACAAAAAGAACGACCGCAGGATGTTTCTGCGGTCGGAATATGTGTATCAGTCCTCGAAAACAGCACCCTTACTGGAGGAGGTAACGAGCTTTGCATATCTCTTGAGATAGCCTGTAAGCTCCTTCGGAGGGAGTATGCCCTTTGCCCTTCTCTCAGCGATGACAGCGTCGTCAACGAGCAGCTGAACGGAGCGGTTGGGGATATCGATGTGTATCTTGTCGCCGTCCTCTACGAATGCGATAAGTCCGCCCTCTGCGGCTTCGGGAGCAACGTGTCCGATAGCTGCGCCTCTGGATGCGCCGCTGAAACGTCCGTCTGTGATGAGGGCAACGCTGCCGTCAAGTCCCTTGCCTACGATAGCGGCTGTGGGTGCGAGCATCTCGGGCATTCCCGGGCCGCCCTTAGGACCCTCGTAACGGATGACTACCACGTCGCCCGCCTTTATCTCGCCGCCGTGGATAGCGTCGCAGGCTGCCTGCTCGCCGTCGAATACTCTTGCAGTGCCAGTGAAATCCATCATCTCGGGCTTTACTGCGCCCTGCTTTACAACAGAGCCGTTCTCTGCGAGATTACCGCTGAGGATAGCTATGCCGCCATCCTTGCGCACGGGTGCTTCGATGGTGTGGATGACCTCGCCATCGGCGTCTCTTGCAGCAGCGATACGCTCTGCCTGTGTGCCTGAAACGGTCATGACATCGGTGTTGATGTGACCGCCCTTTGAAAGCTCACGGATAACAGTCTGTATGCCGCCGCAGGCATTCATATCAGTGATGAAAATGCTGCTTGCGGGGTTCAGCTTTGCAAGCTGGGGAGTCTTTCTGCTCATTTCATCGATATCGGCGAGTGTGATATCCACATTCGCCTCATGAGCGATGGCAAGCAGATGCAGCACGGTATTGGAAGATGCACCGATAGCCATATCTGTAGCAAGTGCGTTGAGCATATTCTTCTTTGTGAGGATATCGGAGGGGCGGATGTTCTGCTTTACAAGCTCCACTACCCTTTCGCCCGATTCCTTTGCAAGTCTGCGGCGTGCGGAGTTCACGGCAGGCTCTGTACCTGCAGTGGGGAGAGCAAGTCCCAGTGCCTCGGTAAGGCAGTTCATGGAGTTTGCTGTGTACATTCCCGAGCAGCTGCCACAGGTGGGGCAGGCATTGTTCTCATAATCCTTGAGAACATCCTCGCCGATCTCGCCTGAGGTGAACTGGCCTATTGCCTCGTATATCTCGGAATAGCCGACTCTCTTGCCCTGAACGCAGCCGGGATTCATGGGTCCGCCGCTGATGAAGATGGCAGGAAGATCCATTCGGGATGCGGCAAGCACCATACCCGGAACTATCTTATCACAGTTGGGGATGAACACCACGCCATCCAGAGGATGCGCTGTAAGCATTACCTCGATGCTGTCTGCGATAAGCTCACGGGATGCGAGAGAATATCTCATGCCCTTGTGGTTCATGGCAACGCCGTCGCACACGCCGATGGTGAAGAACTCGAACGGAACGCCGCCTGCATTTCTGATACCGTCCTTTACATACTTCGATATCTCGTGCAGGTGCTGATGTCCGGGGACATAGTCACTGGCAGCGCAGACTACAGCGATAAAGGGTCGGTTCATCTCGCTGTCGGTTACGCCGAGGGATTTCAAAATTGCTCTGTGGGGCGTTTTTTCGGCGCCTACTTTGATCAGATCACTTCTCATAGTTATTTACCTTTCTTTGTTGTTATCTATATAGTTGGCTTTAAAAGTCAGCTGTATTTACTGCTTGCAAAGCAGCGCAGCACCGATGATGCCTGCGTCGTTTCCGAGGCTGCATGCCACTATCTCGGCATTCTTTGCGCTGTTCTTTGTATATACCTGCTCTGCAACTGCCTTTCTCAGCGGAACGAGCAGAGTATCGCCCTCGTTGCATACTCCGCCACCTATGCAGAGGATATCAGGCTGGAAGATGTTAATGGTGTTTGCAATACCCGCAGCAAGGTACTTCACGAAGCTGTCGGTGACATCCTTACCTACGGGGCAGCCACGCTTCAGGGCGTTATAGGCTGTTCTTGCGCTTACACGTCCGTCCTCTTCCGCTATTTTTGCGGTGATGGAATCGGGATTAAGATCGATGGCTTCCTTTGTGGTGCGGATGAGTCCTGTTGCAGAGGAATAGGTCTCGAAGCAACCCTTTCTGCCGCAGGTACACTGTCTGCCGTCAACTACGAGAACAGTATGTCCTATCTCGCCGCCTGCGCAGTTGGAGCCGCTGTATATCTTGCCATCGATGATGATACCTGCGCCCACGCCTGTGCCGAGTGTGATGGCAACGGCGTTCTTAGCGCCCTTTGCAGCGCCTGCGAGAAACTCGCCGAAGGCTGCGGCGTTTGCATCGTTATCAAGGTATGTCCTGACACCGAAAGCACTCTCGATATCGGTGCGCAGAGGTACATTCACAAAACCGAGGTTATTGGAATACTCCACAACACCGTCGCTGTTGCAGGTTCCCGGACAGCCGATGCCTATCGCATCTGCCTCGGAAGGAGCTATGCCCAGCTCATTGCAGGCAAGGCGCACGGCTGACTTTATATCCTCAAGTATCTCGGAATAAGGTCTGGGAGCGTTGGTCTTTACCTTGGAGCGTGCGACTATCTCGTAGTTATCATCCACGATGCCGCAGGCGATGTTTGTGCCGCCGATGTCGATTCCTATGTAGTATGCCATAATATCCTCCGTTCTGTTTTATGTTTATTGATGAAGCATATCGCTTTGCAGGTGACCCCCAGGCAATATACGTCATAGTTATCAGATGATGTCGCTAATTATAAGCTCGCCCTTGCCGCTGACGGTGTAATCGCCTGTGCCTGCATCAACGAAGATGCTGTCGCCCTTCTTTGCGGTGATGCTCTCCTCCCCTGCGGTAACGGTGCACTCGCCGTCAAGCACGAGGATGGAATTGAAGGACTTGCTGTCGGCTGTGAAGGTCATGGTGCCGTCAAGCTCTGCCTTGTTTACATTGAAATACTCGCAGGAGCGCAGCAGGGTCTTTGTGCCGCCGTTTACTGCCTCAGGCTTGCCCTGTGCTGTTGTGGGGTACTTCGGAGGAACAAGCTCTGTAACCTCACACGCCTTTTCGATGTGGAGAGGTCTGGGCTTACCGTCTGCGCCTACTCTGCCGTAATCATAGATGCGGTAGGTGGTGTTGGAATTCTGCTGTATCTCAGCGATGAGAATGCCCTTACCGATGGCATGGAGAGTTCCCGCCTCAATGAAGAAAACATCGCCCTTGTGAACGGGTACGTTGTTTGTAACCTCCAGCAGAGTGTTGTTCCGGATGCGCTGTGCGAACTCCTCCTTGCTTATCTCGTGCTTGAAGCCGTAGAGAAGCTCTGCGCCCTCGTTGCAGTCAACGATGTACCACATCTCGGTCTTGCCGTACTCACCCTCGACACGCATTGCGTAATCATTGGAGGGGTGTACCTGTACGGAGAGGTTGTCCTTGGCGTCGATAAGCTTGATGAGGATGGGGAAATACTCGAAGCGCTCGCAGTTTGTGCCGAGAACTCCGCTGCCCTTTGCGGCGATGTACTCGGAAAGGGTCTTGCCTGCGAATTCGCCTGTGGAAACGATGCTCTGACCGTCCTTGTGGCAGGAAAGCTCCCAGGACTCGGCGATCTTGTCGGAATCCATCACCTTGCCGTATTCTTCACGCAGGCGGTTTCCGCCCCAGATGTAATCGGTGCAGTGTGCTGTAAGTTTGATAATGCTCATTTATGTATGTATCCTTTCGATATTAGTAGCCCAGTTCTTCGTTCACGATGATGACCTTGATGCGGTCCTGTACACGCTGCTGTCCCAGACGGACGTAGGAGCAGCATATCCTGCCGTCGCTGCGGCAGTGAGCGCACTCGCCTGTCTTTGCGCAGGGAGTCGCACAATTGAGACGCACCGTGTTCTTAGGCGCTGCGATAAGCTCCACACGGCGCACCGCCTCATCCATATCCTTTACTATCTTGTTCTTTCCAACAACGAGAATGACCTGCTTCGGGCCATATATCATAGCCGAAACACGGTTGCCCTTGCCATCGACGTTGTAAAGCTCGCCGTCCTCTGTTACGGCGTTGGAGCTTGCAAAGAACGTATCGGACACGAACGCCTTACGCAGGATGTCCTCAACTTCATCGGGAGTCTTGCCCTCGGAGCGGTCAAGGTAGATGCCCTTGTACTCGTTCATCAGCATATCTGTTACGCCGCTATCCTTAAGCGACATGGAGCCGCCTGCTGTGATGAGCTTGTCATCCTTTATCAGCTCACGGATGATGCCGTGAAGCTCTTCCCTGTTCTCTGCATAGAATGCCTTCATCTTGTTGCGCTGAAGCGCAGCCATGGTCTTTTCAATGATGATATCCATATCTACCTCGCTCAATCGTCTGTGCCGCATTTCTGGCTTATTGTTATAAGGGAGTTCTCCGAAATAACAAAGGAGCCGTCGCCGCCGTATTCGCCATAGGGAACGTAATATTCAGCTACCTCCGAGCCATAGGTGATGGTGTTCAGCATTGCCGCCTTCTTGGCACGGAAGAATTCCTCTGTTATATCTGTATCGCAGTCCTCTGCGATGATGGCATAATAGCTGTCAAGCAGAGAACTGTCGGAATAGGACAGGTTCTGATTGATAAGCAGGGACATAATATCGCCCACCATGTTGAAGCGGTAGCTCTCATCCTCGCCGAAATCAGCAAGATAAATGTAACGGAATACAGCTTCGGGGCTGAATATCTGTTCGCCTGCGTTGAAAGCGTCAAGCTCTGCGCCGTCGTTTACAATAAGCGTCTTGGGGACGTTGTACTTTACATTGCCGTAAGCCGAAACAAGGCGAACAAGAGCCGCTCTGTTGAAACAGATGTAACCGTCGCAGTCAATTCCCGTAACAGAAGATACCGCCGCCACTGCGCCTGCGCCGCCCTTTGCCGCATAGACATTAGGCAGAGTCCTTTCCTGCTCGGGCACGCTTATTCCGTTGGGGAGCGGGATGAGCACCAGCGCATTGTCAACTGCATTATAGGAAACCATCACGAACAGCTCGGGGATGCCGTTATCAGCATCGGAAAGCATAGTCAGCACGTTGAAATTATAGGAGGCATCGGGGCGGAAATCATCCGAAAGCTCGCCGGAGGAAGTAAGTCCTGTGGTCTCCTTCGCTTCGGGAAACAGGAAATCCCTGAAAATAAAGATAACACCGCACGCAAAGGCGAGCGCCACCGCAAAAGCGATAAAATAGATATACCAGTTACTCTTTCTTTTTACTGCCATGTTTTTCTGCCTTTCACATCTATAAATTCAATAAAATCAAATAAGCTATTGAAATTTTTATGATTTAGTAATATAATATATAGTTGAGTGGTAAACGCATATTTCCACGCATACCATATACAAGTTTAGTATAACACATTTCTATTAAAATTTCAACACCATACGGAGCAATATATGAACAATTTTTACTGGCGCACCTGGGCAGAGATCAACCTCGATACCCTGAAGAATAATATATGCGAGATCAAGAAGATAGCTAAGGACAAGGAGATAATCGCCGTTGTAAAGGCGAACGCATACGGTCACGGTGACGTGCATTGTGCAGCGGCTCTCTGCAAGTGCGGAATAAGGCATTTTGCCGTTTCCAATCTGTGGGAGGCTCAGGGTCTCACAAACGGCGGCATCAAGGGGGATATACTGATCTTCGGCTACTGCGATATTCCGCTGATCTTTGAAAATCTCGACAAGGGATATATCTTTACAGTAGGCACCACCGACTACGCAAAGCAGCTTTCCGACGAGGCGTTAAAGCGTGGAGTTACCGTGCCTGTACATATCAAATTCGATACGGGGATGAGCCGTGTGGGCATCTCTACCGCCGAGGAAGCAGACGTCATCCTTGCACAGAAGGGATTGAACTGTCTTGCGGCGTACACACATTTTGCGGTTGCTGACAGCACAGACTCCGAGGCGATGAGCTTTACGGCTCAGCAGCAGAAAACGCTGATGGATATCTGCTCTGTAAGGGGTCTGAAGATGCATTCCCAGAACAGCGGCGGCATCATTTACCACGATGATTACCCCGGCGATTATGTGCGTGCGGGAATCATCATGTATGGTCACAAGCCTGACGCGGACACCTTCCCCTTCCCCGACACGATAAAGCCTGTAATGTCCCTCAAGACGGTCGTGAGCCAGCTAAAGACCATCAAGGCAGGTACGACTGTAAGCTACGGACGAACATTCACAGCCGAGCGTGATACTACACTTGCACTTATCGCCTGCGGCTATGCGGATGGCTTCAACAGACGGCTTTCGGGTCAGTGGAGCTGCCGTGTGAACGGCGAATACGCTCCCGTATGCGGACGCATCTGCATGGATCAGACGCTGATAGACGTAACGGATATCCCCGACGTAAAGATCGGTGATGTGGTGACAGTGTACTCCGATCAGCTGTACGACCGCTGCTCCGTTGAAAATGCAGCAAAGAAGATCGGCACGATAAATTACGAGCTGCTCTGCGCCATCGGAACACGAGTTCCCCGAATCTACCTCGAAGATGGGCAGGAAACGGAAGTTCAGAGATATGTATAAAAATTCCTCCGCACTATTGGTACAATAGCCATATAAGAAGTAAGGAAGCCACTTTTGATATTGATGTCAAAAGTGGCTTTGCGTTGCTTGTGACGTTGACTTTTTGTGCCGCCAATGTTATAATAAACTGACCGATAAACTTGAATATATCGAAGAGATAAATCAGAATTTTGAGAAACAGAAATACTGGGTTGTGAGGTGAAACTATGCTTTGTATAAGACCATATCGAAGAAACGACAGCAAACAAATAGCAAATTGGTGTCAAGATAATATAACATTTTATAAATGGAGCGAGGGACGATTGGGTGACTTTCCTGTTTCGCCTGAGCGAATTGAACAAGCTGTTTCTGGAAGAATAGATAATGAAAAATATTTTCCCTTTACCGCATTTGATGAAACTGGTGCTGTGGGCTTTTTTACTCTTCGTCAACAAAGTGATAAAAACAACGAATTAAGCTTTGGATATGTAATTCTTAGTCCTCAGACAAGGGGAAAAGGCTACGGAAAGCAAATGTTGATGTTAGGAATAAAATTTGCGTTTGAACTTTATGGAGCTTCAAAAGTACTATTAGAAGTTTTTGAAAACAATCCAAATGCTTATTACTGTTATAAATCAGTTGGATTTAAAGAAAATGGTAATATCACAAATTATAATCTGTGTGGTGAAAAGTGGAAAAGTATAGAGATGGAGCTTAGTCTATAAATTCCAATTTGTCAAACAGAATATAAAAACATAATCCTGAGAAGATTTGATTCTTCTCAGGATTTACTTCTTTACAGCTACCGCCTTTTCGGGTGCGGAGGTTTTTTCTTATTTGGAGCAGATATCTCTTATCCAACCCGTAACGCCGTTCGGGAAGCGTTCGTCAGTGGGAGTGCCATCGTCGAACATCAGGTCATTCTGTATCCAGTTTATCATACAGTGCTGACCCATCTCGAAGCCGTAGAACACCGAGGATACACCACCGTCACCGTTATACACCCACTCGGGGAAAAAGCATATCGTATTCGGCAGAGATAACAGCTTTTCCTCACGAGGTGCGACGCATTCGTCATATTCCGCCATCTCATCGTGCTTTCCGTGGGCAATGACTATCTCTACCCCGCTTTCGGCTATGCGGTCGAGAGTTTCATCATCGGGGATATAGCCTGATGCGATCGGGATAGCTGCGTCAAAATAGCCGTTCCAGTCCTCCAGCAGCCGCCATGTGAACCAGCCGCCCGAGGATGCGCCCATGACGAATTTCTTGCCGATATTTGCGGAATGCTCCTCGCAGACCTTATCGTATATTTCCTTTATCGGCTTTGAATGCGGCACATCCCATGCGCCGAGGATGCGGCCGTCCTCTGTGCGCTCCTCGTTGCAGAGAGGAACGATTATGTAGGCTCCGCCCATCTTCTCCTGATACTTAGGCGACGCATACTGCTCTGCGCCGCAGCACATGATACAGCCCTCGCCCATGAGGGAGTTGCTTGCTCCGTGCAGCCACATCAGCACGGGGTACTTCTTAGATGGGTCTGCGCCGTGCTTTACCGGGTCATAGACATAATAGCGGATATCCCCTGTTTCCTCACAGGGGTGGGTGTAGTAATCAAACAGGTGGAAAAGCGTTTTGCTGGGATATGTAGTGCTGTAGCTGATAAACTCGCCGTCCTTCAGGTATTTCGCCCATTCTGGAATGGCGGTCTTATCCTGCTGTATCTTTTTAAAATCGGGAAGAGCCATGGTGTACCTCCAAATCATCGGTTTTGTTCAGTATAGCACGAAATCTCCGTCAAGTCAACTCACGCAGAGAGTGATTTATACTCAATCAACGATATATTGCAAAATGTGCGGTTATAAGCTATACTTATCTCAGGAGCTCCAGAAGGAGGTATTACATGAATATCAGATTAGGCGAAAACATACGCAGGCTCAGAACAGAGATCTCACTGACGCAGGAGCAGCTTGCCGAGGCGGTGGGAGTATCTCCGCAGGCAGTCAGCCGCTGGGAGACAGGGATAAGCTTCCCCGATATAACGCTGCTGCCTGTGCTTGCGAATCTTTTCAATGCGACTACCGATACCCTGCTCGGCGTGGATATCGCACAGAAGCAGAAGGAGATAGAAAAGGCACTGGAACACAACTCTGTCCTGCATCGTGAGGGCAAGCACCACGAGAGCGAGGCATTCATCCGTGAAAAGCTGAAGCAGTATCCAGACAGCGCCGAACTTACTTATCAGCTTGCATACGCACTGGATAAATACACCGCCGACGGCGAGCAGCAGAAAGCCATCGACGACGAGATCGAAGCCCTCTGCAGGCGCTCCATCCGTCTTGACAGCGGCACCTGGATAACCCACGCAGCAAGGCAGATGCTGTGTCTTTTGTACAACAGGCAGGGGCAGCAGGAAAAGGCTATCGAGATCGCTGACCGCATGCCTACATGGTGGGTCAGCCGTGAGTTTCTTATGCAGTACGTCAGACCGCCTGAACAGGCTGCGGCGCAGCGGCAGTATAATCTCGTGGCGCTGATGGATATGATGATACTGCATCTGAAGAAGATCGCATGGGACATGGATTCCGACGAAAAGAGCATACAGGTGCTTGACAAGGCGGTGGCGCTGGGTCAGCTTATTGCGGGCGAGGATATGAAATTCCATCACGAGCGGATATGCAAGTGCCATCTGTGGCGGGCAAGATACTTCACCCGCATGGGAGATACCGACAGCGCTTTCGAGGCTCTTGAAAAGGCGCTGCATCATACAGTTGAGTTCGAGAGCCGCCCCGAGTGCTCGAAATACGAGGCTTTCTGGCTGTGGCGTATCGAGGATGTGCGTGCAAACGAGCGAAAGGACGCTCCCGAAAATCTTTATCAGCATCTGCTGAGAAAAGTTGAGGAGAAATGCTTTGAAGCACTGCACATCGACAGCAGGTATGATGCTCTATGCAAACGCATAAAAACATATTTTGAATAACAGAAAAGGTTACCACCGAAATGATGGTAACCTTTATTTTATACGGGGTTTTCCTTTATAAACTCCTCCAGCAGATCGGCTGCGTATCTGCACAGCTCGGCGCAGGGGCGCTTCTGATAGTATTCGGAGGTGCGTGCCTCGGGTACAGCGGATTTCTCTGCTGCCTGCAGGCCTAGCAGCTCCTTGCAGATGATGCTGCCGTTTTCCTCACGGAATCTATCCGCCATTGCACGGATCTTTTCATAAAGTGCGGTCTTTTCGGTGGTCGCTTTTGGGTCGTCATAGCCGTAGATAAGGCTTGCCGCCATCACAAGTCCCGAAAATGCGCCGCAGACCTCACGCATCCTGCCGATGCCGCCGCCGAAGCCTGAAGCAAGCTTCACTGCGGTGTCGAAATCTACGCCCAGTTCTTCGCAGAAGGCTCCGAAAACGGACTGCGAGCAGTTATAGCCTTCCTTGAACAGTTCGTATGCTCTGTCCCCCTTTGTTTGAACAGTGTTCATACTCATTTGCAGAACTCCTCGATAGCGTCAGCGATGGGATCGGCTGCTTCGCTCTCAAACAGCTCGATAAGACCGCCGTCAACCTGCTTTGCAAGCTCGGTGTCGATAGGCAGCTTAGCAAGCACCTTCAGGCCGTACTTCTCTGCGGTCTCCTCGATGTGGCTCTCACCAAATACGTTTATCTTCTTGCCGCAATCGGGGCATACAGCGTAGCTCATGTTCTCAACAAGACCGATAACGGGGATGTTCATAAGCTCTGCCATCTTCACAGCCTTGCCAACGATCATGGAAACAAGCTCCTGAGGAGATGTAACGATGATGATGCCATCGATAGGCAGCGACTGGAAAACAGTCAGCGGAACATCGCCTGTTCCGGGAGGCATATCCACGAACATATAGTCAACATCGTCCCATACAACGTCTGTCCAGAACTGCTTTACGGTGCCTGCGATAACGGGGCCTCTCCACACAACGGGGTCGGTCTCGTTCTCCAGCAGCAGGTTTACGGACATAACCTTGATGCCCTTCTTGGATATAACAGGATACAGCTCATTTGCGTTGCCTGTTGCTCTCTCCTTCAGGCCGAATGCCTTGGGGATGGAGGGGCCTGTGATATCTGCGTCAAGAACAGCAGTATTCAGACCTCTGCGGTTCATGAGAACTGCGGACATGGAAGTAACAAGAGACTTACCAACGCCGCCCTTGCCGCTGACAACAGCAATTACTTTCTTGATGCTGCTAAGCTCATGGGGCTTCTCGATAAGGCTCTCAGGCTTGCGGGAGGAGCAGTTTGCAGAACAGCTGCTGCAATCATGTGAACATTCACTCATTTTATTCATTTCCTTTCTTTGCCCTGGCGGGCGGGGTTTTATTTAACGGATATTTCCGTATGTAGGCTAGGTTTCGTTTACTGCAAAGAGCAGTGCGTTCTGCATCTGCAGCATAAGTTCGGATGTTACAGTTTCGTATTCGTCAGAAAGTCCATGCACATCTGCAAGAGCTTTCACGAACTCCGTCCAGTTAAAATGATAATTCAGGCGTGGATCGTATATATCTGCTGTCTCGCAGGCACGGAAGAGGCGTATTCCCTGCTCGGAAAGCTGCGGCAGTGATGTCAGCCGATTTATTCTGCTTATCTGCTTGCCGTCCAGAAGCTGTATTGACTCTCCGAAAAGGCGTGACATATCACTGCTTAATGGTTTGCCGCATTTCTTATCAAGCTCGTTGCAGAACTGCTCTGCACGCTGTAAGGCGGTGCGCAGATCGGCAGTATTATCGGTGTATCGCCTTGGGTATGGCTCACTCAGTCTTTCGTTGAAATATGTTCTTACACGGTACCATTGACCATATCTCCATTGTACCTCAATAGCAGGCATGCAACCCATATCATGAGCAGCGCCCATGTAGCCGACCTCAAAAAGCCTGTTCTTCTTGATCTTTGTGGTTATCTCAAACCGTGTTGAAGTACCGTCCTCAAAGCCGCAGATCACAGACGGAACAGTTTTTCCGTCCATAGCAAAATCGGCGTGAACAGAGCAGAGTCCGTTAGCTACACAATGCTCATACCAAACATCAGCCTTATCGGTGGAAAAGCCGCCGAAGATGCTCTTTTTCCTCGGAAAGCAGCGGAATACCGCCTTATCCATATAATCTGCGAGGGTGAAACGGAAATCTCCGCCATTCAAGGCAGAACGCACCGCAGCAGCAAGTCGTATGGCTAAGTAGATACCGTCATCCATGGCTGACGTCAGTCCTCGTTTACAAGGTACATCAGCGCAAGGCGGTTATGAGCAAGAAGCGCCTCGGAGAGCTTGTGATAATCATCGGTCAGCTCCTTCTCAAGTGCCTTGTGGAAAGGCTCATCGTTCCAGCTGCCCATTGCGCCGAAAACATCTGAGATATCAGCAGCGAGATACATTCTCAGCTTGTCCTCGGGAAGCTCAGGGATGCCCTGAACCTCGGAAAGATCGGGCAGCTCGCCGCCTGCGAGAACATCTCCGCCCTTGCGGAATGCCTCTGCGAAATTATCGCAGCCGATATGCTCGGCAAACTTCTCTATATTGGAGAGCGCTATGATGAAATCGGGGGTGTTATCCTTGAAATGTGCTTCCTCGGGAGCATTATCGATAATGCTTTCCGTGAAGATAACGTTCCAGCCACGCTTCTGCTTATCGGGAATAAACTGAGGCACAAAGCGTGTAAATGTACCGTTTGCATACTTCACGAACAGAGTACAGCCTGTAGTGTTGACAAAGCCCAGCGCTCTTCTGTCCTTAACTACATAAGGCATTACCATGAAGATCTTTTCGGCGTCATCGCCCTTCAGCTTCGCAAACCACACATCGGGAGTTCTTGCCATGAGTCCTGCGCTCTTTCCCTTGGGGCAGAACATAAAATTGATCTCGTTCTCATACGGCAGCTTCTTGAAATTGAATGCGCCGCTCTTTAATCCATTCTTCGCTGCCACTGCAAGGCGGCAGATAAGTCCGACTTCACCGTTCATTTTTTACTCCTTTTTGGCAGAGATACTTCCCTGCTCCATGTATTGAGTTCCTCACAGAACTGAGGAACAGATATATTATCTCAGTATACGGTCTGCAAAGCTCTCGCCCTGCACCTCGCCGTCAACGCCGAGAAGTTCAAGGATAGTTGCTGCGATATTGCCGAAGCACTCCTGTGTTTCAAGATTGACGGGCTTAATATGCTGACCGCAGACAAGCACAGGGATATATTCCCTTGTGTGATCCGTGCCTGTGTGGCAGGGATCGCAGCCGTGATCGGCGGTGATGATAAGCACATCATCCTCACGCATATTATTGAGGAATCCACCTAACCACTCGTCAAAATCATTCAGTGCCTCTGCGTAGCCCTCAGGGTCACGGCGGTGGCCGTATGTCTGATCGAAATCCACAAGATTCGTGAAGCACAGGCCGCTGAAATCAGTAGCCTGAACACGCATCGTTTCTTCCATATCAGGTGCATTGCCGATAACACGGAACGATTTGTTCACGCCCTTACCTGCAAAGATATCGTATATCTTGCCGATGCCTATAACATCCCTGCCGCTGTTGACGATGTGGTCAAGCATCGTATCCTTTGGCGGAACGAGTGAAAAATCGTGCCTGCGGGACGTGCGGGTATAGGGATGCTCACCCTCGAACGGGCGTGCGATGACTCTGCCCACAGCATAATCTCCCACAAG
>JAZSEG010000249.1:0-3284 GCA_045531575.1 Oscillospiraceae bacterium | reverse complement strand
TGATGAAAATTGAAAAATCCTCGTTATAATGCGATATCATCAATATTATGTGGTATTTTATTGTTTCGTTGCACGGGCGGCAGGTTGCCGCCCCTACACAGATACGTTAATTAAAACGCACCTATAAACTCCGATTTATGGTATCATTTCCTGTTCTTCAGAATTGCGAGTATCAATTCCCTCAGCGTTTTACACGCCAGTGCCGTACTTGCTCCGCTTGCATCAAGCATGGGGGCGAGCTCGTTGATGTCAGCGCCGACTACGTTATGTGCGCACACCGCTTCTATTGCTTCAAGCAGCTGCGGAAAGCTGATGCCGCCTGCTTCGGGAGTGCCAGTGCCGCTGAAATACGCAGGGTCGAGGCAGTCGAGGTCGATGGTGAAATATATCGGTTTGCCGCCTATCGCATTAAGCGCTTCTTTGATCCCATGCAGGTCGAACTTGTGCATATCGGTATGCTCTTTCGCAAAGAGGAACTCCTCACGCTCGCCGCTGCGGATGCAGAACTGGTGGATGCGCCCGTCGCCGATGATATCGTGGCAGCGGCGTATCACACACGCATGACTCAGCTTTGCGCCGAGGTAATCGTCACGCAGGTCGCAGTGGGCGTCAAAGTGGATGATATGCACATCGGGGTATTTTTTCTGCACCGCACGGAACGCACCGAGCGTAACTAAATGCTCGCCGCCGATAAGCAGCGGCAGCTTGCCATCGGAAAGTATCTGCTCCGTATGCGCTTCGATATCCGCAAGAGCGCTCTCCGCCGAGCCTAAGCACAGCTCCAGATCACCGCTGTCGAACACGCTGTAGTCCGTCAGATCCTCGTCCTGATAGGGGGAGTATGTCTCGATGCCGAAGCTCTCGTGGCGTATCGCAGAGGGCCCGAACCTTGCCCCCGGGCGAAAGCTTGTGGTGGAATCGAACGGCGCTCCGAAAAGCACGATATCCGCATCCTCGTAAGCCGCATCGCAGCCGATGAAGGTCTCGATATTCCGCTGCATCACTCCACCTCCCTCAGCATCTCTTCAAGGAATGCTGGCAGATAGAATGCGCCTGCGTGAAGCTGCGTGGTGTAGTATTTCGTGCGCATGTTGTGCTTCTTCCATGCCTCGGCGTCGAGGTCGTTTATGGGGTGATATTTCTTGCTCGCAAAGCCGAACAGCCAGTAGCCTGCCGCATAGGTCGGGATATGCGCCTGATACACCTTGCTTATCGGGAAGGTCTGCACGATGCGCTTGTGGCTGCGCTGCATGGCTTCGGCGTCCTGCTTATAGAACGGGCTGCCCTGCTGGTTCACCATGATGCCGTCCTCACGCAGAGCGTTGAAGCAGTTGCCGTAAAATTCGAGGGTGAAAAGTCCCTCGGAGGGGCCGAACGGGTCGGTGCTGTCAACGATGATGAGGTCGTATTTGTTCTCGCAGCGGCGTATGAACTTCAGCGCATTCTCGAAGTAGATATGCACACGGCAGTCGTCCATTCGGCAAGCATTGCCCGGGAGATACGCACGGCAAGCTTCCACTACCTGCGGATCCATCTCCACAAGGTCGATATGCTCCACACGGTCGTAGCGGGTAAGCTCTCGCACCACGCCGCCGTCTCCTGCGCCTATGACGAGGATGTCCTTTATGCCCTGATGCACCGCCATCGGCACATGGGTTATCATCTCGTCGTAGATGAACTCGTCACGCTCTGTCAGCATGACGTTTCCGTCAAGGGCGAGAACACGCCCGAACTCGGGGGTCTCGAATATATCTATCCGCTGATAGTCGCTCTGCTGAGAATACAGATGGCGATTTACACGGATACTATGCTTCACATCAGGCGTGTGAAGCTCACTGAACCATAATTCCAATTTATGTACCTCCTTTATTTCAATTAGGAATGAGGAGTGAGGAATGAGGAATTGATGTATCCGACTTCGTCGGATGGATTTCAAAGCGGCTGCGCCGCAGCCCTGATCTACGTTACGGCGTAGCCGTCATTGTGATATGTTGCCGAAGGCAACACCGAAATTCCTAATTCCTCATTCCTCATTCCTCATTTCAATACGTTGAGATATCTTATCTCCTCATCCTCGGGGCCTGTCATTGAGCAGCCTTTGGAGCGGGCGTATTCTATGTAGTCGATGATCTGCGAGGTTATGCGCTCGCCCGGGGCGAGTATCGGGATTCCCGGGGGATAGCACATCACGAACTCGCTGCACACTCTGCCCACGCTCTCACGCAGCGGCAGGCTCTCCTTTTCGGCGTAGAACGCCTCCTGCGGACTGCTCACCACCACGGGGTCGATGTACTCCTGATTAAGCAGACCCGTGCCGTCGGTGGAGTAGCGGCGGCGTATCTCGGCGAGTGCCGAAACAAGGCGCTCAAGCTCCTGCGGACGGTCGCCCATGGAGAGGTATGCGAGGATGTTTCCGATATCGCCGAACTCTATCTGGATATCGTATTCGTCACGGAGTATGTCGTAGACCTCAATGCCTGCAAGACCTATCTCAAGCGTGTGGACGGAAAGCTTAGTGGTGTCGAAATCGAACACGGAGTTGCCGTTCACAAGCTCCTTGCCGAAGGCGTAGTAGCCGCCTATCTCGTTTATCTCGTCCCTTGCGTAGTCCGCCATATCCGCCACCTGACGGAACACCTTACGTCCTCTGAGCGCAAGGTTCCTGCGGCTGATATCAAGGCTTGACATAAGCAGGTAGCTTGCGGAGGTGGTCTGGGTGAGGTTGATTATCTGCCTTACATAGCCTGCGTGGACGTTCGGACCTGTCAGCAGCAGCGAGGACTGCGTGAGGCTGCCGCCGCTCTTGTGCATGGACACCGCCGCCATATCCGCACCCGCAGCCATGGCGGAAACGGGAAGACCGCTGCCGAAGTACAGGTGCGTGCCGTGAGCCTCATCCGCAAGGCAGAGCATTCCCGCATCGTGCGCCATCTTCACGATGGCACGCAGATCAGAGCAGATGCCGTAGTAGGTGGGATTGTTCACCAGCACCGCCACTGCGTTGGGATGCTCCTTTATCGCCTTTGCGACCTGCTCACGCTGCATTCCGAGGGAGATGCCCAGTCTCTGATCCACCTCGGGATTGACGTACACAGGCACCGCACCGCACAGAACCAGCGCATTTATCACGCTGCGGTGTACGTTTCGGGGGAGGATTATCTCATCGCCCCTCTTGCAGGCGGAAAGCACCATGCTCTGCACCGAGCTTGTGGTGCCGCCCACCATGAGGAACGCATGCGCCGCACCGAAAGCGTCAGCGGATTACGTTTTATCGGATAAGACGC
>JAZSEG010000017.1:0-22653 GCA_045531575.1 Oscillospiraceae bacterium | reverse complement strand
TTCCCCGAGCAGACAACTACTGCTGCAACAACGCCGCCCCCTCCTCCCGAGATAACCGATGAGGCGGTACTCACAAACCCCGATGTAACCCCCGAATACACTCCCGAGCAGACAACGGTCGCTGATACATCAGACGAACAGCCTGCGGATACTCCCAAGCATGGCGAGAAAAAGGACGGCAAGATATACATCAACGGCTTCGGCTGGGTAACCGACAACGGCGGCGGAGGTCAGGCTGAATATGCCGACGATATGTATGAAAACGGCAACAAAATCGGCTACTTCGGATAAGCATAACAACGGGCGCTGACATAGTCGGCGCTCAAACTTTTGGAGGTGACAAGTTATATTGAAAAATATACTCAAAAAGGCGGCAGCGTTAATATTAGCGCTGTCGTTTTGCTTTACAAGCGTTACGTCCTTTGCGGAGGGCGATCCCAACATCGACAACGGCGGCGGTGGGCTTCAGGAGGGTGCAGAGGACAACTTCTGGAACTCGGGTAATGACGGAGTTCGTGTGACCATTGTAGACGCTGAATCGGGACAGCCGAAATCCGTGTCCATCGACTATTCCAATAAGGACCAAAGCGGAATCGTGTTCCATTTCGGTCAAGTCTGCAAAACGCAGTATCTGAACGGAACTCCGCTTACCGTAAACACAGGAACCTACAACTACAAAAAGCCTGCACAGGCACTCCCTACAATCATCAGCAACGGCTCGTGGCTTACCTCGGATATTGAGGAGATACGCAGCTACTTTACAGACGAGCAGGTCATAAAGAGTATTGCGGGACACATGGGCATTGACTTCGATGACCTTACAAACGGCGACTACAAAATGATGGTCGAGCCTATTATGTACATCACCTATCATGGAGTAAAGACCGCTATGACTGCAACCGAGGCGGCTCTGTATAATCAGATGACAGGCGGCGATGTAATCAACAATTTCGGACCGTTGTCCCATAAAAATCTTCCCTTTGCCTTGTTCCTCGAGGAGAACGACCTCGGATATACGGCGTGGACAGGCGCAACGGATATGAAGGTGTCCGACAGCGACATCATCAACAACCTTGGCGTGGGTATCGTTTCTTTTAAGGAAAAGGAAGAAGAAACCGAGATTGCCGCCAGCGACTACGACTACCGTATAGATACGGATGTATATACAAGCATTACTGTATCAGGCGGAGAGCATACACCCGACAATCCCGTAACGGTAAAGTTCTACATCAAGAACCGGGTATATACCGTCAGCAATGTGGTATATCCCGAGGGCGGCTCACAGCTTGTATGGTGCAACTGGCACACTCCTTCTACCGAGCAGACGGTGAATATCCGAGTGGTGGTGACAGGAGGAGCTTCCGCAAGTAAGACGAATATCACAGCAAACATCGTTGACCTCGACAAGAATCCTCCGCCCAATCCCACAGCTTATGACCGCAATAACGGCTTCAGGATTTCTAGCTCCGTTCCGATGAGAGCACAGAAAACCTCCCAGTCATGGAGCGTATGGAGCTGCTACTGGAAAGCAAAGTGGGTATGGCATTCACGCTGGGTATGGACAGGAAAGCGTTGGGTAGACAGAGGTAAATGGGTAGACGAGGGCGAGTGGAAATTCCGCAGCAAGACCTACAGAGCTTCCATATCCGCCACAATGGAGATCACTCCCGATGACAAGAACCCCACAGCCACAGGCTCGGTGATGAAGTCGGGATATGGAATAAATCAGGTGGTTCGAGCCTCCGTCAGCGGTAACGGTGAACACACAGATGTGCAGAATGCTGTAACATATTTCCCCGAATTCAAATATAAGACCTACTGGCGGTTGCTTGAAACAACCTCCCGAGGAAAGATGGAATTCCGAGAGAATAAATACAGCACTTATGACAACAGAACCCACTTCACGCCTGTGTGGTATCCCGACGGCAGCTACAAGGTCTATACATGGGTAATAGACTGCTGGACTCCCGCAGGAATGCTGTCCGTAAACAAGACTGACAGCCTTACCATAAAGGGAAATGTCTATGACGATTGGCATATTGCCCCTACAAACTAATGGAGGAATTATTATGAAGAAAACAATGAAAATCCTTATGCTCATTCTGACTATGGCGGTCATGATGACCGCCTTTGCCGTTCCCGCTTTCGCTGACGGCAGCGGAGATGTGGCGGGAGCGATAGAGAGTACATGGGACACAGCTTCTGAGCAGATTAAGCAGGTCGTGAACAATGTTGTGTTCCCCGTAATCGACCTTATTCTTGCGGTCTGCTTCTTTGCTAAACTGGGCCTCGCTTATTTTGATTACAGGAAAAGTGGACACTTCGAGTGGACGGCTCCCGCTATCCTTTTCGCCTGCCTTGTGCTTACGCTTACGGCTCCCATGTATGTCTGGGGAATTATAGGTATGTAAAGGAGAACGGCTTTGAACACGATATTTACAAGAGAGCTTGAAAAGATCTGCAGAGATATGGATGTGCTGTACGACTGCCGATTTGCAGGAAATGTCTTTATGGGCAGACTTACAGATGAAACCATTGCCAAGATATTCTTTGATACCGGAATCGTAAGGGATGAGTATGAAAGAATCCACATGAAGGTGATAAATACAAGGCTCGGTGAGGTGAACTCGCAGTCCGTCTTGGTCAGCGATGTATTCAGCAAAGCGTCCAAGCGGAATGCTCCGTATATTTACCGTCCGAGAGATTTCCCCGATGATCAGTGCGGCTGGCGTAATTACAATCCAACACTGCAGGACTACAAGAATCTTCGAGCTGAGATATATTCGTATCTTGAAATGTTTGCAGAGCCTGTTCAGGAAATGAGGATGGGTATGTGATGTGTGAGATGCCCCATCGTGAGGTGGGGCATTATTCATTGACAAATTATGCTTTAAATGATATGCTATTAATATATCTTTTGAAAGGAAAACATAATATGTCAATTGAAAAGTATCACCATCTCGTTCCAAAGACCTATCTGAAGTCATGGTGTCATAATAAAAAGACTATATGGTATTATAGCAAAGATGATTGCAAATGGGATGAAAGTAACATAGATAAGATATGTGGTATAGATTTCTATCATTCCATAATGCCCGGTAGCATTTATACAACACCTAATGCATTGCAAGAAATATGGTCATTCCTTAGTTCGTATCATATTTCTTATAATGGACAGCCACTTGATACCTTTGAAAAAATGAATGCTCTATACGATTTTTTTGATGAATGGGAAATACTATATCCAAATGGCAAGCCCATAAATAAAAAGACTCTTAATAAAATTAAGCACACTTTGTCACAAGCAAAACATAATAATATTGAAAAGCAATGGAGTGTACAGTTCGAGAATGATTGGAACGATCTTGTAGCAAAATTAGAAAAATATGTTGCAGACTATAAGAACGGTGATGTAAAAACGCTAGACAGTATTATTTCGTCGGAATTGATGAGATATTTTATAATGTTTGAATGGCGAGGTAGTGTAGGAGATGAATCTCTTAATACTGAATTACAATGGTTTAACGAGATAGCCGATTTTTCGTCAGTTGATGTTCCTGAGTGTAAACGTGTGCATTCTGAAGATAAAACTGTATTTGATGTTGTAAAGCATGAGTATAAACTAAAAGCATTTGATGATTTTCAGCAAAACAAAGGAATAATGTATAAGAAACAATGCTTTTATGAAAAAAACTGTTCTTTTACTATTTTACAGACTTCGGGCAACGATTTTTTTATAACATCAGACAACCCTTGTTTTAATATCATACATACAAACAATACAATCGAACCGTTTTGGGTGATAAACCCACAATTAGCACTTACGCTGACAAAGATTGATAATCTTGTACCAAGCACACCAGTTAAAACAATTGATAGCAAGGAAGTAAATAAATATAATCAGGAAATATATCAATCATCTCAAGCAATAATTATGAGCTTGCAATCTTTTGACATAACAAAAATATTGCATTGATTTTGCTTCGCTTAATTTGCAGCCAACATCCCGTTGGCTGCTTTTTCTATACCTAAAACACGAAAGGAGAATCCTATGCCCCACAGACCTCGGGACAACATCCCTATCACAATAGCCGCAGTGCTCTGTAAATCGGTGAATATAACCGCATAAATCGTTAAGTTTTTGTTGGTAATGATGATAGATATTACGGCGCCGTTTCAGTATAATCATCGTGAAGGAGGAAAATTTATGAACCGCACGATAATAGATCTGTATCTCGGTAATATCTACCCAGCCGAAAAGGAGTACCCAAAGACCTCTGAATACGGCAAGCTGAATCTGGAGCAGGCAGAGCTGTACGAGCGTATAGAAAGGCTGCTTCCAAAGGATGAGAAAAAACTCATTGAAGATTTTTCTCAATATGCTTTGGAGCTGTCAAGCATACACGCAAAGAATATGTTTACAGAGGGCTTCAGAATAGGAATGCGGCTTGCGGCAGAGGCATTCACCGACGACAAGAAATGATATGAGCAGCACCCGTCATCATCGGGTGCTGTTCTCATGGAGGTGACAACAATATTCGAATTTAATCTATACGACATAGCTGTAAGCCTTATGGAGTACATCACCGACTGGCTGTATCAGATGGTGGTTGGTGTATTCAGCGAGCTTTTCACCGCCTTGAACACCCTCGGTGCGGATCTGTTCGGTCAGCCCTGGGTGAAGCAGATAGTTCAGCTTTTCAGTAACCTCGGCTGGGCTTTGTTCATCGTGGGAATAGTGGTGGCACTCTTTGAGTTCGCTATAGAATCGCAGAATGGACGAGGTGATCCGAAGGCACTATCGCTAAACATATTAAAAGGCTTTTTTGCTGTGAATCTGTTCAGCACCGTTCCTGTGCAGCTTTATTCCCTCGCAATAAAAATGCAGGGAAATATGTCGTGGGATATGGCTCTCGGAGTATATCCCGAGGGCAGCTCGGGCAATATTCTGCTGGACTGCCTCGGCGCAATCGAGCAAATGCTCTTCGGGCCTATCCTTGCAATAATCATAATCTTTATGTTCGGCTACGCTGTAGTAAAGGTGTTCCTCGCAAGCCTTAAACGAGGCGGAGTTCTGCTTATACAGATTGCCGTAGGAGCATTATATATGTTCAGCGTACCGAGAGGCTTTACGGACGGCTTTGTTATGTGGATAAAGCAGGTCATAGCCTCCTGCCTTACAGCCTTTCTGCAGTCCGTTATGCTGGTGTGCGGTCTCATTCTCTTCAAGGACCATTGGATAATGGGACTCGGCGTTATGCTCGCCGCAGGAGAGATTCCGAGAATTGCGGGAATGTTCGGACTTGAAACAGCCGCCCGTCCCAATATAAACGGAGTTATCAATACTGCACAGTCCGCAGTACATCTCACGCAGATGGTACGTACAGCGGTCGCAAAGTAAGGGGGTGGATACGATGACAATGTATATCTACCCCGACAACCTCAAAGCCGCACCGACGCTGTTCCTCTGGCGGCTGAAGGACCTTGCGGTTATAGGAGTCGGAGCGTTAATTTCCATCTTCGCTATGGTGCAGATGGGATTTTCCGTTCCGCTGGCTGTTACGCTTGCGTATGCGTTTCTTGCCATACGTTTTGATAATACCAGTATACTCGACTTCATAAAATACGCTGCTAGATACTTTTTCGTGGAACAGCAGGAATTCAGATGGAGGTTATAGTGAAAAAGAAAAACCAAGAGCAAATGTCCACCCGACAGCTTATGGGCGTGACCGAGATAACCGAATACTCATTAAAGACCGCTTCGTCAGAGGCGGCCTTTTTTAGTATAAAGCCATGCAATATCTCGATACTGTCCGAGGAGAGCCTGTCGGGAAAGATATATTCCCTCATGTCGGTGCTGAAAGGTGTTGCGGAAATAGAATTCCTCTGCCTTAACAGTCGAGAGAGCTTTGAGGGAAACAAGAGCTTTCTGCGCAGCCGTATAGCCGCCGAAAGCAACCCCGCCGTCCGCAGTCTGCTGGAACAGGACATACAGTACCTCGACCATATTCAGGCGCAGACGGCAACTGCAAGAGAATTTCTGCTTGTGGTGAGGCTCCGCAATCTCAAAGACAAGGAGATATACTCCCATCTCAACAGGATAGAGAAAATACTCACCGAAAACAGCTTTACAGTCCGAAGATACGGCAGAGAGGATATAAAAACTCTGCTCGCTGTCTATTATGAGCAGAATGTAACGACAGAAATATTCGACAACCATGACGGAGAAAGGTGGATCATAAATGAACGATAAGCTTACAATCAACACAACTCTGCTCCGCAAGGAGCCTTGCTACGAGCCAAAGCCTTGTATAGTGGAGAGAGTTGTGGAAATGTCCGCAGGAGCCTTTGCAAAGCTCATATCCAAGCCTCTTGACGACCATTACCTCATCAAGAAGAACTCCGACCTTATGTTCAGCGACGGTGAAGTATATCATTGCATCCTTGCTGTGGATAAGCTGAACGGCGATGGCTTGCTCATTGAAGCCGAGGGCAGCGGCTATGCGAGATATTCGCAGTATATTCCCCATGCAAAGGATATTGTAGCACATCACGATATGACTCCTGCACAGAAGGCTTTTCAGGAGGCCATAAAGGAGATTGCTCACGACCTCCTTGCCGAAAGCGGAGAGAAAACAGAGGTAAATTATTCCCTTGACGAGCTGCTTCTCAATGCAGGCTTCAGGAGAATCATCAAGGATTCTGTATGTGACGCATTTAAGGCAATGCCTGAGGTCGGCTCTGTGGAGATAAGGGACGGCGACCTTCACGCAGTAAAAAAGGAGTTTGTGGAAACAAGGCTTGTATGCCCACTTTCCATTGTCATGGAACCCGACGATTACGAAACCGATATGATAGACACTCCCTCCGACCAGCTTATGTACTGCGATGAGGAGATAAACGAGAAGATTGCCAAGTCTATGCTTGATGAGGACGAAGAACAGCGTGGCTTTATGGCGTATTCGGACGATGAGCATCTCCGTCATAAGGTGTTCTCTGTATTCCCAAGCGTGGAAACCATAGGCAATGACCTTTACGGCGTTGTGACAGTTATGTCATACGGTGAGCTGAATAAGACAGAGCTTGAAGAGCTTTCAGATGAAATCACAGGACAGCTTTCCGATGGCTGGGGTGAGGGCTTTGAGCAGCACCCCGTAACTATCGGCGGCGAGGACTATTATATCTCGTTCTGGAACTGCGATGATTTCTACCTCAAGCCCGAGAGCGAGGTTTTTCAGAGTCCCACACAGAGTCTGAAGATGTGAGGGCATAATGATGAAGAAGAAAAATACAGTCGAAAGGGAGTTCAACACAAAGCCAAGTAAAGACTTCTTGGACATGATCGCTCCCTCAACGGTGAAATTCTACACCGATTATTTTATCTGCGGCAACACCTTCCGCTGTGTGTGGGCATTAAGAGAATATCCAACATCTACAAACGAACAGGCTATCCTCCGCTATCTTGGCGAGAAGGAGGGTGTAACGCTCCATATCTACACACGCCATGTATCTCCTGCGGAGGAAAAGCGAATTATCGCCAACGCCGCCAACAAGAACCGTATGCAAAGAAGCTCCACCAACGACCTTCAGCAGACCGTTACCGCAGAAAGTAATCTGCAGGATGTGACGCAGCTTGTAGCGGATATGCACCGCAGCCGAGAACCCCTCCTCCACACCGCCGTATACATTGAGATGATAGCACCCTCCCTCGAAGCTCTCCGCAATATGCAGACCGAAGTGCAGACGGAGCTTGTACGCTCAAAGCTGAATGTGGACAGACTTATGCTCCGTCAGCAGTCAGGCTTCAACAGCATAAAGCCCGGTGGCTGGAATGTATTTCGTGAGCAGTTCGAGAGAGTTCTCCCCGCAAGCAGTACGGCGAATCTCTATCCGTTCAGCTTTTCAGGAAAAACGGACGAGCATGGCTGTTACCTCGGGCGTGACAAGTTCGGCAGTAATATAATCGTGGACTTTGATAAACGCTCCGATGACAAGACCAATGCAAATATGCTCATCCTCGGAAACTCGGGACAGGGCAAGTCGTATCTCTTAAAGCTGATACTGACTAATCTCCGAGAAAGCGGAAAGCGTATAATCTGCCTTGATCCCGAGCTGGAATATGCTGAGCTTACCCACAACCTCGGCGGCTGCTTTATAGACCTTATGTCGGGAGAATATATAATAAATGTGCTTGAACCAAAGACATGGGACGAGGGTGCGGAGGTAGACGAAGCCGCACCCCAAGCCTTCCGAGGCAAGACAAGGCTTAGTCAGCACATCAGCTTTCTGCGTGACTTTTTCCGCTGCTACAAGGATTTTTCCGACAGGGAGATTGACACCATAGAGCTTATGCTGATAAAGCTGTACGACAGCTTTGGTATCTCTGATAGAACAGATTTCGGCAAGCTGAAACGTACCGACTATCCCGTTCTGTCCGACCTCTACGCCATAGCCGAGGAGGAGTTCCGCAGCTATAACGAGGAGAAAAATAACATCTATACTGCAGAAACCTTGCAGAATATATGCCTCGGACTGCATTCTATGTGTATGGGTGCGGAAAGCAAATTCTTCAACGGACACACAAATATAATTGACGGCAGCTTTGTCACCTTCGGCGTAAAGGGACTTTTGCAGGCAAGCAAGAATATCCGCAGTGCGCTGTTATTCAATGTGCTGTCGTATATGTCAAACGAACTGCTCACAACAGGAAACACCGTTGCCAGCGTTGACGAGTTCTATCTCTTTCTCACAAATCCAGTTGCGGTGGAGTATATCCGCAATTTTATGAAGCGTGTAAGAAAGAAGAACTCTGCGGTAATCCTCGCCTCGCAGAACCTGGAGGACTTCAATCTCGAAGGAATCCGAGAGCTTACAAAGCCGCTGTTCGCTATCCCTACGCACCAGTTTCTGTTCCACGCTGGAACGGTGGATAAGGAGTTCTACATTGACAATCTGCAGCTCCAATCCTCGGAATATGAGCTGACGAGATACTCCCAGCGAGGCGTGTGCCTTTACAAATGCGGTAACGAAAGATACTGCTTATGCGTCCACGCTCCCGACTACAAGGAACGGCTCTTCGGCAGCGCAGGAGGACGGTAATTCAACACAAGGTTGAAACAAAGTTAAAAGAGGAAATACAGCAGGCCGAGGATATCTTATCCATCCTCGCTTGCTGTGAGAGGTCGCCTCGACCTATGGCAGAGCAGCTTCGTAATATTGCGGAGGTGTTGGCGAATTGGTCTGAAAAGTCGGATGAGTGATATTTCACGAATTTATCTTGCATTGTACCGTTTTATGTGGTATAATCAAGTAAAGGGAGGCGATATTATGACAGAAAAAATCTATACCATTGATGAAATCCGTACAAGCATTTCTCCTATAGCTCAAAGATATGGTGTTGAAAGAGTTTATCTGTTCGGCTCCTATGCTCGGGGCGAGGCTACGCACAGCAGCGATATCGACCTTCGTGTGGACAAAGGCAGACTGCGCGGGCTGATTGCACTAAGCGGAATGAGAATAGATATCTCCGAAGCACTCGCCAAAGAGGTGGATCTCCTTACAACAAAGAGTCTAAGTGAAGATTTCAGAAACGAAATTAAGAATGACGAGGTTTTGATTTATGAGCAAGGGCAATAAGGATTTACTAAAGCATATAGTCGGATATTGCAATCAGATAGACGAGGCACACGCTCAGTTTGGAAATAGCTATGAGGCATTCTGTAATAATTCTGTGTACAGAAATGCGGTTGCTATGTGCGTGCTTCAGATAGGAGAGCTTGCAAATCACCTTACCGAGGAATTTCGTGAAGCTACAGCACAGAATATTCCATGGAAGCAGATAAGAGGTCTTCGCAATGTTGTAGCGCATGAATACGGCAATATTGATGAGGAGTCATTGTGGGAAACTATTACTGAAGATATCCCAATTCTCTATGACTTTTGTAATGAACAAATTGAACTGATTGATGAGCAAAATATTCAACCAGCAAATGGTCAACAATTAAGTATGTAAACATAACACCTCCGATAGAGATATCGGAGGTGTTGCTATTTTAGGAGGTAATATGGCAGTACACCCGCTTGTCTTAAAGGCTCTCGCTGCGGTGGCTACGGACAAACGCACCTGGAAATTCCTCGCTGTCCTCATTGTCGCCCTGCTCACACCTGCGATCTTCCTCACCATCTGCGTTGTGATGATATTCTCCAGTGCGGAAACTACAAGCTATTCGGTCATAGAATACTGCTTTACGGATACCGCACTTCCGCAGAATATGCCCGAGGAGGAGCAGACGGCAATCGAAAATATGCGGCTATGGCTCTCGGAACTTGAAGAAGAAATGACTGAATATGAAGAAACGGACAGCCTTGATGAATCACTCGTCAAGGCTGTTTTCTATTGCACTCATATCAGCTATGAGCCGCGGTACGACGCTGACGGCGAGGAGATTCCCATAGATTATGAAGCCTTTGTTTTATGCTTTGAGGAGAAAAGTATAACGGACTTACCCGAAATATCCAAGAGCCTTTCGGAGCAGTTCGACTATATAAATCTCACAGCAAACCAAAGCTCCGCAATACAAAACGCATACACAATTATTCAGGAAATGGAGGTAACATGATAAACAAACAGGAATACAACAGTATAACCCATGTGGGTGCAACACCCGAGGACTGCAAGGTGATACATCTTGCGGTTATGGAGGGAAAGAAGCTCTCTATCGACAAAAACGGCAGAATAACTGATGATACAGGCCGTTGGATCGCTGACGGAAAGGAGCGTATCAATGGATAGCTACAGAGGCTTCGGCATTACAATGATCGAGGATGATAACATTGAGATACAGGACGAAAACGGACAGCCTGTCATTGCAAAAGGCTATTACTGTCAGATATATGCGGACTACGACTGCAATATGGAAATAGACTCCGTTCTTCTGGCGGAGGGTGTGGACATATCCTCACAGAGCTATAGCGAAGCAGAGAAAGCAATATGTCGTCTCATAGATAACGGGTATGAAATGTACTCTGAGGCAAAGTTCAAGGCTATCGGTACAAGCGCTATCTACACTGTTATATTGAACGGTAACATGACATATTTCCGAACAAGTATCGCAGGCGGCTTCAGCTATCCGTTCAGCATATACAACGCCGCAAGGAGTATGGCTCACGCTCTTAATGAAGGTAATCCTATGGGCAAAGTCACCACATTGGAGATGTTTCCGCTCATGAAAGCTACCCATAACTTCCCCGAGAATGTTCAGGGACAGCGTGTATTTATACCTTTATCGGAGTTTGCCGCAAGCTCTCATTTTGAGGAGATAAGGAATAATCCCTACACCCCGTACAGCATTACGCTGAATTATGATGCGCAGGAGATAGGCTTTGAATTCAACAAGAATATGCCCGAAATTGGTCTGCCGAATATTGTGATTCAGCTTGATTCCAACGAGTACAAGAATAACATTCGGGATATTCCCTACGAAAAAAGATGCGACTTTCAGACCAATGAAAATGCTCACAGAAAGGCTATATCCGAGATAGCGGAGATGCGTCTGCTGCAGGAACGGTGCGTGATGACTGCAACGCTCTGCAGCGATACAGGTACAGCAAAAATCGAACTTCCCGTAAACGATGCGACAGCAGATGAGCTTCGCCGCAGACTGAATGTAACCAGTCTTGACGAGTGCCGTATCTCGGATATACAAAGTCATACCGAATACCTCGACGATATATCCGAAATGTGCGATATGAGGCTGACTCCGCTTAATGAAATAGCACGCTGGGCGAGTAATGAGATGAAATACGGAGATATGTATTATCTCAAGGTGTTTGCGGCGGTCATGGAGGTAGACGATATCGAAACCATCTATGACGCACTCTCCGTTGCTATGAACATCCACAAGTATGACTGCATCGAGGTAGATACCGCAGGCGAATACGGACATTTTGTGCTGTATGAATGCTGTCGAGAGGATATTGACCAAAACTTCAGCACAGAGGTGGAGGACTTCATAGATTACGACGCATACGGCGAGTGGCGTATTGAACAGGACGGCGCAGTCCTTACAAGCCGAGGCTACGTTTTTCGTAATCAGAACAGCGAGCCTAAACAGCAGCAGAGTATGTCATTATGAAGAAAAAATATGAGGATATAGATTACAGAGCAGAGCTTGAACGCTCTTTTGAGCGATGGGAATATATCCGAGATAACGGTGCGTCCGATCCCTTTTGGGCAGACGGCTTCAATATGAATCTTGTGAGAAATCATATATCTTTTTACAGAATAATGATCGAGCGAACTATGCAGCCGCAGGAATATCCCGAAATATATTTCAGAGGAATGCCGCCCGATGTGGACAGCAAATATATGGCTCGTCCCGATGAGATTCGTGCCAATGCCGCCATCGCTATGCAGAGAATAGACGAGGACGAAAACCTTGATTTTATTCGTGAGCTGTCCCGTAATCTGAGCGAAAAACAGCTAAAGCAGCTCTGCGTTCCTGCGGTCATAGGGTATGCGGAAAATCTTCGTACAGCCATAGACGAGGATGATCTGGTGACGATGCGGCGGTATGAACGCCCCAATCATTATCTCGAAGCCTTCCGCAGTCTGGCAGAAAAGCTAGGCTCGGCGGAGGTGCTTGTCAGTCTTGAAACCATATCCTATGATGACAATGATGAGGAGGATTACGACTGCGATGAGAACGAGCAGACGGAGCTTGCAGCAGCTCCCGAAAAGCCGCAGGAATATATTCAGCTGACGCTGTTCTGAAAGGAGTATTATGAACGAAGAAAAAATGAAGGTGGTAATGGTCGAGCCGAACAAGCCCGCATACATTACCGAGATAGGCAGCGACCTTGCTTCAATGCAGGAGGCAGTTGGCGGCCTCATTGAGCCTATATACTTCCTCGGGGACGCTATTATGGTGGGAAACGAGGAGGCGAAGCTCATAGGCTTGGATGGTAATAGAAGGTTCGGCAATAACATAGTTGCCGGACCTTTCTTTATCTGCAGCGAAAAAATGACCGATAATGGCACTGTGTTCTGTTCCCTCTCCGATGAACTCTGCGAGAAATATGTGCAGCACTTTGCCCAGCCGCAGGAGATATCTCAGGACGAGGTGCAGAGGGATATGGGCTTCACGCTGATTATGATGTAAGGAGGTTAACCGAATGAAAAAGACAGTATCGGTATCAATACCCGAAGAAAAGCTGACGGCTCTGCGTATGTATATGGGACAGAAGAACTCCACTCTTGAGGACGAGCTGTCAAAATATGCGGAGCAGTTATATAACAAGCACGTGCCGCAGAATGTGCGTGAGTACATCGCTATGACAACGGGAGAAGCTCCCGAGTTAAAACGCAGAACTACGGCAGAGAATACTGGAGGAAAAAATGGCGGGTGAATTAGAAATATGCGTTCAGGAATTGAATTCAGGCAAAGAAACATATATGATGCTTCCCCGGTCTATGGGCGAAATATATGATGACCTTGACAGGTGCAAAATATTTGATGAATATGCAGTTTACATCACCGAGAGCAACGATATTCCCGAGCTGATGGATTGCAGGTTTACCATCCCGCCCACGCTGGATGAAATATGTCTTCTTGCACAACGGCTCGTAGAAATCTGCAAGGAAGAAGAAATGATGTATGCGTATCGTGCACTTATGCGTACTCCCGCAACGGATATCTATGAGGCTATAAACCGCACCTACGGTCTGGAGGGTATCCCCGTATATCTTTGCAAGGACGCTGCGGAGTATGGAGAAATAGTGCTTGAAAATGATTACCTTGACGAGCTGTCCAGTCTCCCCGATGAGATATATAATCTGCTCGACCACGAAAAGGTCGGACGGCTTATGCAGGCGAGCGAGGACGGCGTTTTTATGGACGGCTGGTACATTATTCCTTCGTCATACGAGCCGAAGATAGTGCATGACCGCAGCAATCCCATAAAGGAAGAAAGCTGGATTTTCAGAATGGAGCTTGCCGCCGTTCCCGAAAACCCCGACGATATCTCCGAGGCAGAAACCGTGTTCCTCACGCTCCCTGCAACGGACGAGGAGATGAAAAATGTCGCCTTGCAGCTTGGTGTAAAGCATATCGACGAGTGCGTGTGGCTGAAGTTCGAGTCGGTAATTCCGCAGATAACGGACGATGTTGTAAACAGCACAGGAAACATTTATCTCCTCAATGAAATGGCTGAAACCATCTCGAAAATGCCGAGATCGGAGGTGGTAAAATACAAGGCTGTGCTTGAATCCGAGTCACCGAAATATCTTGACTTTGCAAGCAGTATCCTAAAAAGCCTTGACCAATATGAGTTCGACGGCAGCGTCGAAAATCTGTCGGACTACAGCGTGAACTACCTTGCAAAAATGCTCCCTCCCGACTTCGATAAGGAGATAATCGAGAGTGCTGGCTCGGTAAATCTAGGCAGAGATATTGCCGCAAGGAACAGAGCTATACTCACCGACTACGGCATAGTTTCCCGATGCGGAGAGCATCTATATTCTATGATTGAGGAAAAGCCCAGCGAGGATTTAACGCAGACACCGAGAGGAGGTGAAGCTATGAAATATGAGGTGAAATGTGCGGCTGAAGAACATAAAACTATGTTTTATTCAGACTGCAGTCCTGAGCTACGTGAGGCTTGTGTAGGTCATCTGCGAATGGACTTCGGCAGAGGCGGCAGCGAGTTCTACACAACATGGTGGGGCAACGAAAACGAACTGAACACGAATGTATTCCGTCAGGAACTGGACGATGTAATAAACGCACTCCGCAAGGACGGACTGCTTAAAAACCGCAGTGAAATGATGAAATTCTGCGGCGAGAACAGTCATCTTCCACTTGGTGAAAGCCGAGGCTTTGCGGTTGAAACGGAACAGCATCTCTTTCTTCTTCGCTGTAAGCCGCAGGTTGGCGACTACGATTGCTACTGCTATTGCTACAATAAGCAGGAGCTTCAGATAGCGCAGTCACAGCAGCAGAACCAGTCATCAGGACCGATGATGTCGATGTGAAAGGGGTAGTAATGCAGAGAAATTTCTGTCGTTTTCGGTGACGAACAGAGGGCGCACAGCCTATTACTACAACGACCTTATGCGCGGAGTGTCCTCGCTCGTCATGAAATATTCTATGGCAGAACGCAAGCTGACTGATATGGGTTCGGGCTGTCGTATGCTGCAGAAAGTGGAATATATGCAGAGGCTCTCCGACAGAAATTGCATCTTCTCCGCTGCTTTTAATGTGGCAGCAAACACCTTTACCTTCAGCAAGGACGGCAAAACTGTGGAGTGCGGTATAGACACAGCGATCGAACTGCTGAAAGGTCAGAAAAGTCGCTGTTATGAGGAACGGAATTCCGCCTTTGAGGATGCTCTCCGACAGGCAGATACGCTGAAAACCTCCGCACCGCAGATGGCTATGTGACAATGCTCGCCGTTTGAGAGCCTTGTCCGCCCTTTTGTGAGGCTTTCGGGCAAAGGTGGGGTAACTTTACCTCCGCAGATGTTCCGAGCCTTTTTGGACGGTTTCTGACGGAGTTTCAGAACAGCAATATCCTCCGTCTCTTCGCAAGGTCGGGGGTATGATTTTTATGCAAGTTAAAGTCGGGTGTACCCGACAATCACAGCGGACGGCAAAGCCGACCACTTTCAAGCCTTTTTTACAACTGCATTTGTGTGGCTGTGTGAGGAAAATTTACGAAATGTTGGTGCACCCAATAACGGCTTATCACGATTGTTTCACACCTGCATAGGTGGCTGAAAGGAGTATTATGGAGCGTGAAACCAAAAAACGAATCCCATTGTGGATATACCCATCCACAGAGGAACAGATAAATAAAATCTTTGAGTCGGATAACTGCAAGTCTCCCAGTGAATTTATTGAGAAAGCTGTAAAATTCTACATCGGCTTTCTGAATGCAGAAGGTAATGTGAGCTACCTTGCTCCGAGGATAACCTCGTCTGTGGACGCAGTAGTTCACGGCTCGGAGAAAAGAATAAACCGAAATCTTTTTAAGATAGCTGTTGAACTGGGCAAGCTATGCCATATGATTGCCGCTGCCAATGAAGTTGATGAAGATACACTTCGAGAACTTCATGCAATGTGTATTAATGAGGTCAGTCATATCAATGGTACGATTGAGTTTGAAAAGGCGGTGGAGTTCCAACAAGAATAATTTTTTCAAAACAACCTAACGAAATGTAATGGAGAACAGACTAATATTGATAGATGGTATTGTTGATAATTGCATTTCGTTCCGATTTTTATACCTCTTGTCAGGTCATTGTTGAATTTTATCGAAAAACATCGTATATTAAAAATGTATAACATTTTATATGCTGATTTTGTTTCGAGGGTGTTTCAAAAAAAGGATCTCCTTTTGTTTTGCCATAGCAACATGAGTATAAATCTGCGTTGTGGTAATGGAGCTATGCCCGAGTATTTTTTGTATGTAACGTATATCCACATCCTCTTCAAGAAGAAGCGTAGCAAATGAATGTCTGAACATATGTGGAGTTATATGGCGGTCATATCCTGCAGCAATTGTGTATTTGTTTATCATTGCTCGGACGGATTGTTCCGAAAGGCGATTATGCAACTTGTTTACAAAGAAGAAACCTGTTGCAGATATCTCATCCGAAAATTCATTGTGATATGTTTTGAGAGCCATTAATACATCTGGGTTTTCTATCTGGATAATGCGTTCCTTAGAACCCTTGCCGAATATCTTTAAAGTATGCTCGTCCAAATCTATTGCATCAGGAGTGAGGGTGCAGATCTCTGAAACCCTTGCCCCTGTTGCAAATAGGATTTCGAGTACGGCTATATCTCTGACAGCACATTTCTTTGAATAGCTTGTTCTACAGCTTTTCTTGTAGCTGTATGCGTTGGAAAGAATAGCGGTTATAACGTTGAATGGAATTGTCTTTGGTAAGACAACAGGTTCACGAAAAGATGTATCGATTTTGTCAAATGGGTTGGCTGTGATTATGTCCTGCACCATAAGGTAATGCGTAAATGCTTTGAGAGATGCGATTTTCCGTTTTGCAGTTTTAGGTTTGAATTCCTTGTGGATATGCGATATGTATTCTCTGATACATTCTACGGTGAACTCGTTATGCGAGAACTCGGAGAACTGTTGTAAGTCAGTTTTATATGCTTTTGTGGTTTTGGGGCTCAGCGTTTTTTGCTCTGTGCAGTAGTTCAGGTATGTGCAGATGTGATTTTGTAAGTCCATGATGGTACTCCTTTGCTTCAAGTGTTGTGATTTAATTATATATTGAAGTGCGGATTATGTCTATTTGTATATTTGGTGGGAGGAGTTTTTGTGGATGTTGATGTTTTTGAGTTGACAGTGTTGAAATTTGGTGAATGTTGGTGTATAATTACTTTATACAGTATCGACTGTGGATAACATCATATTATCATATTTATAAAGGAGTTTATATGCCTGAAATATTACAAAATCGAACAGCTCATTTTGAAAGAGCAGAAGAAAGCGAAATATTGAAATATATATGCGACCAGACAGGATCATATGATATCGAAATATTTGGTTTATCTGGATGTGGAAAAACATATTTGCTTAATCAAATAGCATCATCAGACTTGTTTAATAATCACACTATTGTATGGTGTGATTTTAAAAGAATATCAAGTGAATTCAGTTCAGATCTTTTTTATAATTATTTGATATACAAAGTAATACAGAGTCGTGGCGTTTCTCAACGTACAACGGATCGTATTGAAAAAGATAACACCTTTTTATGTTTTTTGGAAGATAGTAAGTACATAGAATCTGTAAAAAATAATATTAAGAAGACAATAATTTCTTCTTTAACATTGATACCAACTATAGGAGAATCGCTTGCTCGTATTTTCGATATTGAATGCATAAATAAATTGGATTGCGAATACCAAAATAATTATACCATTTTTTATGATTATCTCAAATGGCATAATAATAAGAATAAAATTCTTTTTGTATTTGATAATATTCAAATGCTTCCAATTGAAATTGTTGAATCATTTAGAAATATTGTAACTGAATTTGATACAGATATATCTATAATTTCTACATATACATTATGCAAAGATGAAAAAATCAGCAGAGAACTACTCTTAAACTATTCTTTCTTTGTTAGTAATAAATCATTCAATTTAACTTATGTTACAAAAAATGAATTTAAGATAATATGCGAAAACAACCTAAGTGCAGAACTTAAAATAAAGATATTAAGCAATGTGGATTTTTATTATTCGCTAGTGAACTGTGGTAATTTTCGTGAAATAGACGAACTATTCTTCCAATTAAATTGTAATCCAGATGCTAAATTTGAATATCCACCAATAATAAATGGTTTATTATCATTAGATGAAATTAAAAAAGACATAATAGACCTTACATCCATTTTTGAAGACGGAATAAGCATTAATTTTGTCAAGCAAATAATATTATATAACCATTCTTGTACGGAGAATGAAATAATTCGAAGCATAAACGATTTGAAATTATCAAAATATGTAATTATTAATGAGAATGATATATTATTTAATCAGCATGATACAATAAGAAAGGCTGCTGAAAAAACTAAAGAAATACCAATAGAAGAAGAAAGGTTAGTTGACTTGATTTCATCTTGCAATCAAGTATTTATGAAAAAAGTTTATAGTGATATTTCTGATATTGATTTTATTTTTTGCATAAATTCAATTATGGAATTTCAGTTAAAAATTGATTTTGTAAAACATATTGGTTTGTTCGAAAAATATATTGACATCATTTATTCAGATTATAATTATATGCTAGTATGTAAATTTTATTGCAAGCTTGTTGAAATATGTCCAAACCCAGAACAAGTTATTGTTTTTTTGCCATTGAGAACTATCTTTCAAATACTTGATTCATGTCAAAAAACTAGCAATTTTGAAATTGGTTTAGCTTCGTGTAAAACACTTCAATCTTTTTATAATGTTAATAGTTTTAAGGCGAAATATTTACTTCAGACATATCGTTACGATGATGCATTTAATGCAATAAAAGATAATCTGAATTCATACGAAAATTGGAGTATTTTTATTAATGTGTTGCAACACAAAAGATTAGATACACAGTGCATTGATCACGTCAAAACCATATCAAAGAGGTTTGCCGAAAAACAATACATAGATTTAGAATATTATTATATTATTTTACGTAATACAGGACATTTATTTGATTTTTCCGTTAGCAAAGAAAATATTGAAAAAGCAGAAAAATATTTCTCATCAATTCATAATAATTTTGCAGTATTAACATGCCTTAACAATTTAGGTATTGTCTATTTGTATGAGAGCAAAGGAACAAACAGACAGTTTATTGATATTGCTAAAAAGCACTTCGATGCATCATTTGAGGGTATGGATAAAATGCGTTCAAATGAAATATATCAATCAGCAATAAATCTTGGTATAACATATATGTATTTAAGTGATTATTTTTCAGCGAAACAATACTTTACACTTGCAAAACGAGAAATGCCTGACAATTTACTATTTGATAAGTTGAAATTAGAATGTAATTGCATATTATGTGACTTTATGTCTAATGAATTATCCATTGAAAAATGTATTGAAGCATTAGAAAACCGCTATCACAAAGTATTAAGCTGCCCTGATCCATGGTTAAAACTATTATACAAATATAACATCTGTATTTTAAGAAATAAAAAATTTGATCTAAGTGAATACCATGGTGATTACAAAAAGTATGGACTGTTTATATCAACACTTGTTAATAATTCGCTAAAAACACTGATGCTCGGACCATCGCCGCATTGGAGATATTAATTTGCAATCTTATATTTTTTAATTATTTCAGATGCAGATTCTATATCAATAATTTGTCTTTTTAATACTGTTTGAGCGATTATTTCGGCAATGGAATTGTAATCAGTTGCACTCATATCTACAGAAGCAAGTGTTAATACGCCTAATCGAATACCTGAAGTATCAAATGCATTTCTTTTGTCATAAGGTAATTGATTCCTATTAACTAAAATATGTTCCTGACATAATAAGTTTTCACACTGCTTTCCCGTTATATCTTCGTTACGCAAATCGATTAAAATTAGGTGTGAATCAGTACCAGATGTATATAATTTCAGCCCATATGTGTTAAAAATATCAACGAATCTTTGAGATATACACATTATCTTTTTTACATATCCGCATATATCATATTCCTTTAATTCATATAACATTACTATTTTTGCAAGAACTTCGTTGAATTTTGGCGCGCCTTGTTCAATTGGAAATACCGAGCGTTCAATAGCTTTAATATACTCCTTTTTACACATTACAATGCCGCCACGAATCCCTCTTGTAGTTTTATGTGTAGTGAAAGTAACAAAATCTGCATAGTCAAAAGGACTAATATGTGTATTTGCCATAATATATATTGCAGTATGAGAAATGTCAGCTAATAATAACGTTCCTGTTTTTTTGCAAATATTACCTAATAGTTTATAATCAACAATTCTGGGATAAGAACTATAACCTGCAATTAGTAATTTAGGTTTTTGCTTCAAACAAATGTCATATATTGCCTCATAGTCGATTTTTTCATCTGATGTAATACTATACTCAATCAATTGATAGTGTTGTTTTAAATATAAACTATGTGAAACATGTCCACCCGAACTAGCAGCCATTGCAACAACTGTATCTCCTTCAGATAAAATAGCTTGGTACACTATGTGATTAGCTTGTGTTCCTGAATAAGGTTCAAAGTTTACATAGTAGTCATGTGTGTTAAACAAATCATTCACTAATGCCTCTCCCAAATTGCTTAATTCATCTATGCTTTCACTCATTGGGAAAAAGCGTTTTCCACGTATTCCTTCCAATGGATTCAAATTAAAAGGCGTGTCAAGTGCATGTAGAACAGAAGGAAATGCATAATTTGCACTTCCGATAAGATTAACATACGAATTGATATTATTGTATTCGCTATCTACTATAGCTCTTATGCGTTCAAATCTATTGTCTAAAAAATTATTTATATGATACATAATATTAATTCTCCATTGTATGATAATATGATGTTATCGTGCGTTGGCAAAATTTTAGTTACATAAATTCCCGACCTTACAACCGTAAAGTCGGGATTTTTCATACCCAACGCCATTTAAAGGAGGACTTATGCCCAAAATAATTGTCACAAGTCGCTTTATCCGAGCCGGCAACCATTCAAAGCTAAATAATTATGTCAAATACATTGCAACAAGAGAGGGGGTGGAATTAACGGAACAGAAAAATTCGCAGCAAAATATAGACCGAGAAATTTTCATTAACTACCTCGGTACTCGCCCGAATGTTGTGAAACAGGGCACTCACGGCTTGTTCTCGGATATGGATGAGCCAATCATACTCGACAAAGCCGCAAAGGAGGTAGCACAGCATAATGGAACGGTATGGACGCATATTGTTTCGCTTCGCAGAGATGATGCAGAGCGTATGGGGTATAACACACTGGATATGTGGCGGGATTTAGTTCGCAGACATATCGGAGATATTGCCGAAGCACAGAAAATCTCTGCTCAGAATGTTCGATGGTATGCCGCCTTTCATAATAAGGAATCAAATCCCCATGTGCATATCGTTATGTATTCGGTTGATCCGAAAGAGGGGTATCTCACAAATACAGGCATTGAGAAAATCCGCAGTGCCTTTGCAAATGATATCTACCGCAATGAGCTTCAGAATCTGTATCATCAGCAAACGGAGGTGAGAAATAGTATACGAAACGATGCAGAACAGCTTATGAACTCTCTTGTCAAGGATTTGCAGAACATTGATGAGGTCAACCCAACACTGCAAGGCCTTATTATCAAGCTATCCGCACGGCTTCAGCGTACCAAAGGCAAAAAAGTGTATGGATATTTACAACCCGAGGTTAAGAAAACAGTCGATCAAATCGTTGCCGAGCTTGCTCAAACTCCCACATTACAAAAGATGTACGCCTTATGGTGTGAGCTTGAACAACAGAAATATTCCACATATACAAGTGCTGCGCCATCTTTCCCTCATCTCGTAGAAAACAAAACATTCAAGCCCATAAAAAACTCCGTAATCCGAGCAGTTCTGAATATAGATATCTCCCCCGAGCTTGAAATTTCAATACCAAGCATTACTACCGATGAGATTGAAGAAACCTCTGACGAGCCGCAGGAGAACATCATTGCCGAAAGCTACCACATGAACTGGCAAGGCAACTACAAGACCGCTTGTGGCTTAATGTATGAGGGTGATTACGAAAACGCTATCGCTCTGTTTCAGGAGGAGGCTGACAAAGGCAATGTTCCTGCAATGTACAACATAGCGAAGATGTATCAGCGAGGACAGCTCGGTGAGGAGAATATCTCAAAGGCCCAGGAATACTATGCAAGAACTCTGAAAGGCTTTTTGCGCCTTGAAGCCTCCGCCGAAAAAATGCAGCCCTATGTGTGGTATCATATCGGAAAGCTGTATAACCTCGGCTACGGAACGGAGCAGAACTACACCGAAGCCTTCAAGTGGTTTCGGAAATCAGCGGAGGCGGGTAATAGCTATGCTCAATATTCCCTCGGCGGTCTGTATCACTACGGTAACGGAACTG
>JAZSEG010000070.1:0-2941 GCA_045531575.1 Oscillospiraceae bacterium | reverse complement strand
CAAAGAGTATAAAAAGTGGATACGCCTTGACGCAAGAGGAAACAAAGAAGGAGTAAATGCACAGTTTTCGATAGATAAAGAACAGCTTGCTTTTCCAATTCGTCTTGAAAAGGGTGAAGAAGATGGTTTTACGGTCTATCCTAACCCTGATATGAAAATATTAGAAAAATTAAGAGAACACAAGACAAGAACAGAACTTTGGAATGACTTGCCGACCGAACTTCTGTATAATTCGTAACGGCAAATTCCAATTTGCCAAACACCATATATCAAGCCGCACCAGTAAAAACGAGTGCGGCTTTTGTCGTAAAATCACCCTTATCCTGCGTTTTTCCTTGTTTTTCGCACTTTTTATCTTGCGTTTTTTCTGAAAGTGAGACTTCTGGCGTATAAACAGCCTTTTTGTAAGGCTCATAAAATAAGATCAGGCACACGGATGATTCTGTGTGCCTGTTGTGCTTTATTTACCTGCTCTGATGGTTTTTGTCAGTATAATATATCAGGCTGCGATGGTCAAGGCGCAGTGTTTCACTAATATCACAGATACCTCTTGACAACATAACGCCTGTTATGTTATAATCGAATGGGTGATAAAATGTCAGAGGAGAATACAAAAGAGCTGCTTCTCTCAGCTGCGAGGGCGGAGTTTCTGCGGAGCGGCTATCAGAAAGCGTCGCTAAGGAAGATATGCGCCGCCGCTGATGTGACGACGGGTGCGCTGTACTTCTTCTTCAAAAACAAGGAGGAGCTTTTCAATTGCCTTGTGGGAGATGTGGCGGAGCGGCTGCTGCAGCTTGTACAGAGGCAGACCGACAGCGAGGTAAACGGCAGGGGCGACAGCGCCGCATATCAGCGTGAGCTGAACGAATACCTCTGCGAGAACAAGGATATCGTGCGGATACTTTTCTACTGCTCCGAGGGCACTGCTTACAGCGATTTCAGGGAGCGCTACTGCGCCGAGGCTGCAAAGGGCTTTTATATGTTCTATGACAAATGCGGCGGTAGTGCGGAGTATCGTGACATCATGGGGCTTATAGTCAAGATGCGTATTCAAGGATATATCGAGATGCTAAACGGAGATCATGACATGGATAAGATGATGAAATTCTCGGAGCTGATGGAGCTTTACGGTGACAGCGGCTTTGCAGGGATGATGGAAAAATTAAATAGTATCACAAAGGCTCAGTCGGTTGACTGAGCCTTTTTAGATAACAAAAGAAAACAAATGTTATGTAGGAGGAAGAACTATGCTGTTCAACGAATTTGGTTCAAAGGAAAATCCGCCCGTGCTTCTGCTTCACGGAATGATGCAGGACTGGCACAGCGAGTATGAGCTGCTGAAGCCTTTAGAGGAGCATTACCGCCTGATAATTCCTGCGCAGGACGGCTTTTATGACGGCAGCGGAGATTTCACAAGCTTTGCAGACCAGTGCCGTCAGATAGAGGAGTACATACACGAAAACTACGGCGGAAAGGTACACGGGGCATACGGTGCATCGCAGGGCGGACTTATGCTGACGGAGCTTCTCACCCGAAACAGGATAGATATGGGAAAGGTCATAATGGACGGCTGTTATGTGGCGCATTAGGGAAAGCTCTCGGGAAAGGCTACGGCGTGGATGTTCAAGAAATACAAGAACACAGGCAGGTTTCCTGCGGTTATAAATATCACAATGAAGCTGATGGGTCTGACAAAGGATGACCTTGGCATGATGGATAGTCTGTATATGAAAGCAAGCGATGAATCGGTAAAGCGCAATTTTCTGGAGAACTACACCTACCGCACCCGTCCCGAGATCGCACAGAACGAAAGCATGGTTTACCTCTGGTGCGGCAGCAAGGAGCCGTATGCGCTGAAGTCCCACAAGGAGCTGAAGAAGTATCTGAAAAACTACGAGGAAACGATAATGGACGGCTTCGGACACGGTGATTTCCTGCTGAAGCACACCGCAGAGTGCTGCGAAAAGATACGGGAAACGCTGGGGTGATTAAGGCACTGTTTCCGTTCATTTTATCACCTGTCAACCTCAGGTTGCGGAAAATGCGAAAAAGTCAAGCGTATCGTGGTTGAATGACGGCTTATTCTGTGCTATAATTTTTCCGTAAGCTTACAGTATCAATTTGAAAGGATGATAAATATGAGCTTTGGAAAAAATCTTCAGCATTTACGCAGAATTAACCGTAATATGACGCAGGAGACCATCGCAGAAAGGCTTGATGTATCACGTCAGACTGTGTCAAAGTGGGAGAACGACGAGTGTAAGCCAGAGATAGAAAAGGCGATAGAGCTGTGCACACTCTTTAACTGCTCTCTTGACAATCTTTTCAGGGATGATCTCGGCGCTTTTGATGAAGCGTACTCGGATCTGAGAGTTGAAACAGTACCTGCATTCCGATATGTGATATACACCGCCATAAGCACCAACCCTGAGGGTGACGCACTTGACAGGATATATAAGATCGCAAAGGAGCACGGAGTTGACTCTCCTAAGGTCATCGGCTGGGATTTCCCGTATCTTTCTCAGGAGCAGATAAATGTGTACAATATGCACGGCTACACCGCCGCATGGGTACTGCCTGATGATCTCACCCCCGACGGTCTTGAGATCAAGGAGCAGAAAGCGCAGAAATACGCGGCTGTACATATTGAAAGTCCGTTTGACAATCCGTTTGTGGTCATCCCGAACGGCTATAAGGCTATCGATGAGTATATGAAGATAAATGGTCTGAAGCACGTCTGGGAGGGCATTATACCTTGCTTTGAAACGGACGGAGAGAGCATGGATATCTACATCGCCTGTGAATAATAGTTTAAAGCGGTCAGTCTCCTGACCGTTTTGACTTTGCGGCTTGATTTTTTGCGGGAATGGTGGTACAATATAGTAAAGCTACACGGAAAGGAGAATGACTATGCCTTATAACATCAATGAGATAAAGGAAC
>JAZSEG010000169.1:0-1755 GCA_045531575.1 Oscillospiraceae bacterium | reverse complement strand
TGTCCCTACGAATGATCTGCGATTAAAACGCACCTACAAATTCCAGTTTACCTTTCCGTCTTAACTCTTGAAAGCAATGTTATCACCGCACAGCCTGCGGCGGCGCCTACGATGCCCTGTGCCGCATTCATCGGCAATCCTGCTGCGGCGCCTGCGAAGCCGTAGCCCATCACGGCTGCGTCATAGGCGTAGTAGCCGAGCATCATCCACAGCTCCGATGCGGCGGCTGCGACGGCATGGCAGAGCAGCTTCGGTGCGCTCTCCTTGCGGCGCAGACAGCGGTATATCACCGCCGCAAGCACTGCGATCACGCCCTTTATCACGAACGTTGCAGGCGCATACACCGCATAGCCTGTGATGATATCCGCCATCGCCGAGCCTATCGCACCTGCGGCAAAGCCGTATATCGGGCCGAGAGTCCATGCCCCGATAAGGATGAAGCAGTCCCCGAAATTGAGAAAGCCGCCTATCGGTGAGGGGATCTGTATAACCATAGTTGCTACGCATATCAGCGCTGCGAACATCGCAGCCATGCACAGCCTTGTGATGTTGTTCTTTTTCATGTCTGTTACCTCTTTCTGCTGTTGTAGATATATTTTAACGCTAAACTGGTCATATCTCAATATTCAGTTTGTGATTATTTGATAAGACCAGTTTATTTCTCAGACGTGAAATATTGACAAAAAGGCTGGGTTGGTATATACTATATAACAAAGTAAAACCAATGGCATTTCTGCGAAAGGCGGCAGCATGGAACACAGCACGAATATGGGTCTCACCTCGCAGCAGGCGGCGGAGCGCATAAGGCTCGGCGACTGCAACGGCAGCTTCTCGGTAAAGACCCGAAGCATCCCACGGATAATCCGTGACAATATATTCACCCTGTTCAATCTCGTGAATGCGATACTGGCGCTGCTGGTGGCGCTGACGGGCAGCTACAGGAACATGCTCTTCATGGGCGTTGTGCTGTGCAACATCGCCATCGGAATCGTGCAGGAGATACGCTCGAAGCTTGCAATAGACCGCCTCACGCTGATATCCGACCCTAAAGCACGGGTGCTGCGTGACGGCAGAGAGACCTCCGTAAACATATCCGATGTGGTGAGGGAGGACATCCTGCTGCTCAATTCGGGATGTCAGCTATGCGCCGACGCTGTGCTTGTTGAGGGCTGCTGCGAGGCGGATGAGAGCCTCCTCACAGGCGAGAGCGACCCTGTTCACAAGAGCATCGGCGACAGTCTGCTTTCGGGCAGCTTCATCGTATCGGGCAGCGGCATGGCGAGGGTCACAGCGGTGGGAGCGGCTTCCTACGCAAACAGGCTCACCCAGAACGTGAAGTACGAAAAAAAGCCGCATTCCGAGATGATGCAGTCCATCAACAGGATAATCAGCTTTGTTTCGGTGTGCATTCTGCCCTTTGCACTGGTGCTTTTCTTCAAGGCGATATTCGTAACGGGTCAGGAGCTTTCCGTGGGCATCGTCAGCACGGTGGCTGCGCTCATCGGCATGATACCCGAGGGTCTTGTGCTGCTGACATCCATTGCACTGGCGGTAAGCTCTGTTCGGCTCTCGGCAAAGAACACCCTTTGCAGGGACCTTTACTGCATAGAGAATCTCGCCCGTGTGGACGTTCTCTGCCTTGACAAAACAGGCACTCTCACCGAGGGCAGGATGCAGGCGGAGCAGCTCATTCCGCTCGACGACAGCTTCGACTCCACCGCCGCTCTCAGTGCGCTGACCTCTGCGCTTTCGGAT
>JAZSEG010000189.1:0-15847 GCA_045531575.1 Oscillospiraceae bacterium | reverse complement strand
TAAATTCCTCCACCTGATTTTCAAGGTGTAGCTTTTCAATCAGCGTACCGCCGACTACTGCGACCACAAATCCTACTAAAACATAGATGATTGCAACCTTCCAACCGAAAATGCTCATCAGCAGCACAAGAGAGCCAAGGTCAACCATAGGCGAGGAAATAAGAAATGAGAATGTTACACCAAGCGGAAGACCTGCACTTGTAAATCCGATAAACAGCGGTATTGATGAACAGGAACAGAACGGCGTTACCGTTCCAAGCAATGCGGCTATGATGTTTGCACCGACACCGTGAAAGCGTCCAAGGATTTTCTTTGTCCGTTCGGGTGGAAAGTAGCTCTGGATATACGAGATGATGAAAATAAGTATGCCAAGCAGCACCATAATTTTAATCATATCGTAAAGGAAAAACTGTACACTTCCTCCGATTTTTCCGCTTGTGTCAAGTCCAAGCGAGTTCAGAACCGTGCCAATCAGCCGATTCAGCCAAGCCATACCGAGAATTTCATCCTGAAAAAACTCCCAGCCTGTTTTGATTGCTTCCATAGGGATAGCTCCTTTCTTAAATAGATATATCTAAACATAGAAATGTATCTATATTTAGTCTTAAGTTTTAGTCGTGCGAAGAAGAAACCAAAGTTACTTCTTACAACACGACTGGTTTTCGTTTGTGTCGTTTGCACCTGTCAGAGCGTCGAAACACATTCTTGCATATTCTACACCTTCAGCAGAAATGGAATAGTGCATCCACTTACCCTCTTTACGTCCCTCAACAATTCCACTGTCAAGGAGTGTTTTCATATGGTGGGAAAGAGTCGGCTGCGTGATGTTCATTTCCTCAAGCAGTTTACAGGCACATTTTTCGCCATCGGATAAAAGCTGTAATATCTTAATGCGGTTTTCATCGCAGAACGCCTTGAAGATAACAGCGGTCTTTTTAACATTCAGTTCCATTGACTCACCTCACATTGATGTTCCTCTATATATCATTATACACTACAGATAGAGATTTGTCAATATGTTTTTGTGAAATTTATTATTTTTTTGAGCGATTGAGGATATGCTACCACACAAAAGAGGTATTGCCGATTTGACAATACCTCTCTGTCATATTCCGCTGTTTTGTCTTAACAACTTTTTCTGTAGTGAACGCCCTCTATTAGGCGGTTATTGTTTTTTAGTCAAGAAATATATTTATAAGCGGAATACCTTTTTTCTGTGCAAAACGTACAGTCTGTCCCGTTCCGCTTATCCTGTCTTTAATATTGTAATAACAAACGCATATATCAGCAAGGTCTACCAATCTTTTGTTTCGTTCTTTCATACAAGTGGGCATATATGATGAGTTACATATTTCTACATTGTCGGCAATATCTATTATACTCATAAATTCCTCTTTCTCATCAGCGTTCCATTTGAGTGTTTGTTGTTCAAATGGACAAGGTTTAGCTTGATTGAGGGATGGTCTTTTTTAGTGCGATTACTGTTTTTTCTGCAATCGTATCAAAACCAAGAGCACCACCTGCATAAAACTCTGTAACACCATTTCTAATGAGCTGTTCAATTTCTATGGAAAGTCGATTTTTCAATTCTTTTGATATATTGGCATATCTATGTCCTGTAAAACAAGCGGATTTCATATAGTCACCTCATTTGTGTTTAATAAGATTATAACATCAACTATAAAAAAATACAATACTATGTTTATATTGGGTATTGATAAAAAAATTTCTTATTTGGTTGAAAAATGGAGTAATATGTAATATAATAATATAAAAGATTAAAAAAGGAGGACTTATTATGACGAAAAAGAAAACGGCTCGTCCTATTGGTTTTAGAAAAAAAGTAAGACATCCTATGGCTACTCCCCGAAGATGTCGTGCAGCATCACATAATGCTCATAATCGAATGCCAAAGCGTTCAGCATACAATGGTTCAAATATATACAACTACGGTTCAATAACAAAATATGTTCATAATAAGTCATTTTTAGGTGAAATAGTAAGCGGTAATTATTTTTATTTTGATGGTAGAATATGGTTATATCATTCTGATGTTTTCGACTTTTCAAATGGAAAAGTATCAATTTCACAAAAAGCAAGAGATAATAAAAATCTATATTGCCTTGCAGGTGTAAAACATAGATTGGAACCTCTTGAGTTTTATTATAGTTCAATTGAAAGAGTATGTTTTTATACAGATTATACTTTTGCATTATTGGATAAAACGATTGATTACAAAAGCAAAGATTATTCAAATACTTTAAAATCAATAATTAAATATGTTAATGGCGGTGATGGAAAAGGAGGCGATGATGGAGGACATTTCCCTAATAGTTTCCAGGAATATTTCAGAAAAATAATGAAAGAAAGAAATTTTACAATAAAACAGTTAAGTGATGCGACAAATATTCCCGAAAAAACTATAAACCGAATGAGAACTTTAGAAGGTTATGAACCATCAAAAGAATATATTATTATATGTTGCGTTGTAATGAAACTTTATCCGTGGGAAAGTGATATGCTCCTTTACTTGGCGGGACATCAGTTGCGTAGGAATGTAATAAAAGATAAGATATATATTGCTTGTATTCACGTTTTATATATCGAAGGTTCAATAGAATTATGTGATGAGGTTTTATCAAAATGCGGTTTTCAGACATTTTCGATGTATCTTCAAAGCAATAAAAACAGCAAAAAGTATGCAGAAAAATAATACTATCTGTTGCTTGAAAGGGAGTGATAATTGTGAATGAGCAGAAATATCGAATGTTCTCCAAAAAATCACGAATAAGGGCTACGCGAAAAAGAAATCCAAAAGGAGCTGTTGCTAACCGGATAAGACGGTTAAAACGATTGTCTGTGCTTGAACAGAGTGATGGCATAAGTCTGGAACCGACATCTATGAGAGACAGTTACGTTGTAAAAAAATACAATTTTAAGGCAAATTCTATTGGTAGTTTATTTAAAACAAGACCATCATTTCGTAGCGAGATACTCAATAGTAAGTATTTTTACTATGATAACCGAGTTTGGATATATCATCCTGAAGTTTTTAGTTTTGAGGCGTCGGGTATTAAAATTTCAAAAAAAGCAAGAGAACACCCTGAAAAGTATTGTCTTTGTGAGTCCTTTACAGTTAAAACTGTAGCTGTAGAGTTACAGCGTGGAGTGGCGTTTTCAACAGACGGTGCGACTTTAGCAGCACACGAAAATGAAAAAAAGCCGTTATTTGACAAACTTGTTGAAAAATCTCCTAATTCATTTTTTAAAAATCCGACAGGAGTATATTATAGCGAAACGCAATATTATGAAACGGTTAAATGTATTAGTGATTTTATTGATAATGGCGGGTATGGTAATGTATATAGTTTTAGTACACTTTTTTCTAAACTTTTGGATGATAGAAAAATTTCAATAAAAAAACTTGCTGATTTAACAAATATTTCTTCCAAAACAATAGAGCGAATGAGGCGTGATGATAATTATACTCCGTCAATTGAATATATAATATTATGTTGCATTGTCTTGAGGTTGCCGCCGTGGGATAGCGATATGTTGTTGTATTTTGCTGGATATAGGTTACGAATAACGGATACTAAAGATAGGATATATTTAGCAATTATTCACATTTTGTATATTGAAGGCTCGATAGAATTATGTGATAATTTGTTGAAAGAGTATAAATTTCCGACTTTATCTTCGATAGTACAAAGAAATCAAAAGAAAACGTAATGATTAGAAAAAATTTTAAAAAAATTTTTTTATAAAAAGGACATCAGATGTCCCTTTAAAAAGACCGATAATTAACGGCTCAAGTTAATTATCGGTCTTTTTTTATTGGATAAAAAGGACATCTGCTGACCTATGCAAAGTAATATCAAATATGATAATATATAGTTACAGGAAGGGAAAAACCTTTCCAAAGCTCTTTGAAAATTTAATACTATTATTTCAGATACTTTCCTCAATATAGCCCATAGAGGTTGAAAGCGAAAGTGAAGCGTCGCCAAGACATTACCGAGTTGTATGAATAATATTACTCGATGACCGAGCGAGAAAACGTAATTCACAAAATATTAGCGTGGCTGCTGATACGCCAAAATCTATATTGAGGTATAATGATACTCCCGTCAAGTCACAGCCAAGCAGTCGAGTCACTGCTTGAAAAGCAATGATGGCGGCTACGAGAACCAAGTAGAGGTGAAATTCCTGTGACAATGCAATGGATAACTCCGTTCAAGCCTGCATTGGTCTGAAATAATCCCGTTCTACTGGGGGAGGTACAATACAGTAGGCTAATTGAGTTCTAATCGAAATTAGATACTATGAGCCGAGCTGGTATACGGCTCGGCTTATGAATGTGATTTTGATTTTCACTAAAAAATTTATTAGGAGGTGCTTTCGGATGACACACACACAGAAAGCGGAGATTATATCAGAGATTTCAATGTTACTTGACAAGCTCATTGTGATAGAACAGCCAGCTTGTAATGAGGTAGTTAAGGCGAACGACAGCAAAAACGAAATGCTCACAATCAAAGAATGTGTTGCTGAATTTAAAGGCTTGACGGAATATACATTACGTAAGCTGATAAACCAGAAATCAGTTCATTGTGTGAGGATAGGTTGTGGAAAGGGTGGCAAGATACTTGTATCAAAGAAAGCTCTTTCCGATTATCTCAATGGCGATACATAAACGTACAGAATTGATGGCAGAAAAATAATTTTACCACCCTATTGACTTCTCAACTTTAAAGCGGTAAAATATACTTGTAAAGGTGTGTCATCAATTCTGATATAGGAGGTATTCAGAATATGGCAAACATAAGAAAAAGAGGTAATACATATCAAATCCGTGTAAGTTGTGGATATGATACACAGGGCAAACAAGTTTTTCAGACTATGACGTGGAAACCTTTTGAAGGTATGACTGAAAAGCAGATAGAAAAAGAAGTTAAGCGTCAAGCGGTGCTTTTTGAGGAAAGCTGCAAGATAGGTCAAATCACGGCTAATATAAAGTTTGAGGTTTTTGCTGACCAGTGGTTTGAAGAATATGCAAGACTTAACTTGCGTAATACATCTTTTGAACGTATGAAACAGCTTACAACAAGAGTGTATCCTGCGATTGGGCATTTAAGACTTGACAAAATAACGGGAAGGTACTTACAGCAATTCGTTAATGACCTTGTGAACAATGGTAAAAGTCTTAAAACAGGCAAACCTTTGTCAAGAAAGACAATAGTTCATCATCTTTCTTTTATCTCTGATGTGTTCAGTTATGCAATCAAAATGGGAATGCTATCTGATAATCCCGCCCGGAGAGTTACAATTCCGAAGGGTGAGAAAAAAGAGAAAGAAATCTACACAATAGAGGAGATTGAAAAAATCTTCACGTTATTGGAGGATGAACCTATTAAGTATCGTTCTTTTTTCACATTAGCTATTTATAGTGGCTTTCGCAGAGGTGAGCTGCTCGGTCTGGAGTGGAAAGACATTGATTTTGAAAACAATGTTATCTCTGTTCGCAGAACATCGTGCTACACTGCTGAAAAAGGAATATACACCGATACTACAAAAACAAAAAAATCCAAGCGAACATTAAAGTTACCGCAAAATGTCTTTGATGTTCTTGAAGAACTTAAAGCTCAACAAGGCATTGAACGAGAAAAAGTAGGTAGCAAGTGGATAGACCACGACAGATTGTTTACAAAATGGAATGGTGAGCCGATGAATAATAACACACCGTATTCTTGGTTTGCAGAATTTTGTGAGAAACAAGGATTAAGGTTTTGTGATATTCATTCAATGCGACATTTCAATGCGTCTGCCCTTATTAATCAAGGTGTAGACGCTGCATCAGTTTCAAGTGCATTAGGTCACTCCTGTATAGGAACAACAACAAATATTTATTGTCACGTTTTCCAACAGGCACAAGCAAGGGTAAGTGATGCAATTGCTAATGCTCTCGACTTTAAATCAAAAAAGAAAACACAATCTGATGATTGTGATGAGAATGACATAGCAGTTTAAAGTTGTGGCAAATTTAGCGAAGAATATTGAGGAAAAATCAAACAATGGACAGACAATGGACACCGCAAAACACGGGCAAAAATAAAAAACCCGCCAAATGGCTTTAAAAAGCCAAATGACGAGCTTAAAGTCTGGTGACCCGTACGGGAATCGAACCCATGATTCCGCCGTGAAAGGGCGATGTCTTAACCTCTTGACCAACGGGCCGTTTTGGTAGCGGCAATCGGATTCGAACCAATGACACCCTGGGTATGAACCAAGTGCTCTAGCCAACTGAGCTATGCCGCCATGTAAACGAACGAGGAGCCATCGCCCCAACGACTAGTTAATTATATCACAACAGTTCTGATTTGTCAAGCACTTTTTAAAAATTTTTTTTGTATTTTGTAAAAACCTCATTTTTCGGCATCCATCAGGGGACGAAGCTTGTAGTATGCCACAGTCTGCCCCGCCCTGCGTATGCCTGAAATAATATGCAGCTCCGTCACACGGACAAGGTCAGGGAAGCCCACCGTCACCACACCACCTGAGCCGTTCCCGAGAAGCCGTTCCCTCGGCAGCATCCATACGATCTCCCCTGCCCGCACCTTTCCGCCGACTCTGCACATGCATCCATCGGAAACTCCGATAGTCACCGCCACGCTTATCCCGTCGCCTGTGCGGATCACCAGCTCTTCTCCCACTGCTGTCACAACACCGTCAACAGGGGCGTGTATGCTCACCTCACTGGGCAGCAGCCTTTCGAAAAATGCTCCTGCGCCGAACAGCTGCAGCACCGCAAACCCCGAGCTTCCGTAGCGCCGTGCGTCTGCGGCGTTCAGCTGCGCCAGCGGTATCACCCGACCGTCAGTCACGCTGCGAAGCGTTCTTTTCACTCTGTAAAGCTCCGACATAATATCACCCCTCGCCATGGTATACGTTAGTTGTGTGCCTGTTGTCAAAAAATATACCGTTATGGCGAAAATAATTGTGAAGAATTAGCCTTGTATTTGGGCGCTGTTGGATATATAATTTATAAGGTGCGTGAATGCGCCTATTTTTGTGTTTGAGAAAGGCAATTGTATGGATGCAATAACTTGCTTTAAGGATCTTGCAATTATCATTATAGCTGCAAAACTTCTGGGACTGGGTGCCAAAAAGCTGAAAGCGCCGCAGGTGGCAGGTCAGATCGTGGCAGGTCTGCTTATCGGCCCGTCTGTTCTGGGGCTTGTGGGAGAATCCGAGTTTCTCGCCATCATGGCAGAGATCGGCGTTGTGCTGCTGATGTTCTCCGCAGGTCTGGAGACAAACCTTAAGGAGCTTATCAAAACAGGCCCTGTGGCTTTCTGTATAGCCTGTGCAGGCGTGGCAGTGCCGCTGCTGGGCGGATTCCTGCTGTATTCCTGCTTCTACAGCTTTGCTCCCATCGGCTCGGAGGAGTTCTTCTCCGCCCTGTTCACGGGAACGATACTCACCGCCACCTCGGTAAGCATCACCGTGCAGACGCTGCGTGAGCTTGGTCATCTCAAAGGCAAGCTCGGAACGCTGATAACCAGTGCTGCGATAATTGACGACGTCATCGGCATCATCGTGCTTACCTTCGTTATCGGCTTCAAGGACGCCGACGCAAAGCCTATGGATGTGGTGATAAAGACACTGCTGTTCATAGTGTTTGCACTCTGCATCGGCGTGATGATATACTTCCTGTTCAAGTATCTTGACAAGAAGTTCTTCCACCAGCGCAGGATACCGATATTCGGTCTTGCCCTTTGCTTTGCGATGGCTTACTGCGCCGATGCGTTCTTCGGCATTGCGGATATCACAGGCGCATACGTTGCGGGAATAATCCTCTGCAACCTGCGTGACGCTGAGTACATCGCAGGTAAGATGGACATCAGCTCCTATATGCTGTTCGGCCCTGTGTTCTTCGCAAGTATCGGCTTAAAGACCACTCTCGACGGCTTCACACTGGATCTGCTGTGGTTCTCCCTCGCATTCGTTGCGGTGGGACTTATCACAAAGATAATCGGCTGCGGCGCAGTGGCTAAGATATTCCGCTACAATGTCAAGGATTCGCTTAAGGTGGGCATCGGCATGATGACCCGAGGCGAGGTTGCGCTCATCGTTGCGCAGAAGGGTCTTGCCAGCGGACTTGTCGCCCCCGAGATGTTCACATCCGTTATCCTGCTGATAATCGTATCGTCTATAGTATCTCCGATACTGCTGAAGCTGCTGTTCCGCTCTGACAGCAAGGCAGATGCGCTCCCGCCGCAGAACGTGGAGGATCATCCCGATTACGACGAGACCGAAGAGGTCTACGCAGAAGTGTAAAAGCGGAATTTGACGCACGAATATAAATATGGTTTCATTGTAGGGGCGACCTGTGGTCGCCCGCCAAAAATGCGCATACGGACAAACGGGCGACCGCAGGTCGCCCCTACAAAACGCATTGTAATACCATTTATCCGTAGGGACACGGCTTGCCGTGTCCGTGAATTAAAATGGTGCATTTATATGCGGACACGGCATTGCCGAAGGCGATGCTGCCATTTGCGTAGCAAATCTGCGGCAAGCCGTGTCCCTACGAATGATCTGCGATTAAAACACAGCGACAAATTCCGATTTATCAAAATGGCCCGAAAACTCGGGTCATATTTTTTCTTATTCTTGACAAAACAGGTATATCGGGATATAATTATAACATGAGTGTTAGTCTATACTAATCAAAGGTGATATATGAAGAATAAATTCAATGTAACAGGCATGAGCTGCGCTGCCTGCACTGCTCATGTAGAGAAAGCGGTGCGCAAGCTTTCAGGCGTAACGAACGTGGAAGTGAGCCTCATGACCAACAGCATGACAGCAGAATACGAGGGCATCACCGAAGCCGACATCATCGCCGCCGTAACAGCTGCAGGCTACGGCTGCTCCGTAAAGGGAGAAGCCGCTCCGAAAGCCGCCCCTGCCGAGGAAAAAAAGCAGGAGGAAAAGCAGATGAAGAGCCGCCTGATATGGTCGGTGGGATTCCTGCTGGTGCTGATGTATGTTTCCATGGGAAGTATGCTGGGCGCTCCGCTGCCGACGTTTCTGGAGGAGAGCGCTGCGGCATTCGCTTTCACGCAGTTTCTGCTCACTCTGCCGATAATGTACCTTAACAGATCATACTACATCAAGGGCTTCAGGGCACTTGCAAGGCGCTCGCCAAATATGGATACCCTCATTGCAGTAGGCTCTGCGGCATCGGTCATCTACGGCATCTTTGCGATTTATATGATGCTTTACGGCATGCAGACAGGCAATTCCGAGCTTGTTCACAGCTACCACATGGATCTGTATTTCGAGGGTGCGGGAATGATACTCACCCTGATAACCGTCGGCAAGTATCTCGAGAGCCGCTCCAAAGCAAAGACCGCCGAGGCACTCACAAAGCTGATCGAGCTTGCCCCAGACACCGCAGTGGTGGAGCGTGGCGGAGAGGAACTCACCATCCCCACAGCCGAGATAATGCAGGGAGATATCTGCATCGTCCGCCCAGGTCAGAGGATACCTGCGGACGGAGTGATAACCGAGGGCGGCGGCGCTATCGACGAATCCGCACTCACAGGCGAGAGCGTGCCTGCGGAGAAGTCCGTCGGCGATATCGTTATGGCGGCGTCCGTCAACAGCAGCGGCTTCCTGAAATTCCGTGCCGATAAGGTAGGCGAGCAGACCACCCTTTCGCAGATAATCGCACTGGTGAGCGACGCAGGAGCATCAAAAGCGCCTATCGCCCGAATCGCTGACAAGATAAGCGGCATTTTCGTGCCTGTTGTAATGAGCATCGCAGCCATCACATTCATCATCTGGCTGCTGATGGGATATGAGTTCACCCATGCGCTCTCCTGCGGAATTTCCGTGCTTGTTATCTCCTGCCCCTGCGCACTGGGACTTGCCACTCCCGTTGCGATAATGGCAGGCACAGGCAAGGGCGCAGAGAACGGCATACTGATAAAATCCGCCTCCGCACTGGAGGAGCTGCACAGGATAGACACCATAGTTCTGGATAAGACAGGCACCATCACCGAGGGCAGACCCTTCTGCACCGACATCATCGAATACGAAAGCGGTTCATTCGCTGCAGCTTACGCCATTGAAAAGCTGTCCGAGCATCCTGTTTCCGCTGCGATAACAGCACAGGCGGAAAAGATGGGTCTCACCGCAGGCGAGGCAAGCAGCTTCGAGGCGCTTTTCGGCAGAGGCGTTACAGGCACCGTAAACGGCCGCAGATACTACATCGGCAATGCGAAGCTGATGCAGGAGCAGAGCATAGACATCTCCGCAGCGCAGGCAGATTTTGAAAGGCTCTCCGACGAGGGCAAGACCGTGATGTATATTGCGGATGAAAAGAAGGTCGTCGGTATAGTTGCGGCGGCGGATATCATAAAGCCCAGCAGTCCCGAAGCGATAAAGCGGCTGAAGGACATGGGCATCAGCGTTATCATGCTGACAGGCGACAACAAGCGCACCGCCGAGGTAATCCGTGCGCAGGCAGGCGTTGATGAGGCAATTGCCGAGGTACTCCCCACGGGTAAGGCAGAGCATATCGCAAAGCTGAAGGCAGAGGGCAGGCACGTTGCCATGATAGGCGACGGCATCAACGACGCTCCCGCACTGGCAGGTGCGGATGTGGGCATCGCCATCGGCGCAGGCACGGATATCGCAATAGATTCTGCGGATATCGTGCTGATGAAGAGCGATCTCTGCGATGCGGCGGCTGCGGTATCCCTCGGCAGAGCGACCATCCGCAACATAAAGCAGAACCTGTTCTGGGCGTTCTTCTATAATTCCGTGGGAATCCCGCTGGCGGCAGGTCTGCTGTTCATCCCGTTCGGAATAAAGCTTGATCCCATGATCGCAGCGGCGGCTATGAGCCTCAGCTCCCTTTGCGTGGTGACTAATGCGCTGAGGCTGAGATTCTTCAAGGTAAAAGGCGTGGAGGGCAGAACGGCAGAGCATCCCGTGCAGGAATGCAACGTCAGCATGCTTTCCGCTGAGATATCACACAACGAAACAACGGAGGTAACAACAATGACAAAGACAATGATCGTAGAAGGCATGATGTGCAAGATGTGCAAGGCTCATGTGGAGAAGGCTCTGAACGCCCTTGACGGAGTAAGCGCAGAGGTAGTTCTGGAGGAAAAGAAGGCTGTTGTCACAATGACAGCAGAGGTATCCGACGAGGTGCTGACAAACGCAGTGACCGAGGCAGGCTACGAGGTAGTATCCATCAGCTGATATATTGACTTTTAATGAGGATTGTGGTATCATTATACCGTAAAAATACAGGCTGCCGATAAAGCACCATCTGCGTCGTCACTCCACATAACGGCAGGCACAAAGCCTAGCCGTTATGCGGGTTTCTAGCATCTGGCACTTTCTCGTTCGCCTGAAAGCAGTCTTTTAGGTAAGCAGAGTCCTGCTTTTTTGCAGGACTTTTTTAATACTACACAAAGAGGTAAACAACTATGCGAATGAGAAAGAAAAAGCACCTTGAGGACAGGCTCGCTGCCTGCGCCGAGGTGATGATCTATATGCAGAATCAGAACGAGTTTGCAGACGATCCGCTGAAGGACGAGCTGTTCTTTGACAGCATGAAGGTGTTCGGCAACAACAATCCCCTGCATCTGGAGATAGGCTGCGGAAAGGGTCAGTTCATCATCGAGCTTGCAAAGCGCAATCCCGATATCAACTACATAGCCATCGAAAAGACCCCCAACGTTATCGTTGCAGGCATGGAAAAGCTGATGGAGAGCGATATGAAGAACGTGCGCTTCTGTCTGGGTCAGGCGGAGTATCTGCATCATCTGTTCCGTCCGCACAGCGTAGAAAGGCTGTATCTTAACTTCTCCTGCCCCTTCCCTAAGGAGAGCTACGCAAAGCACCGTCTCACACACACGAGATTCCTTGAGATATACAAGGAGGTACTGGCTCACGGTGCTGAGATACACCAAAAGACCGATAACCAGCGCCTGTTCGAATTTTCCATCGAGCATTTCTCCGCAAACGGCTTCGCTATGAGAAATGTTTCGCTGGACCTGCATAAGAGCAGCTTCGAGGGGAATATTATGACAGAGTATGAGACCCGCTTCACCGAAATGGGTCTGCCGATATACAGATTAGAGGCGATCAATCCTTAACAGGAGGCAGAATGAAGAAGTTCCACGGTTCGTTTTTCAGCTCATCAAAGCTATGTGCTATCCACTATTATATCTATACGCCCGATGAGCCTAAGGCTGTCGTGATGCTCTCGCACGGAATGTGCGAGTATATAGAACGCTACACCGAGTTCGCACGCTTTCTCTGCGACAGCGATATCGCCCTTGTGGGCTGCGATCATCTCGGCCACGGAAATTCCGTGGAAAATGACGATATGCTTGGATATTTCGGACACAGCAGAGGTCATATCCGCATGGCGCAGGATCTTCACAAAATGAAGCGGATAACAAAGGGGCGCTTCCCCGATATACCGCATTTCCTTATCGGTCACAGCATGGGCAGCTTTCTCGGACGCATCTATTTCGCCCGATACCCCGGCGACCGCTGGAATGCTGCGATCTTCATGGGCACTGCTGGCCCTGTGCCTTGGCTTGACGCTCTGAAAGCGCATCTCGTCACCATGACCGAGCTGCAAGGTGAGCTGTGGCGCTATGACTGGGGCATGGATCTTGCTCTCGGCATCTTCAACATGCGCACGGAGAATTACCGCACCCCCAGCGACTGGCTCAGCCGTGATGACAAGAATGTGGATAAGTTCCGTGCCGACCCGAAGTGCAACTTCGCCTTTACCGTGGCAGGCTACCGTGACCTTATCAGCGCACTGATGCTGTGCAACCGCCGCCGTGTGCTGGAGGATACCCGCACCGATGTGCCGATACTGCTGCTTTCAGGCGGCATGGATCCCATCGGCGAATACGGCTACGGCGTACGCAGGGTGAAAAGGATGTTCGAGCTTATCGGCTGCGACGTAACGCTGCGCATCTACCGTGAGGCTAGGCACGAGCTGCTTTTCGAGCTGAACAGGCAGGAAGTAATGCAGGATATTCTGGAATTTATCATAAACAGGGTTTGAGGTTGACAAACTCCCCTTTGTTGGTGTACAATATATGCAGATAACCTGATTCCCTGTGAGGTGACATTATGGCAAAACGAGACGACAAGAGAAACAGCGGCGACAAGCTTGACCGCACCATACGCCGCAACTGGATAATCTGCGCTGTATCGGGTGCGCTGATAGTTCTGCTTCTTTTCTTTAAACAGTGATTCCAAAGCCGCTTCTGACGATGTTCAGAGGCGGCTTTTTTGAGTGTTATCTATTGAATTTCCAGAAAATATGTGTTATACTTCATTATAGTGAAATATTCGAAAACAGGAGTTGATATACATGAAAAGAAAGCTTGCATTTCTCCTTGCGGCGGTGATGTTACTTACATCCTGCGCAGGTAAGGAAGAAAGCTCATTATCGGTGCCGCAGTATACCGTTGTTGACGCAGCGGTGGCCACCACAGCGGCTGTCACCACGACCACCGTCACCACCACTGCCGAGCCTACGGAGGAAGCGCTTCCGCCCGAGCCGCAGTTTTCCTCGGTTAGCATCGTGTGCGCAGGAGACAACCTCATCCATCAGCCGATATATTATCAGGCAAGCGTGCGTGCAGGCGGCGAGGGCTACGATTTCAGCTTCCCCTATCAGTATGTCAAGGACTACATAGCCGAGGCGGATATGGCGATACTCAATCAGGAGACCATCGTAACGGATGAGTTTGCGCCCTCCACATACCCCTGCTTCTGCACTCCGTCAGAGATGGGCGACGAGATGGTGGAGCTTGGCTTTGACGTTATCTCGGTCGGCAACAATCATATTCTCGACAAGGGCGAGGCGGGTCTGCTGTCTACCCTCGATTACTGGAGCACCAACCACCCCGATATCCCCGTATACGGCGCTTACCGCAACGAGGAGGATATGAACAACGTCCGCACCCTCACGGTGAACGACATCAGCTTCGCTTTCCTCAGCTACATGGAGCATACCAACGGCCTGTATCTGCCGAAGAGTTCGGAGTGCGAGCTTGTTTATCTTGACGAGCTGGATCTTATCGAGCAGCAGATAAAGTCCGCTGCAGAGAAGTACGACTGCGTTATCGTAAGCGCCCATTTCGGCGTGGAGACCACGAACGTCATCTCAGACAGCCAGTATGCGCTCTCTCAGCAGTTTGCAGACTGGGGCGCTGATATCATCGTAGGCACCCAGCCCCACACCATCCAGTCCATGGAATGGCTTGACAGGGCGGACGGCGGCAGATCGTTCGTGTTCTACTGTCTGGGCAACTTCCTGTCGGCGCAGTCCTATGTCTACTGCATGGTGGAGATGCTGGGCAGGATAACCGTCACCAAAGACCTCACCACAGGCGAGATTGAGCTTTCCGAGCCGAATGCGGTGCCGCTCATAAACCACTATGATTACAACTACAGCGATATCCGTGTTTATCCGCTGTCGCAGTACACCGTGGAGCTTGCAAACGCCCACGGCTGCCCCGAGCTTACCATGGATTTCATTGAATATCTCGTGGCACAGAATATCCCAGAGGAGTTTTTATCCACCGATTAAGGAGGAGATATGAAAAAACGCATTTTGGCTCTGCTTGCGGCTGTGATGCTATTATGCACGGCATGCGGCGGTGACGAGTCATCCGAAAGCCTGAATGAGTTTCACGCCGAGACCTCCGAAACGGCGAAAGAATATACCGCCGAGGATTTCATCATGCAGATAGATAATCCCTATGTCACTCCTCACAGCACCGAGCTTTTCTACACCATCCGCTGCCTTGACGGCACCTGCGACGGCGAGGTATCCTACAGCGACAGCTACGTCATTGAACGGCAGGGCGAGGACGGTGAATGGACAATAGTACCCACAGCAAACGGCAGTGAGTATATCGCCTTTGCGGATATGGCGCACAGGATTTACGGACATTCCGTGTTTGAGAGCATTCCGATGGATGCATATATCGGCTCGCTTACAGAGGGACACCACCGCCTTGTAAAGCGTCTCAACAAGGATATCGAGCTGACGGCGGAGTTTGATGTCATCCCCTCGGATATCAGCCTTGAGCTTCACGACGCGGATAAGGTAACGACGGATACATCGGTGCTGAAATATAGCTTCAATTATCATGGAGACGGCACAAGATCGTATTTATGCGGCGAAAGCTTCACTCTCGAAAAGCTGGACAAGCATGGCGAATGGCAGAATATTATGGGTAAGTGGCTGTTTCATCAGATAGGATATCATGTATCACAGCAATGCCCTGAATGGGAGCATGGCATTCCAATTGCGGGCGATTTTTATGAAATTCCGATTACAGAGGGCAGCTACAGATTAACTGTTGAGCTGTTCAATAATGAAAAGCTAAAAACTCCCGACAGGAAGGAGCATCTCCTGCACGAGCGCTTTTTCGCCGAGTTTACCATTAATTAGTATGCTATTCCTGAATCATGCAACCTTTTCAACTTTCAAACGGTTTTATATACGAAGGCAACAACTTCACGAAAGGACTGATGATATGAAAAAATATATATCCATGCTTCTCTGCGCCGCAGTGCTGACAGCATCCGTAACAGGCTGCGCCAGCGACGAGGTACAGAGCGGCAGCGCTCCCGCAGCAGGCGGCGAGATCATCGCTGAGACTGTTGAGCAGGAAGAGGCAGAGTCCTCGGCTGCGCAGACTCCCGTAACTACCACCACTGCAACGAATGAGACCGCCATCGAAAGCGAGCCGACTGTCCCCGAGGAGACATCCGT
>JAZSEG010000079.1:0-7101 GCA_045531575.1 Oscillospiraceae bacterium | reverse complement strand
ACGTTGCTCCTAAGGACAGAGATATCGCAATGGTATTCCAGAACTACGCTCTGTACCCCCACATGACAGTATTCGACAACATGGCATTCGGTCTGAAGCTCCGTAAGGTTCCCAAGGATGAGATCAAGAAGCTGGTTGAAGAGGCTGCTAAGATCCTCGACATCGCACATCTGCTGGAAAGAAAGCCCAAGGCTCTCTCCGGTGGTCAGAGACAGCGTGTAGCGCTCGGCCGTGCTATCGTTCGTGATCCTCAGGTATTCCTTCTCGACGAGCCTCTCTCCAACCTGGTCGCTAAGCTGCGTGCACAGATGAGAACTGAGCTTTCCAAGCTGCACAAGAAGCTGGGTACAACATTCATCTATGTAACACATGACCAGACAGAGGCTATGACCATGGGTGATAGAATCGTTGTTATGAAGGATGGTTACATCCAGCAGATCGACTCTCCTATCAACCTGTATGAGAACCCTGTAAACAAGTTCGTTGCAGGCTTCATCGGTTCTCCTCAGATGAACTTCATCAACGCTAAGCTGCTCAACAGAGACGGCAAGTTCGTTGTAGAGTTCGGTTCTGAAGACACCAAGACATCCAGAGGCCGTAAGTTCTATGTTGAGCTTCCCGCTGCTAAGGCTGACAACGAGGCTCTCAAGTACTACGTTGACAAGGATGTTATCCTTGGTATCCGTCCTGAGAACATCCACGACGAAGAGATGTTCATCTCCAACGCTAAGAACAACGGTATCATCGAGGCTACTGTTGACGTAACCGAAATGCTCGGTGCTGAGACATATCTGTACCTCACATGCGAGGGTATCCCGCTGACAGCTCGTGTATCTCCCAGATGCTCCGCTCGTCCTCAGGATGTTGTTAAGCTCGCTCTGGATCCCAACAAGATCCACCTGTTCGATGCTTCCGATGAGCACTCCCTCCTCGGCTAATATCGCTTAAACTGCGGCGCGGCTTTTTAGTCGCGCCGTTTTTGCTTTATGAAAGGAACAAACTATGGATCTGATAAAGGTAGGTCGCTACATAAGCTATCTACTCCGTCACCATCCCGAGGAAGCTGGACTTACTCTTGACGAACACGGCTGGGCAGATGTGAACGAGCTTATCAATGCAGTTGCACAGACTTACGCAGGTTTTTCTCGCACCGAGCTTGACGAGATAGTCGCCACAAACAACAAAAAACGCTACAGCTACAGCGAGGACGGTCTGCGCATTCGAGCAAATCAGGGGCACTCCGTGAAGGTGGATGTGGAGCTTGAAGATAAAACACCGCCGCCCGTGCTTTGGCATGGCACTGCTGAGCGATTCGTAGAGTCGATACAGGAACAGGGACTTGTTTCAGGCAGCAGGCTGTATGTGCATCTCTCTGTGGATACTGATACGGCACGGATAGTCGGCAAGCGCCATGGCAAGCCCGTGATATTTCGTGTGGATTGTAAGCGTATGACGGAGGATGGTTACAAATTCTATCTGTCCGTGAACGGAGTGTGGCTGACAAAGGAAGTTCCTGCGCAGTATCTTACGCTTGTTGAGGAAGATATATGAACAAAAATAGTAAAGCGGCAGCGATATTATTGTTGCTGTTTGGCGGGATTGCATCAGCGCTGGGCTTTGGTGTGCTTAGTCTGATATTGGGTGCTGTTGGTGGTGGAATGGGCGCTGTTGTGATACCGCTGGTCATCTATGCAGGCGTGCGCTTTGCCGAAAAACATCGAGAGCGTTTCAGAGAAATATATAGCTTGAACAGTGCGGCATTTATCTGTATAGCGGAGCTGCCATCTGTGCTTGTTTCGGGAATACTGTTACTGGTGCTGATGTGTACCGCTGAAGGCGACAATTTTGTGGATATTGCAGGCGATGTAATTTGCGCAGCGCTTGCTGCGTTCAGCGGCGGCGTTGCGTTGCTGATAATGCTCGGAACGGTCATATGCAGTGTTGTTACGGCTCGCACGAGAAAAAAGCTATCTTCTCAGCTGTCATCTGCTGAAGAAAAAACTGAGGTTTGATATGGATACAAGAATAGAACAACTTATAAACAATATTGAGAAGGTAATTCTCGGCAAGCGTGAGGTCATTGAAAAGGTAGTCTGTGCGATGCTTGCAGGTGGTCATGTGCTTATTGAGGATGTGCCTGGCGTTGGTAAAACTCTCCTTGCAGAGACCCTTGCAAAGAGCGTTTCGGGAAGCTTCCGACGCATACAGTTCACACCTGATCTCATGCCTTCTGACGTTATCGGTTATACATCTATTGATATGGCAACAGGCAAGTCCGAGTACAAGGAAGGCGCAGCAATGTGCAATTTCCTGTTGGCGGATGAGATCAACCGTACCTCTCCGAAGGTGCAGTCCGCACTGCTGGAGGCTATGGAGGAGAAACAGATAAGTGTTGATGGCGTGACCCATGCTCTGCCGCAGCCGTTTATGACTCTTGCAACGCAGAATCCTATTGAAACATACGGCACATATCATCTGCCCGAGGCGCAGCTTGATCGCTTCCTGATGCGTATTTCCATTGGATATCCCAGCCGTGCCGCAGAGCTTGAGATGCTCGGCGTGATGCCTCAGAATGCAGAGGTTTCTGCGGTTATGTCACTGGATGAGCTGCTTTCGCTGCGTGCATCAGTCGAAAAGATAACAGCAACAGAGCAGGTCAAGGCGTATATTCTCTCCATCGTATGTGCTACGAGAAATCAGCCGCAGCTTGTAAAACTGGGAGCAAGCCCCCGTGCATCTATTGCATTATTCAGAGCGGCGCAGGCTATGGCGCTGATGAATGGACGAGGCTTTGTCACACCCGATGATGTAAAATCCTGTGCGGTATCTGTACTCAGTCATCGTCTGATACTGGCTGCAGGGCAGCAGGAATATAATACGTCCGAGGAGCTTATCCAAAGGATACTCAATGATATGCCTGTTCCCGTATAACAAGAAAGACCGAACTACAAGTTCGGTCTTTTGTAATATCAGCGATAATTATGTGGGATCGCCTTTCCTGAGTTCCTCTGCAAGCTTGGACAGCTTTTTCAGACGGTGGTTGAGTCCGCTGCGGCTTATCGGCTGCCTGAATTGCTGACAAAGCTCGGAAAGCGGCATTTCGGGATATTCCGTGCGAAGCTCGGCTGTTTCGCGAAGCTCATCACTGAGCCAGTCGGCGCCCTTTGTATTGTAGATGTATTCAATATCCTGTACACTCTTGCCCGCAGCCGCAACAGTCTTGTCGAGGTTTGCGCTCTCGCAGTTCACAGAGCGGTTGACTCGGTTGCGGAAATCCTTCATTATCTTCACCTGCATTATTTCCAGCGAGTGGTTTCCTGCGCCGATGTAGGTCAGGAAGTCCTCGATAAGCTCGCTCTCCTTGGCATAGATAACAAGATTTTTTCTGGAGCGCAGAGTAGTTTTTATAGGCATGCCGTGCTCATTTATAAAGCTATGCAGTGCCGCTGCCTTGTCGTTGTCGGGCAGTACAATCTCCAGATGGTATTCCTTATTTGGATCGGTGACAGAGCCGCAGGTCGCAAAAATGCCTCGAAGGAACGCGCCGCTGCCGTTGTCGTTGCCCGAGACCACCGAATAATTTATGGCAGTGTAGTCGCCGAACAGCTGGTTGATCTTGTCGGCACCTTCGGTTATGCGGAAGGTATATAACGAGCCACCGTTTTTAACTAGGCGCACCGTTTCGTGCTTTGCTTCAGGGAAAACGGTATCACATAGAGTCCTGACAGCATTCAGCAGATACATTTTTTCGGTCTGAACCAGTGGTGAGCCATCTGCTGTTCGGGAGGCGTAGAAAACCCCGTACAACATTGCCGCCATCTCATCGGCTGGCATATCACGCACATCACATAGTTCTTTTTTGATATCGGATGAGAAAGACATGAGATCCTCACTTTCACGGTATCTTAATTCTTTTTTGCATCCCTGTGCAGTATTCTTGTTTTGTAGTCGTTGTCCTTAAGGTGCTTTGCTGTAAGCTCAGCAAAGGTCACGCTGCGGTGCTTTCCGCCCGTGCAGCCGAATGCAATGACAAGACGGCTCTTGCCCTCCGAAACATAATGGGGGATAAGGAAGTCTATCAGATCAAACAGCTTGTCTCGGAGCTGCTGAGATTGCTCAAAGCTCATAACATAATCACGCACTTCCTGATCGAGACCTGTTTTTTCTTTCAATTCAGGCAGATAGAAGGGGTTAGGCAGGCAGCGCACATCGAACACCAGATCAGCCTCTCCGGGTGCGCCGTATTTGAATCCAAAGCTCATGCAGCTGACGATCATTCCATCGGAAGCCTTTTCGAGGAACAGACCTGCGATCTGTTCCTTCAGCTGTCCTGTGCTGAGCAGAGAGGAATCCACGATATATTCCGCATTCTCTCTTATCTCGGCAAGAAGTTCTATCTCAGCGTCGATAGCCTTTACGACATCGCCCTCAAAAGCTTCCTCCAGCGGATGCTTGCGGCGAGTCTCTTTGTATCGCTTGATGAGAACCTCACGGGAGGCTTCAAGGAACAGCACCTTTACATCAAGTCCTCGGATATGCAGCGTAGTGATGCTGTCGCCGAGCTTGAAGAACATTGCCCCGCCACGGATGTCTGTGACTATCGCCACCTTTGAAATGCTGCTGTTTTCGCTGCACATTGCCGCAAAATCAGGGATGAGCTGCGGCGGCATGTTGTCGATGCAGAAATATCCTATATCCTCCAGCACCTTTACAGCTGAGGATTTTCCCGAGCCTGAAAGTCCTGTTACAATTACAAATTCCATTTTTATGTCCTCATACAGAAATTGTTATTCGAGAATAAGCATCTCGCATTCCAGTTCAACGCCTTTTTGCTCAAGTACTGTCTTTTTGATGTGCGATACAAGCTGCATCACATCATCGTAGCTAGCGCCGCCTCGGTTGATTACGAAGCCGCTGTGCTTTTCGCTTACCTGCGCACCACCGACGGTACAGCCCTTCAGGCCGCATTCTTCGATAAGTGCAGCAGCGAAATAACCCTCGGGCCGCTTGAATGTGCTGCCGCAGCTTGGGAATTCCAATGGCTGCTTATCACGGCGGCGCTGCATGAGTTCATCCATTTTCGCCTTTATCTCGGACTTGTCGCCCTTTTTCAGCTCCATTGTAACTGAGGTTATTATGCAATTTCTGCCGGAGAAGCAGCTGTGGCGGTAGGAAAGATCCATCTCGCTGATGCTCATGGTGCGGATATCTCCGTTTTCGTCGATATATCGGCAGGAGGTGACAACATCCTTCATCTCTCCGCCATAAGCGCCTGCGTTCATGTACAGCGCACCGCCGACAGAGCCTGGGATGCCATAAGCGAACTCAAGTCCTGTGAGGGAGTGTTCCAGTGCGCATTTGCAGACGGTTATGAGTCCTGCGCCTGCGGTGGCAGTGATAGTGCTGCCGTTGATCTCGATATGGGCTGTAGATTTACAGAGATATATGATGCAGCCGTGATAGCCGTTATCATGTACCAGCACATTGCTACCTCTGCCAAGCACGAAGAAAGGGATATTTTCACTGCGGCAAAGCCTGATGATGGCAGCGATAGTGTCCTCATCCGTGGGAGTTACGAGTATATCGCATTTTCCACCGATCTTCATGGTGGTGTAGTCAGCAAGAGGTTCATTTTCCTTGTATTGTATGCCGTTTTCACGGCAGAGGTCGATAAGAGATGAGTAATCCAATGCGTTGCCTCCGTGTGTGAAATGTATGGGCGACCTGAGGCCGCCCGTTTGTTTGATTATTCAGCCAGCGTGTAGAGATAAGCTGCGCCAATGATTCCTGCGTCGTTTCCGAGCTTTGCGATATCAAGCTTTGTGGAACGGTTGGGATCGATGCAGTAGCTCTCACGGGCGATGAATTCGTTCAGCGGCTTTGTGAGGTTCTCGCCCTCCTTGCAGATGCCGCCGCCGATGAGCAGCACTTCAGGCTGGAAGGTGTTTACAATGTTTGTAAGTCCGCAGCCGAGATAGTTGATGTACATATCAACGACATCAGAAGCAGCCTTATCGCCCTCTCTCCAGCCGTCAAAAGCGGTCTTGCCGTCAACGTTGTCAAGAGAACCTGCGATCTGCCACATCTTGCTGTCCTTGTTTGCTTCCATAGCTTCCTTTGTCATGTTGATGAGGGCGGTTGCAGAGGAATAAGCCTCGAAGCAGCCCTTTCTGCCACAGCCGCACTGTCTGCCGCCGTAGCTGATTACGCTGTGACCAAGCTCAGCGCCGCAGAAGTTGAAGCCTGTATAGATCTTGCCGTCGATGATGATACCACCGCCAACGCCTGTGCCGAGGGTAACTACAACAACGTCCTTGTAGCCCTTGCCTGCGCCGTTAAGTACCTCGCCGAATGCTGCTGCGTTTGCGTCGTTCTCAACATAGATCTCCTTGTTGAGCTTCTTCTGGATGAGGGAGCGCAGATCGGTGTTATTGAATCCGAGGTTGCAGGAATACAGCACGATTCCGCTGTTGCGGTTTGCAACGCCGGGAGTACCGATACCGATACTGTTTACCTCTCCGATAGTAACCTTTGCTTCGCCGAGAGCAGTCCATACAGTTTCAACGATAGCGTTTGCGATCTCCTCTGCAGGGCGGGGAAGATCTGTCTTTGCAGTAGCCTTTGCTACGATATTGTAGTTTTCATCAACGACGCCAACCTTTATGTTGGTACCGCCGAGATCGATTCCTATATTATACATTTTCTTTCATTTCCTTTCGGTTGCTTGTTATTTGGTTTTATATCAGATCTTGACATCTGTCATGATCTCTTCTTCGTCCGAGTCGATACCGAGCTGCTTCAGCAGATCCTTTGCTGCATTGTATCCCATTTTCTTCTGACGGTTGTTCATAGCTGCGACCTCGAGGATAACAGCCAGATTACGTCCGGGCTTTACGGGGATGGTAAGCAGAGGAACCTTTACGCCGAGGATGGTCATAAAGTGGGTATCCATGCCCATTCTGTCGTAGGTCTTTTCGGGATTCCACAGCTCCATCTCAACTACCATGTCTATCTTCTCGGTGAGCTTAACTGCTCCCACACCGAACAGCTGACGTGCATTGATGATGCCTATACCGCGCAGTTCTAAGAAGTGACGGATAT
>JAZSEG010000073.1:0-17732 GCA_045531575.1 Oscillospiraceae bacterium | reverse complement strand
TCTTTTATATTCTGTTCAAATAAGCCAAAAGAAAACGGAATCCATCACACAAGATACAAATTTTCTTTATCTATGTATATATCCGTAGCACTGTTATACAGCCTGTCAACAAGCGCTAAATTCTCAACGAACATATCACAGCCAGGCTCATTGATCTGCTTAAATTTTTCAAGGGTATCCTTTCCGATATCCTCGCTATGCTTCTTTATACTTGTGCCTTTATCCACTAGCCATTCATCTGCCGAGCCATCCTTGACTAGCGGCACCTTTCCGATGAGATCACCGACAGCTTTTATTGCTGTTCCAACACCTTTTTCAAGATACTTCTCCATTGAACCCGATGAGTATTTCTCAAGTCGCTCAAAGCACTCAGAATGTATATTCTTGTACGTCTGAGCGTGTTCTTCCACCTGAGCTTTCACCTCCATTATATAATCAGTCTGATAATTACCCAGCAGCATAACTTCAAGGTAAGACGCAAACGCATAGATATACAAAGACATACGATAATATCTGAACAGCTTCTGCAGGCTCACCTGCTTTGAATCAACTGAGTTCTGCAAATGAAGAACAGGATTCTTCTTCATAACATCAGCTACCTGCTTCTGATAGAATATCATATTCTTTTCTGCTGTTCGCTTGATGTCAAGTGCCAGCTTGTGATGATTTGCTTTATACTCGGCATTATCCCAGTTATACTTATATTCCTTAATGATACCCGTCAAAGTTTTAAGATCAGCCTCTATTTCAGACTCCTTATCCTCCTCAAGGAAAGAAAGTATCTGCTTTTCTATCTCAATAATATCATCAAGTTTCTTTTCAATAGAAGCAAGTACTGCTGCAACGATAAGGGTCACAGCATCGACAGGCATAACAGTTGTTGTAGTCAAGTTTTGTTTTCCGACTGCTTCAAACTTTGCAAAAACTGACTTACCTGTATTATCAATAAATGCACCGCCTAAAAGATTATCCTTTCTGTTAAGCTTCAGCGTTCCTGCGGCGTTCTGCCCGTTCACCCAGCGAAACAGCTTATCACCACCATCCACCGAAACAGTCTGCGTTATCGTTCTGAGTGAGGGCAACGCTGAAGCAACGCCCGCACCCAGTAAAGCTATCTGCTCAACAGGCAGCTTCACAGGGTCTAAAGCTGCAATATTCACCTCAACCTCAGCAAGCATGGCTTCAGATCTAGCCACTATATCGGTGCTCTCAGCCGATCCTGTTTCGGACACAATAACAGTTTGTTCACTTGAACGCTTCTTAAAAACATCCAGCAATCCCATACACGACCTCCATCTTTTCACAACAACTGCGAAATTTCTCATATCAATTATACCATAATCATTCGTTTTATTCAACCATTATTATTTTACCACACTATCTATCCCGTTTTCGGCACAATTAAGCACCAAACGGATAAAAGACATAAGAAACGGCGGAGCAATTCACTCCGCCGATGTGCTTTATTCACAATTCCAGTGCTGACAGAAAAACTCAATCTGCTCCCCCAGCGGACCTTTGCAGAATGCAATCTCCGCAGGGAAATTCTCATCTCCGCCGATATTCACCGACTTCAGCTGAACGAAAACTTCGTAGCCAGCCTGCTCGACTAACCTCGCACAAGCCTTGACATCGTCAACAGCGAATGCAAAATGTCTGATAGCACCCTGTGGTAGCGGCTCAACGCCATTTCGGAAGATCTCCACGATTCCGCTCCCCGTATCAAGCAGCAGACAAGCCTCGCACTCCTTGACTATGCGAAGTCCCAGCAGATCCACATAAAAGCTCCTTGCACGGCGGTATTCCTCGTCGTTGCATGTCTTCATTGATACATGGTGCAACCCCTTAATAAGGCTCATTTCTCCATCTCCTTTATGATGTCCTCTACGACCTCAACCGCAGACCGCACCATCTTCGGGCAGAACTCAGTAAACAGTCGATTTTCGCGGGCATAATTCACGCCCTCCATCGTGCGCACATCACAGCCTAGCAGGTCGTTACAGATATATGAGCCGTTGCGCTTTGCGAACTCCTCAAGGAAGCGGTCGTTCACATGGTCGGCACGCTGCTTGCTCTCGGAGTCGCCCTTTATGCAGTGACCGTATTTCAGTCCCAGCACCATCAGTGCGCCTGTGCAGGCACCGCTTTGGTTCGTCCGTTTTTCCGCAGGAAAACGCCGACCCTCCGTCGGCGAGGATGAACATCGGTCGCAGGGTGAACGCCTGCGTTCACTCTGCGACCCACATTATTCCGCCTTTTCTCATACCACTGCCAAAGCAAGCGCCTAGCTTCAGAGCCTGCTCCTCGGTTATTCCTAACTCATCTGCGAAACTTGCAAGCACCGCCTGCGAGCAGTGGAATTTGTCGCTGAAATACTGTTCAGCCTTTTGTGTATGTGTCATTTTTGTACCTCTTTTCTGTCGATATCCTATATGTACTGTTGAGCACGATATCATTCATCAGATTTATCGTGACACCTCTGAATCGGTCGTAATGTGCTCCCCTGTCACACAGCTCATTAAGACCTGCAAGCTCTTCGGCAGTGTAAATATCATAACTGTCCTTGCCGCCTGTATACCATGCAGTGTCGGAACTTCCGTCCCAGATGCATTCAACACTGATCTCATCCTTGCCGGCACCATGCAGCTTTTTATCTGCTGAGTAAGAAGCAGCAATTGCAGAAACACCACTTGCCATCAGAGTATTTACTGCTATAGTGCAGGAAAGGATAGCGGAAAAGACTTTTTTATATATCTTCATAGATTAATTCCCTTTCTTTATCAGTTATAGATATTATAGTATTTTTGTAACTACCTGTCAAGGTGAGAAGTATATCAATGAAACCTGACACGAGATACTCAAATCACGACAGTTGCTATTGCAATTTTTGTCAGAATATGACACAATATTATGATATATATCACATATACAGATCCATGCGATGCGCATTGGCGTCGTGACAAATCAACGAGAGAGGACATAATTACATGAACAGGATCTTTATAAGTTATAGCTCAAAGGAATACGATGTAGCCATTAAATTTTTTAACGCATTCACTGCCAATGGCATGAAATGCTGGATGGCGCCCGAATCTATTCCGATCGGCTCTAACTACGCAGTTGAGATCCCCAAGGCTATTCAGGATGCGCAAGTGTTCGTGCTCATCCTTTCGGAAAACTCTCAGAATTCCATCTGGGTGCGCAAGGAGATCGATCTGGTGGTGAACCTCAACAAGCTGATATTCCCTATCAGAATCGGCAACTACCAGCTTATCTCACCTTTTAACTTCTATCTTACCGATATCCAGATGATGCAGGCAAGCGATGACCCCGATTACTTAGCAAGCAAGTTGGAGCAACTGCTTATGCCAAACACTTCCGCTGATATTAACGATGGGTCCGAAGTCCATCGACTTCACATACGAGGGCGCAAACAACGATTATATCGGCACATATACAGGAAACCTGAAAAAAGGCGTTGCCAGCGGTCAGGGCGAATTCATCGGCACGAACAACAATGACGATGAGATGATCTACACAGGCGGATTCGCAGACGGCAAATTCGACGGAGAAGGCACATATACCATAAACTATGACAACGGCGATGTGGGCGTATATGAGGGCTCATTTGAATCAGGCAGTCGTGACGGCAACGGCACATGGGCATTGACCTACTCAGACGGCGGCAGCTTTGTATTTGATGGCAGATGGGAAGGCAACGAAGCCAACGGTAAAGCTACTGCCACCCGCACCTATGCAAACGGCGATAAGGTAACATGGGAAGGTCAATGGAAGGACAACCAGAGAACAGGAACCATCAAAGAAACAACCATCTACGCCAACGGTGATGTCAAGGTATTCGAAGGCGAATATAAAGATGATGAAAAGAACGGATCCGGTGTCTGGGCGTATTTATACGCGAACGATGACGCCGAGACCTTCGATGGTGAATTTACAAACGGCAAAAGCAACGGCCACGGCAAATGGACATTCACCGGTGCAGACGGCAAAGTGATAGTATGGGAAGGTGAATTTGTCAACGGTCTGAAGTCCGGAGCAAGCATACAGACAACGACCCACGCAAACGGCGATTATGAAGTGCTTGAGGGCAACTGGGTCAACGGTCAGGTAAGCGGACATGCAGTAAACACCTGCTCCTTCGCCAACGGTGATGTTGAAGTATCAGAGATCAATCATACCTATGGCAGCACAAACGGACAAGGCACAAGCGTAAAGACCTGCGCAAACGGCGATAAAACAACATACGAGGGTTCTTTTGTTGATGGTAAAAAGACCGGAAAGGGCACTGAAACAACAGAATATGCCGACGGCACAAAGGTCGTGACCGAGGGAGAATTCAAGGATGGCGCAAAACACGGTACCTGCAAGGTGACGCTCTACAACACCGACGGCAACGTTTACGAATATATCGACGAATACAATGACGGCACTTCCGATGACAATGGAATTATGACAAGTAGATTTGCCAACGGTGATGTGGAGGTGTATGAAAGCTCCTTTTTCGATGGCAAGAAGAACGGACTTGCCACCTGCACATTCACAAATAATGAGGACGGCTCTGTCAGAATATACGAAGGCAACTACAAGGACGGAGTCCGTGAGGGTCAGGGCAAGGAAACATATACTACAGCGGATGGATGGCAGCAGATACGCGACGGCGAATGGACGGATGACAAATTCACAGGATCAGGCACATTGCTCAGACTGCTCGTAAATGGCTCAACTTCCCTGTATGTAGGCACATTTACAGATGGTTATGTTATCGAAGCCAAGCACACTCTGCATTTATCAAACGGCGATATAGCTATCTATGAGGGTACATTCAAAAACTTTGAGAGACACGGTCAGGGTAAGCTGACGTATACATGGGCTTCAGGCGATTACTTCATCTATGAAGGACAGTTCGCTGACGGCACGTTCAACGGCGATGGCAAGGTCGTGTACTACAACAGCGAGGGCGAGGTAACCCAGGTCAAAGAGGGTACCTTTAAGGACGGCGAATTAGTAAGCTGATCTCAACCGCATTAAACTGACACAACAAAAACAGAGCGATCCTGTGCAGTTTATATTATCTTTTTTACAACGCTGAACGCTCAGGCGGGGGCGGATAAATAAAAAAGGGAGCATTATCTCCCTCTTTTTTATGCTTTGACTGTGGTTGAAAAACTGCTGTAGAACTTCTTGAGCTTTGATATATTCAGTGTTGCCACATCTGTCCTAATGTACAGTTCGTTTTCGCTGCCGTAGATGACCTTTATATCCATGTGGTTGTAGTCAAGGAAACAATTCTTATAAACTCCCTTGCCGCCATCGATCTCGCATCGCATATAGTCAGATTGCTAAGGAGCTGGGGATATCGCGGTCGTATATATCAATGATAGAAAAGCGAGCGTTGGAGAAGCTGAGGGAAAGGTTTGAATAATAACATCATTAACCACCAACGTAATCCTGTATATGTTCATTTCTGAATATGTGTTTCTTCTGAATTAAATAGTTGGCTTTTCCACAAAAATATGATACAATAGATATATCATAAAAAGAGAGGTAACACAATGCTTGCATACACATACATAGACAAAGGTGACTTTCAGCTCATCGAAAAGCTCAGACCTACACTTCAGAGCGATACAGACGCTATCGTCAGGGTAACGCTTGCGAGTATCTGCTCAAGCGACCTGCATATTAAACACGGCTCTGTGCCGCGTGCTGTCAAGGGAATTACCGTAGGTCACGAGATGGTGGGAGTTGTTGAGGATGTCGGCTCTGCGGTAACTTCCGTAAAAGTCGGTGACAGGGTAACTGTCAATGTGGAGACTTTCTGCGGTGAGTGCTTCTTCTGCAAGAAAGGCTTTGTCAACAACTGTACTGACCCGAATGGTGGTTGGGCGTTAGGCTGTCGCATTGACGGCGGTCAGACGGAATACGTCAGAGTGCCGCTTGCACAGCAGGGGCTGAATAAGATTCCCGATCCAGTCAGCGATGAGCAGGCTCTTCTTGTGGGAGATGTGCTTGCAACAGGTTTCTGGGCGGCTCGGATATCCGAGATAACTGAGGAAGATACAGTGCTGATAATCGGCGCAGGTCCTACAGGCTTATGCACACTGCTGTGCGTGATGCTGAAAAAGCCGAAGCGCATTATCGTCTGCGAAAAGGACGAGGACAGAATTAAATTCGTAAACCAGCATTATCCCGGGGTGCTGACGGTCTCTCCCGAAAATGTATTGGAATTCGTTAATGAAAACTCCGACCACAGCGGCGCTGATGTAGTGCTTGAAGTCGCAGGAAGCGAGAACACATTCTGTCTTGCATGGGAGTGCGCTCGTCCTAATGCGATAGTGACGGTAGTCGCACTGTACGACAAGCCGCAGATTTTGCCGCTCCCTGATATGTATGGCAAGAATCTGATATTCAAGACGGGGGGCGTTGACGGCTGTGACTGCGAGGAGATACTCAGTCTTATCGAAAACGGCGACATAGACACCACGCCACTTATCACTCATACCTATCCCCTTTCGGATATTGAGGCGGCTTATGAGCTTTTCGAGAAACGGTTGGATGGAGTTATTAAAGTGGCTGTTAAGCCGTAAATATTTATAATGAAAAGGGCGATGTTGGTGAAGCGATTAAAGTTTTTTATAGGCATACTTCTTGCCAGCTTTATTTTCACAACAGGATGTGACTCAAAACAGCAGGAATATCCGGAGTACTATGTAACTGATGGCAGCTCTGAATTTGCAAGTAAAGTCGAAGATTATCTTGATCGATGCGAATTTAACGGCGCCGTGCTTGTATCGGTCGACGGAGAGCCATTTTATGCATCAGGCTTTGGCTGTGCAGACGAAAAGACAGGAGCTGTATGCAGTGCCGCCGACACCTTTGAGATCGGCTCGTTATCCAAACAGTTTACAGCTGCTGCAATACTTATGCTGTACGAAGACGCAAAACTTGACCTCGATGACAGTATAGATAAATACTTTCCTGAATTTGAACAGGGACAAAGCATTACCATACGCAATCTGCTTAATATGCGGTCCGGTCTTTATGATTACATCAACGACGCACATACGTTCTTCCCGTCCGATTATGTTGATGAATATCTGGCGCGTGCTGATTCAGATAATGAGGATATTCCTGATTTTGAACGTGATTTCCTGCTGGAATACCTGTATTCAGCGCCTATAAGGAATACTGAACTGAACCACTTTGTGCAGACAGCACAAAGTGGTTCAGTTCAATAAGCATGCTAGCACATTTTTTACTACAAACCAAAAAGATGTTTTCAGAGAAAAACAACAACGATCCTGAAACACCCTTCCTAATTAAAGTCAGCTGTTAGCTGAGCGTCAAGCTTTTCGGAAAGACATTTCACCACATAATGGCCAAGCCCCGAACCGCTTTTGTTTCTTGACGAAGGCTTGTAGAACGGCTCAGATGCTTTGTTTATATCAATATCTGAACCATCCTCTGTATCATTGACAGCAGTGAGTATTACTCTGCCGTCTTTTCCCGAAAGCGAAACGCCGAATTTCCTGTCAGCATATTTCTCAGCATTTGAAAGGATGTTCTGCACTATTCTCATAACATAGGTACGATGACTTTCTATAACGATGCCATCAATAAGTTGGGTGAAGTAATTTTAAGGAGAATAAATTCAAACATAGCAAAAGGCTGCGCAAAAACTGCACAGCCTCGCTTCTGTTACATATTATGCTTTTTTAGAAATCGCTTCCTTTACGACTCTTAACAGCTGAGTTACAGCAAAAGGCACAGCAGCAAGTGCTGCGATCTGTATGATGTTAGTTGATGTAAGTGCACCGTCAATATCCATAAAGCCATGGAGAGGAGTTACAAACAGCGCTATCGCAAGGAATAATACACCCGCCGCAAAAGCACCGATCGAATAGTTGTTTGTTGTAACGCCGAGTCTGAACAGAGAATACTTTCCTCTGCTGTCAAAGCCCTCAAAAAGACGTGCAAGGCAGAGTGTGGCAAAAGCCATTGTGCTTGCAAGTGTACCGGATACCTGATTGCCTATCATGAAAGCTATCATAACACAGGCAGCAATCATAATACTGTGAACGATAATGTAAACACCTGTTTCCTTATTGAGGATAGATTCGTTCGAGGGACGGGGCTTTTCTTTCATGATGCCCTTCTGCTTGGGCTCCATACAAAGCGCAAGCGCAGGAAGCGAGTCCGTAAGAAGATTTATGAACAGAAGATGAACAGGAGTAAAAGGAAGCGGAAGATCAAGGAATGTTGTAAGAAGTACAACGATGATCGCCGCAGTGTTTCCTGCAAGCAGGAACTTTATTGCGTTCTTTATATTATTATAGATAGAACGACCGTTAGCAACAGCCTTTACGATAGTAGCAAAGTTATCATCCGCTAAGATCATTGAAGCGGCGTCCTTCGATACCTCTGTGCCTGTTATACCCATTGCAACGCCGATATCCGCCTTTTTAAGAGCAGGTGCGTCATTTACACCATCGCCTGTCATAGCAACGACCTTGTTCTTTTTCTGCCACAGATCAACTATTCTGATCTTGTGGACAGGCGATACTCTTGCATATACTGAGATCTGTTCAAGCTGTGCAGACAATTCTTCATCCGAAATATTATCAAGCTCTGTCCCGTCAAGACATTTGTCGCCATCCTTGAAAATGCCTATCTCCTTAGCAATTGCAACGGCTGTAAGCTTATGGTCACCTGTGATCATAACAGGCTTGATACCTGCTGTAATACATTCCGCTACTGCCGCCTTACTTTCCTCTCTGGGCGGGTCAGTCATTGCAGAGAGACCAATATAGATGTAGTCAAATTCATCTTCAATTGTAACAGATTTATCACTTGTGAGGATCTTTTTTGCAAATGCAAGCACTCTCATGCCGTTTTCCGAGTAAGAAAGGTTTGCCTTTCTGATCTCTTCAAGGTCATTTTCAGTAATATCACGCATTCCGTCTGTATCAAGAACATACTTCATTCTGGGCATAAGTACATCCATTGCACCCTTTGTGTATGCTGTACGCTCACCGTTTATGTTATGAACGGTCGTCATGAGCTTTCTGTCGCTGTCAAACGGTATCTCATCGATACGGGGATTATCGGTTCTTATACGATTGTATTCACTTTCAGTGATATAATCGGAAAGTGCTGTTTCGGTAGGATCTCCGAGCCACATTTCGCCCGACTTCGCGGCATCGTTGCACAACGCCATAGCCACACGAAGATCGTTAGCCGCTTCACCGCAGGGAGTGGTGATATCACGGACTGTCATCTTGTTCTGTGTAAGTGTACCTGTCTTATCGGAACAGATCACCGAAACACAGCCAAGGCCCTCAACTGCCTTAAGGTCCTTGATGATCGCTTTCTGTCTGGACATTTTCTGTGTTCCTATTGCAAGGGAGATCGTGATAATTGAGCTTAACGCTTCGGGAATCGCTGCAACCGCAAGTGCAATAGCGAACATCAGCGAATCTTCAAGAGTCTGTCCATTAACAAACTTTGTAAGAGCGAATACAACTATACATATGCCGATAATAACAAAAGACAACACCCTGCTGAAATTATCAAGACTTGCCTGTAAAGGCGTCTTTTTCTTCTGGGCATTCTGCATGAGAGATGCGATCTTACCGATCTCGGTATCCATACCTACCCCTGTTACCGCAACAACTCCACGTCCATTAGAGATATTCGAACCGGAATAGATCATATTCACTCTGTCACCAAGGGGAAGTTCATCCGCATCGATCTTATCGGTGCCTTTAAGTACATTCAGAGATTCTCCTGTAAGTGCGCTTTCGTTCACCTGTAACGAAGCCGCTTCCAGAATACGTCCGTCTGCAGCGGCAACATTACCTGCTTCGATAAGAAGGATATCGCCTACAACGACCTCAGATGCAGGTATCTCGGTCTGATTTCCGTTACGGATAACCCTTGCATTAGGTGCACTCATTGCTTTCAGACTCGCAAGCGACTTCTGTGCCTTAACATGCTGGACTGTGCCAAGAATAGCATTCATTGTAATGACCGCAAGGATTACTATCGTGCTTTCAGGATTTCCTGTAAATGCAGATATAACAGACGCAACGATCAGAATGATTACCAACAGATCAGCAAATTGCTCAAGAAATACCTTGAAGATGCTTTTCGGCTTTTCCTCCGCAATAATGTTTGCACCGTATTTCTCACGGCTTTTTTCTACCTGTGCATCGGTCAGACCGGCTTCACGAGAAGTTTCCAGCGATTTCAGAACTTCATCTGTGTTTTGATTAAAATAGTTCATAGCAGCTCCTTTTGTTTGTTTACATTTTATTATATGACAAATGCGGATAAATATATTTATGTTATTACCGCACCTGCTGAGATCAAAACAGTATTGATGATTCCTGAAGTAAATTTCAGGATCACAATATCATGTTCAATATAATTATATTATATAGACGGCTAAAAAAGGGAAAAGATATCATTGTATCAGCTAAAAACCAGTAAAGAATTAAGTAAGCAGATCGCATTGTTGGTAGATTTCCATATGGCGCTCGACCATCCGCCGCCTCATCCGCTTTGTTGTTCCCTGCTCATTGCTAATTGTTATTAACTGTCAAATAATATTATATAACGTCGAAAAGCTAATTCTACACTACTCATAGCGCATCGAAGTTCAGCAATTTGCACTGATACTAAAAACGTAGAATTACATTAAAAATCATCGAAAAGTGTTATATAATTTCTTATTTACTCCATCATCAATTTTGTTGGTTTTAACAATTTAAAGCAGCACACCAATAAAATTTCATCAAAATTAAACAAAATCGCAAAAAACATATTGACATCATCGATTTACAGTGTTAAAATACAAGAAACTGAATAAGTTCAAAGGCGTTGACGAAGACGGAAGCTGCAACGAATTTCCCAGAGAGCCGGGGATGGTGAGATCCCGGTAAAGGACTGCTGATTTCTTATCCCTTCCGAGCCGGAAGCCCCAAAGGTTTACACCCAGTAGGCGTTTCCCGAGTATGCTGCGTAAGTGCATAGAGGTTGTCTGACCTCGATAAGGTGGCGGATCATCGTATCCGCAATTTGAGTGGTACCGCGAGTGTAGTAATCACACCCGTCTCAAAGCGAACAGAAGCTTTGAGGCGGTTTTTTATTTTAGCCTTGAAGCATAAACTTAAAAAGGGCGTTGCCCACAGAAAGGCGGAATTAACAATGTTATCTCTTGACAAGGTGTTTAATGCACAGACGGTGCTGAAGAACATCATCCGTGAAACGAATGTGGTGAGGGCGTATGGTATCGCTCCCGAATGCGAGCTGTATCTCAAGCCTGAAAACCTTCAGATCACTGGCTCATTCAAGGTGAGAGGCTCGGCGTACAAGATCGCTATGCTGTCCGACGAGGAAAAAGAGCGTGGCGTTATCGCATGCTCCGCAGGAAATCACGCACAGGGCGTTGCTCTTGCTGCTACAAAGAACGGCATTAAATCGCTCATTTGTCTGCCAGACAGTGCTCCTATCTCCAAAGTGGAGGCTACAAAGGGCTTCGGCGCAGAGGTGTGTCTGGTGGAGGGCTGCTACGACGACGCTTATCAGAAAGCACTGGAGCTCCGTGACAGCAAGGGATACACCTTTGTGCATCCCTTTGACGACGAGAATGTCATCGCCGGTCAGGGAACTATCGCTCTTGAGATACTCAACGAGCTGGACGACATCGACGCTATCGTAGTTCCCATCGGTGGCGGCGGACTTATCTCAGGCATCGCCTACACCGTAAAGCAGATACGCCCGTCTGTAAAGGTCTATGGCGTTCGGGCGGCAGGCGCACCGAGTATGTTCAATTCGATCAAGAACGACGCAATTGAAGCACTTCCATCTGTATCTACATTTGCGGACGGTATCGCAGTAAAGAAGCCGGGCGAAAACACCTATGCACTTGTAAAGGACTATGTGGATGATATAGCACTCGTTTCCGACGACGAGGTGGCAAGTGCTATACTCGCTCTTATGGAAAAACAGAAGATGATCGCCGAAGGTGCTGGCGCAGTTGCCGTTGCGGCGGTCATGTTTGACAAATTCGACCTGAAGGGCAAGCGTGTTGCAGCGGTCGTGTCGGGAGGAAACATAGATATCACGAGCCTATCACGGGTGGTTGACCGAGGACTTAAGAACTCGGGACGCTCTTCGAGCCTGCTTATCGAACTTATAGACAAGCCAGGACAGCTTAAGGAGATATCCCGTATCATCGCAGACTGCGGCGGAAACGTAACAGGAGTCCACTACGAAAAGGGCAACACCGAGAGCATAAACGGCTGTTTCCTGCGCATCGAGATGGAAACAAGAGATTTTGACCATGTAAGACTGATAACAAAGACCCTCCGCAAGGAAGGCTTCAAGATCGTATAAAAGAAAGGAAAGATATATCATGAGCAGAAAAGTTGAAACTAATAACGCACCTAAGGCTATCGGCCCCTATTCACAGGCAGTTGTTGCGGGAGGTCTTGTATTTACATCTGGACAGATACCGCTCGACCCCGAAACTGGTGTTCTTACAGGAGAAAACATCACCGAACAGACCCACCGTGTATGCAGAAATCTTGAGGCTGTGCTGAATGCGGCGGGAAGCTCACTGAAAAGTGCCGTAAAGACCGTCTGCTTTCTGAGCGACATCGGAGATTTTGCGGCGTTCAACGAGGTGTATGCGCAGTACTTCACAGAGAAACCTGCACGCTCCTGCGTGGCTGTAAAGGAACTGCCGAAGGGTGCGTTGGTTGAGGTCGAGGTCGTTGCTGAAATGGAGGAGCGAACATGATGCTTTCAGGTTCGGATATACTTGTAAAGACCCTGATAGAACAAGGCTGTGATACTGTTTTTGGTTATCCAGGGGGACAGATACTTAACGTATACGACAGCCTGTACACTCATCAGGATAAGATAAACCACATCCTCACTGCCCACGAACAGGGTGCGGCTCATGCGGCTGACGGTTATGCAAGGACAACGGGAAAAGTCGGCGTGGTGATCTCCACATCGGGCCCGGGAGCGACGAATCTTGTGACAGGCATTGCTACTGCGTATCTTGATTCCATTCCCCTCGTTGCCATCTGCGGAAATGTACCCACTACGCAGATAGGCTCAGACAGCTTTCAGGAGATAGACATCACAGGCGTTACCCTGCCTATCACAAAGCACAACTATTTCGTAGGATCCGTGGAGCAGCTTGCGGATACCATCCGTGACGCGTTCAGGCTCGCAAAATCAGGCAGACCCGGGCCTGTGCTGATAGATGTTCCGAAAGATGTGCAGATAGCAAAATGCGAATACGAGCCTGAGCCACCCTCTGAAAAGGACGAACCAAAGGCGGCAAAGGATATCCGCATAGAGGAAGCAGCGGAATATATAAACGCAGCTAAGCGTCCGTATGTTTATTTCGGCGGCGGACTGATAACTGCACAGGCACAGGAGGAGCTGCTCAGCCTTGCAGAGAAGATAGATGCTCCCATCGGATGCTCGCTCATGGGGCTTTCAGCTATTCCTACTGCACATCCACGCTTTCTCGGAATGCAGGGTATGCACGGACATTACGCTTCCTCCATGGCAATGCACAATGCGGATCTCATCATAGCTCTCGGTGTGCGTTTCAACGACCGTGTTACTGGCAACCGCACGAAGTTTGCTACAAATGCTAAGATAATCCATATCGACACAGACGGCTCTGAGCTTGGCAAAACAGTAAATGCTGCCTGCGGACTAAGAGGCGATGTGAAGCTTACACTTCAGAAGCTGCTGCCGATGATAAACGAAAGTGCAAAGCCGCAGTGGATAGAAAAGGTGGCTGCTTTCAGAAGCGAGGAGAACGAATATCTCGACAACCGTGATGGACTTACTCCACGAAAGGCTATCCTCACATTAAACAAGCACCTTGGCGAAAACACCGCCGTATGCACCGATGTAGGACAGCATCAGATGTGGTCGGCGCAGAATCTTGTTTTCAGGACTCCGAGAAGATTCGTTTCAAGCGGCGGACTCGGCACTATGGGCTTCGGACTGGGTGCGGCTATCGGTGCGGCATACGGTACGGGCGAAAGGAGCGTCCTCGTCACAGGCGACGGCAGCTTCGGTATGTGCCTTAATGAGCTTGCAACTGCTGCGACCTACAATATCCCCATCGTTATCATAATAATGAACAACGGTGTTCTCGGCATGGTAAGACAGTGGCAAACGCTTTTCTACGACAAGCACTATTCAAACAGCGTGCTTGGCAGAAAGACAGACTTCCCTGCCCTTGCCCGTGCATTCGGTGCGGACGGAGAAGCAGTCAGCACTCCCGAGGAGCTGGATAAGGCTCTGGAAAGAGCGTTCAGCGCAAAGGGACCGTATGTCATCGACTGCAGAATCGACAAGGACGAATTTGTACTGCCTATGCTTCCACCCGGAGGCAGCATGGATGATATAATCACAAAACTGGAGGTGCCGAAATGAACAGATATACATTAGCGGTGCTTGTCCGCAATCAGTTCGGTGTTCTGAACAGGCTTACAAGTATGTTCCGCAGAAGGCAGTTCAATATAAGCACGATCACCGCAAGCGAAACCGAAGCGGCTGAATACTCACGTATCACCTTCAGCTTTGACGGCGAGGAGGAGAACAAGCAGCAGCTCATAAACCAGCTCTACAAGCTGCCTGACGTCTGTTCTATAAAGGAACTGACAAGGGAAAATTCGCTGAGCTGTGAGCTTATGCTGCTAAAGATGAAGAACGACCCTGCAACAAGAAGCGATATCCAGTCTGCGGCGCAGGCATTCAAGGCTGAGACCATCGACTATTCACGGGACTCTGTAGTTCTGCGCATCATAGGAAACAGCGAAAAAATGGATGACTTCATTTTGCTGATGCGAGATTACGAAATACTCGAGATATGCCGAACTGGCACAGCATCCATCGAAAAGGGCGGTGCGGTACTCCGTCAGAATCTTAATCTGTAACAACAGGAGAAAACCATATAAAGAACGGGCAGTATCATATATAAACCTAAAACTGCGTGGAGATTCATCTTTTTTATGCATAAGTCACCTCCGCTTAATTGTTGATTAATAGGATATTCTACACAAATTTCGGTTAAGGTCAAGCAAAAACGGCGGAGATTTTCACTCCGCCGAAATTTCTTATTAGGGTCTGAGCTCAGGCGGAATATCATCCATCTGATTCTTGCCGTCATAGGCTTCTATCTTTTTCACAAGCTCTGAAATGTAGCTTCTGGTCTCATCATCATCGCTGTCAGCATACCACACCATAGCCTGTCCGAAGCCATAGCCGTCTTTCCTTGCATAGGGTACTTTCCAATCCATTATGCCTCTTATCGTAGAAGGAAGAAGCGTACAGTTTTCGGTGGGTGCAATAGCATTATAGTTCTGGACATAACCACCATTAAATTCACATTCCTGATAATTACGGTATACAGTAGCACCTTTATACCAGCCCATTACACGCTTTTCGCTTTCTTTCATAGTTGCACACCAGATGACCAGAACATCATCCACACTGTCAGCGTCCTTGAGTGCCCCACAGCCTCCGATGCGTTCGATATGAAGCTGATTTTTATTATTATGGCTGGCTTTTGTCTCCACAAAACCAAGGCAGTAATTATTACCATCACTGAATCTTGTTGGGGTGAAATTGTACTCCTCATGACCATATCCGTTTTTTTTGACATAATCGCTGCCGTACTGCGGAATATCAAGGTCGCATGCACCATGGTAATACTTCATATAAGATGTATTGCAAAACAGGATCTTCATAATTATCTCTCCTTTATATCAAACATTGAAAATTCAGAATCCAGAAAATGATCGTGCTTCACATAGTTCGGGAAAAGATGCTCCTTTTGTCTGAAAAGCTTGTTGTGGCAACGGATATCCCTGTGAAGCATCTCGTGATAGATGACGTATTTTACCGTTTCCCTGTCGACCATGGGCGAGTTGAGTATCGAATTGATCTCGATATGATCATCAGAGTAATAATACACTCCGAAGTAGCTGCTCATGGGGCGCTGTGTCCATTCTATCGACGAGATACCGTCATACTCACCGCCGAACATCTCATCCTTTACTTCTCTTACAAGCTTCTCTAGATCGTGCACAGGAGTCGTGTCAAACGGTATTTTTTCGTATGGTATCTCCTCTATCACCATATGACTTCTGTGCTTGCCGCTTGCATTGTTAAGATAATCGAAAATGCACTGACGATAGTTTTCAAGGGTGCCGAAAAGCTCCTTAACAACGGGATGCTGCGCGTATATCTCAGCAGGATATCGGAGAATATCGCAGGAGTTATCCGCTATATATCTGCTGACGATATCGGGAGATATTGCGTCACGCTCCTCGAATGTATAGCGATATGGCGGTTCCTCATTGTCCCTGAGGTTTTCCAGAAGCAGTACGATATCACGAATTTTCGGTGCCGATACAAAATTCCTGAAATATCTGCGGATGACCTTCGCTGCTGTCTGAGCAGAAATAACATCAGGAATATACCTTTCAGAGATCAGCTTATCATATCCGCTTATCTGATCAGCATACACGATAACACGGTAATCCATTCCGTTTTCATCCACCAGCGTATACCACGCCGCAGGCACTGTGACAAGCTGACTGCTGCGTATCGACTGGTACCGGATGCTGTTATAGATATCCACATAAAGCTGTGCAGGATAGGTAACGAGCTCTGCTTTGCGTGAACTCGGCTCAGTAGTATCATCTTCCGCTGCGATGGTGCTGACAAGCCACTCAATATTGAGCCACTTATCAAATGTTTCCCACAGGTCATAGAAATCTACGATATTCAAAGTATCTGTGCCGCCTGCATTCTTGCCACGCATACCTCTTCCGATCATCTGCAGAAGCAATCCCTCGCTCTGCGTAGGACGTGTCAGAAATACGGTGTTTATATCAGGCACATCACTGCCCTCAGTCATGATATTGACATTTATCAGCACATCAAGCAAGCCTTTTTTGAAGGCACGTATCACCGCTGCGTTGTTCTCCCTGCCGCTGAAGATATAGTCACAGCGGACGCCTCGTTTTCTCAGCGTTTCACAGAGGGTTATGCAATGCGGTATGTTCATCGCAAATATCAACGTCTTGCCGTATTTCTCGCGCTCGTTCATATATGTATCGGCAATAAGCTGATTTCTGGAGGATGATTGTGCTATCTTTGCAACCAGTGTTTCGGGAAGCTCGCCATATTTCGTGATATAAGCAGATTCATCTATGCTGATTATCGGCTCAAAGGATTCGTTGGTCTTTATACGATATGCGATCGGACGTGCCAGCACATTCTGTGCTATGAGATCGCTTAAAGATATGCTGTAGCTTATGCGCTCATAGATGCTGTTGAGCATCGATGTACCTGCCTCTGTAAATCTGACAGGAGTTGCGGTCAGTCCCAGCAGCTTTGCATCCTTGCGCTTTTTTCTTATGGCTGTTATCACATTCTGATACGAACGTGCGGTGGTGTGATGAGCTTCATCCACAACTATGATCACCTTTTTGGCAAGAGCAGCCCTGAGAAAGTCGATATTACGGCAGACAGACTGGATGCTAAGTATCATCACATTATCCTTTTTGGACAGAGCATGGGACGAACTGTGCATTCCCGATACGCAGGTGAGTCTGAAATTTCCGAAATCGGGGTTTTCTGCTTTGACCAGCGGGCACATA
>JAZSEG010000001.1:0-8852 GCA_045531575.1 Oscillospiraceae bacterium | reverse complement strand
ACCGCCCGTATGGACGAGGACGGCTACTACTGGTACGTCGGCAGAGTGGATGATCTCATCAAGTCCTCCGGCTACCGCATCGGCCCGTTCGAGATCGAGAGCGTTATCATGGAGCTTCCCTATGTTCTGGAGTGCGCCGTTACAGGCGTTCCCGATGAGATCAGAGGTCAGGTAGTAAAGGCTACCATCGTGCTGACAAACGGCACTCAGCCCTCCGATGAGCTGAAAAAGGAGATCCAGACCTACGTCAAGAACCAGACCGCTCCCTACAAGTACCCCAGAGTCATCGAGTTCCGTGACAGCCTGCCTAAGACCGTCGGCAGCGGAAAGATCCGCCGCAGCGAGATCCGTGAGCAGGACGCAAAGAAATAATATCGCATATATAGCTACAGCTCCATCAGTTGATGGAGCTGTTTTTTTATTCCGATACGAAAGATCAGTTATGTGCCGCTTCAACAGCAGCCTTTTCCGCTGCAAGACCTGCTCTGTACTGCTTCATATACTCCGCAAAGCCTGCCGCATCCCCGTCATGAGGCTCCATGCAGCTGCCGCTTGCGCCTGCGAAAACTCTGTCATTCAGATATGCTGCGAGCTTCTCTTCCCTGTTCTCACGAGCCTGATACGCCGCCAGCAATGCGATGCCCCAGGCACCGCCCTCGCCTGCTGTCTCCATAAGCGCCACAGGCACTCCGAGAGCCGAAGCAAGGAAGCGCTGACCCGTCACAGGAGACTTGAACAGACCACCGTGGGCATATATCTTATCCAGAGTTACCTTCTCCTCGTTCATCAGGATATCCATTCCTATCTTCAGTGTGGACATGCTGGAATAGATCAGGCTCCTCATAACATTAGCAATGCTGAAAACGCTCTCAGGCGAGCGCATGAGCATGGGTCTGCCCTCGGTAAAGCCCGTAACATGCTCGCCTGAATGATAGTTGTAGCTGATTATGCCGCTGCAGTCCGCATCGCCCGAAAGCGCCGCCGCAAACAGCTTGTTATAGAGATCATTCTTTGCGATATCGCAGCCAAAGCTTCTGAGCAGCTCATCGAACAGCCCTACCCAGCCGTTGAGATCGGTGGTGCAGTTGTTGCAATGCACCATGGCAACAGGATCGCCGCAGGGCGTGGTCACGATATCTATCTGACGGTGCAGGTGGGAAAGCTCACGCTCCAGCACCACCATGGCAAAAATTGATGTGCCTGCCGAAACATTTCCGGTGCGGCGGGCAATGCTGTTTGTTGCCACCATGCCTGTCTGCGCATCGCCCTCGGCAGGACAGAACGGAACGCCTGCCTTGAATGTGCCTGTGGGATCCAGCAGCAGCGCACCGCTTTCAGTGAGTCTGCCTGCGCACTCGCCCACGGGAACGATGGTGGGAAGTATATCAACCAGTTTCTGAGCGAATGCGGTATTCTCCGTAAGCTGCGAGAACTTCGCCAGCATATTTTCATTGTAAGAGCCTGTTTCGGGATCTATCGGGAACATACCCGAAGCGTCTCCGATACCGATGGTCTTTTCCCCTGTCAGCAGGAAGTGAACATAACCTGCAAGCGTTGTGATGAAGCGCACCTGCGGAATATGCTCCTCTTTTTTAAGGATAGCCTGATAAAGGTGTGCAATGCTCCAGCGCTGAGGGATATTGAACGCAAAGGCTTCAGAGAGGATATCCGCAGCCTCGCCTGTCATGGTGTTTCTCCAGGTGCGGAAAGGCACCAGCAGCTGATCGTTCTCGTCAAACGCAAGATAGCCATGCATCATAGCGGAAATGCCGACAGAAGCCGCAGTTGTAAGCTCCACGCCGTGTTTCTCCTTAACATCCGCCATAAGTGCCGCAAAGCAGCCCTGCAAGCCCTTTACGATCTCCTCGGCGGAATATGTCCACACTCCGTTTTCGAGATTGTTCTCCCAGTCATAGGCACCCGAAGCGATGGGAGCGAGCTCCTCTCCCACAAGAATCGCCTTTATCCTTGTAGAGCCGAACTCGATGCCGATGGAGGCTCTTCCATTATTTATCTGATCTCTGATATCCATGGTATTCACCTTTCATTTTATTGCATAATGCTGTAATTGCCAATATGATAAGATAATTATACAATGATTTCCTATATGTGTCAAGGAGATAAAAAAGCCGAAACGCTGCCTTTTAGCACATCACCGCCATACTTTCAGTGATCTTCTCAACCCAACGCCCTCCGGCTATGTGCCTAAGGATGCTTTGCGTAGATATAATACTATTTCCTGATACGGCGCATCAGAATTTAAGGATTATTTAATAATTTCCATGCTATAATGAGTTCACAACGATGAAAGGAGAACTGAAATGTATCTCAACATTCTGAAAAAAGACCTTAAACGAAAAAAGGCAATGAATATAATAGTGCTTGTATTTATCATACTCGCGACAATGTTCGTGTCTTCAAGCGCAAACAACATTATAAGCGTTACTTCTGCGCTGGATAACTACTTTGAAATGGCAGATGTACCTGATTTTCTTGCGATTACCATGAATAAAAATCTTGCGGTCGACGTTGACGAAACGGTGGATTCGGCATCCGCAGTTGAACGCTATGCAGAAGAAAATATGCTGTTTTTATCACCCGAAAATTTAATTTTTGATAATGAGGATATAAATATTCCCGGCGGTACAAATCTTGTTCACAGCGATATTTCCTTGAACTATTTTCTTTCTGACGGCAGTATCCTTGAAACAGTAAAGCAGGGCGAGCTTTATATGACAGAAGGCAAGGCTGATGCCTTCGGCGTGGAGATCGGTGATAAGCTTACCATTGAAATAAACGGTGTAAGCTGCGAGGTTACTCTTGCAGATAAGATAAAGGACGCGCTTTTCGGCTCAAATCAGGTGAGTTTTACACGTTATATAATAAGCGAAGAAGATTACAACTCCCTTATTTCTTCCGAAGATACAGAATCGCTCTACGGCGGAAGCCTTGTCTACATATATTCTTCTGATGTTGATACAGCTGTTACGGAGTTAAAGCCGCTTCTTGACAACAGTATCCTCACAATGGACAGAGCATTTATGAAATTCACATACGTATTCGATATGATAGTGGTCGGTCTGCTTCTTGTAGTAAGTTTAATCCTTATTGCAATTGCTTTCGTAGTGCTCCGCTTTACCATTACCTTTACATTATCCGAAGAATTCCGTGAGATCGGCGTTATGAAAGCTATCGGTATCAGCAATCTGAAAATCCGTGGACTTTATCTTATAAAATATGCTGGACTTTCCGTAATCGGTGCGGTAATCGGTCTTGCGCTCAGCTTTCCTTTCAGCGAAATGCTTATGAGCGTTTCCTCAAAGTCAATTATAATCAGCAATCAGAATCCAATTTTAATTAATATTCTCTGTGCGGTGTTTGTAATTGCGGTAATCTTACTGTTCTGCTACGGCTGTACGGGTAAAGTGAAGAATCTCACTCCCATTGACGCTATCCGAAACGGTCAGACAGGAGAACGCTTCCGCAAAAAGAGCCTTATGAGTTTAGGAAAATCAAAGCTCGGCGCAACACCTTTCCTTGCGCTCAATGATATTGTGAGTGCTCCTAAAAGATTCAGCATTATAACTCTTACCTTTGTGCTTTGCCTGTCGCTTCTGCTTATCCTTTCAAATACCGTTTACACAATGAACAGCGGCAGTCTTTCAACTACATTCGGCTGGGCGGATTGTGACATATATCTGGACAGCAAAATAATCAATGAATGTATGCTGGACGACGGACACGAAAAGCTTACACAGCATCTTGATAATATGGAAAAAACTCTTGCCGAAAACGGCATTCCTGCAAAATGCTATCAGGAAATGATATTCACTCTTCCTGTGGTTTTCGGAGAAAATGAAAGCAATGTCCCCATATATCACGGTACAGGCACAACGATGGATATGTACGAATATACAGCGGGAACAGCGCCGCAGTATACCAACGAAATTGCAATTACAAGGCTTTCGGCGGAAAAACTAAAAGCAAATATAGGCGATACCGTTACCATCAAAACCATTGACGGAGATAAGGAATATATCATTACCGCATTCTTCCAGTCAATGAATCAGCAAGGATATGGCATAAGACTCCATTCCGATGAAGATATCAACTACATTCAGGTACAGGGCGGTATCAATACGCAGATCATGTTTACAGATGATCCCGACAGAAAAGAAATTGAAAGCAGAATTGACGAAATCCAGAGGATCTTCCCCGATCATGAAAATATAAAGACCTGCACCGAAGTAACATCGGAAATGCTTGGCGTTACTGAAACTCTAGCCGCAGTAAAATCAATGGTTGCAATCCTCACTATCGTTTTAGCCGCACTTATTACCGTACTTATGGAGCGCTCCTTCATCGCAAAGGAAACAGGTGAGATCGCACTTATGAAGGCCATAGGCACAAGAAACAGCAAAATTTACGCTTACCACACTTTACGCTTTACGATCGTGGGAATTGTTGCGGTGATAATTGCAGAAGTTTTCGCAATGCCCCTGACTCACTTGTGCATCGACCCTATCTTCAAAATGATGGGTCTGGAGCTTGCAGTCGACTATGTTGTTGATCCGATCGAAATGTATCTTGTATTCCCTGTTATTATTCTTGCGACAACGACCGCAAGCGCATTCCTGACATCGCTCTACACAAGAAAGATCAAGTCATCGGACACCGCTAATATCGAATAAGAAAGGAAACCACTATGAATATTCTCGAAGTAAAAGACCTCTGTAAAACATACATCGTAAACAAGCGCCAGAACAACGTTCTGAAGAATGTGAACTTCACCGTTTCCGAGGGCGAGATGGTGGCGATAATGGGTCCCTCGGGCTCAGGCAAATCCACACTGCTGTACGCCGTTTCGGGTATGGACGGCATCACCGCAGGCGAGGCGCTTTTCTGCGGAAAGAACATCGCAAAGATGGGCGAAAAGGAGCTTGCCGACCTGCGTCTTGACGAAATGGGCTTCATCTTCCAGCAGATGTATATGCTGAAGAATCTGACTGTACTGGATAACATCATCCTCCCTGCAGTGCAGTCAAACAAGAATACCGAAAGCCGCAAGGAGACCGTACAGCGTGGTCAGGAGCTTATGCGCAAGCTCGGAATCATCGACATCGCTGACAACGATATCAACGAGGTCTCGGGCGGTCAGCTTCAGCGTGCGTGCATCTGCCGCAGCATGATAAACAACCCGAAGATGATCTTCGCCGACGAGCCGACAGGCGCACTCAACCGCACCTCCTCCGATGAAGTAATGGAGGAGCTTGCAAAGCTCAATAACGAGGGAACGACAATTATGCTTGTAACCCACGATGTAAAGGTAGCGGCAAAATGCACAAGAGTGCTGTACATAGTTGACGGAAACATAAAAGGCGAGTATAATTTAGACAGGTACGAAAATGCATCTCAGATGAGAGAGCGTGAGCGTGCGCTGAATAACTGGCTCATGGAGATGGGCTGGTGAGGCATGCGCCTCAGGCAATTCCGCCGTGCGGTTACCGCCGCATGATTTATGGTTACATCTGCACGGCGGTCTACTACAGCCTTTTTATGATAATGTGCTGGTGATGAATACGGGCGGCCACAGGTCGCCCCTACGCTGTTTGAAAGGATATGTTATGACCGACATTCTAATTGTGGAAGATAACAAAGAGCTAGCCTCCCTGCTGTGTGATTTTCTCCGTGCAGAGAATTACACAGTATCGGTTGCCGAAACAGGAGAAAAAGCCTTGTCGCTGTACGAAAAGTACGGGGCAAGGCTTGTCGTGCTTGATATAATGCTCCCGGGGATAGACGGCTTTGCGGTGTGCAAAAAGATACGCGAGGAGAGCAACACTCCCATCCTTATCGTCAGTGCAAAGACCGACAAGGAGGACAAGCTGAACGGGCTTGTGCTGGGCGCCGACGACTATATCGAAAAGCCGTATGATATCGACATAATGCTTGCAAAGATATCGGGTATATTTAAGCGGCGATACGCAGTTGATGAGCTTGTTGACGGAGATATAAAAATCAACAAGGTGAGCCGCACAGTCAGTAAAAATGATGTGCCCCTCGACCTTACCGCAAAGGAATTTGACCTGTTGTTGCTTCTTATCGAGAACAAGGGCAAGGCGCTCAGCAAGGAGTATCTGTTCAATCAGATATGGGGCAGCGACAGCTTTTCCGAGCAGCAGACGCTGACGGTACACATCAAATGGCTTCGTCAGAAGATAGAGGACGACCCTAAGGCACCAAAACGGATACTTACAGTGTGGGGAGTAGGCTACAAATATGAAAGCGTTTAACAGAATTTTTGCGGTGGTTATAGCATTGATAGTAGCAGTTTTCGCCGCCGCAAATGTGATACTTCTGAGCGATAACACCGACAGCGGCAGACCCTACCGTGTGGAGATAAGCCGCCTTGTTCGTGAGATGGAAAACGGCTCGGCACCCGATATTTCAGCGTGCGAATATGTGACGTCGATTACAGAATACAGCGAGGACTTCTACAACTCCGACAGCGATCATGTCATCAGAGAGATAAACGGCAAGCTGTACCGCTTTGACTACAAGGCAGACGACGGCGCAGACAAAACAGAGCTCATCTTAACGGTGAACGTTATTCTTGGCGTTATGGCGGTCGTTATCATCGCCGTTATGCTGTACATAAAAGTCAGGATACTGAGGCCGTTCGAGCAGCTCTCCGATGTGCCGTATGAGCTTTCAAAGGGCAATCTCACCGCACCTGTAAAGGAGAGCAAGAACCGCTTCTTCGGACGCTTCATCTGGGGCGTGGATATGCTCCGAGAAAACATGGAACAGCAGAAAGAGCGTGAGCTTGACCTGCAAAGGGACAGGAAAATGCTCCTGCTGTCGCTTTCGCACGATATAAAAACTCCGCTGTCTGCGATAAAGCTGTACTCAAAGGCGCTGTCGAAAGGGCTTTACACAAGCGCAGAAAAACAGCTTGAGATAGCCGAAAGCATCAACGCAAAGGCTGACGAGATAGAAGGCTATGTTTCGCAGATAATCACTGCTTCCAGAGAGGATTTTCTCAGCCTTGATGTGGATATGGGAGAGTTCTATCTGTCCCAGCTGGTGACTAAGATAAAGCAGTACTACACCGAAAAGCTGTCGCTGATAAAAACGCAATTTGTTGTTGACAGCTACACAGATTGCCTGCTCAGCGGAGACCCCGACCGCAGCGTCGAGGTGCTGCAGAACATCATCGAGAATGCCATAAAATACGGCGACGGAAAGCGTATTGACATCAGCTTTTCCGAGGAGGACGGCTGCATCCTCATAGCTGTCAGAAACAGCGGATGCACACTTTCCGATACAGACCTGCCGCATATCTTCGACAGCTTCTGGAGAGGCACAAACGCCGAAAACGAAAAAGGCAGCGGTCTGGGACTTTACATCTGCCGTCAGCTTATGCACAAGATGAACGGCGATATCTTCGCACAGATAAACGATGGATTTATGTGCGTTACGGCAGTGTTTGGCAAAATGTGATACACTGCAATAACATGTCAGAGCGCTCGTACATAAATGCAACAGATAAACGGCTCTGCCGCAATTGAAGTGCCCCCGAAAGTTTAGACAAGATTAAATATTAAATTAATTGAGAATGAGTTCGGTATTGCACCGGGCTCATTCCTTTTAGTTTTGTGGAAATTCTATCATTGTTGTAATAATAGATATAGTTATGTAATTCATCAATGAAATCGTCAACGCTTTCGAATTTCTCGCCGTAGAACATTTCGACTTTGAGCCTGCCGAAAAAGTTCTCCATGGCGCTGTTGTCCATACAGTTTCCTTTTCTGGACATACTTTGTGTGATGTTGTGCTCAGCCAATAAGCGTTGGTATTCTGCGTGTTGGTACTGCCACCCCTGATCCGAATGGAACAATGGTGTGGCATCATCGGGAAGCTTGGCAAACAAGCCATTTAGCATTTCCCGTATCTGTTCCAGATTAGGACTTAATGATACCGAATATGATAAAATTTCACGATTGTAAAGATCCATAACAGGCGATAGATAAATCTTTGTATCACCAACCTTGAATTGCGTTACATCTGTTGTCAGCTTTTCAAATGTTTTTTCAGCCTTGAAATCCCTCTTTAATAGATTATCTGCAACCTTACCGACCTCGCCCTTGTATGAGTGGTACTTGTCGTTTTTGCGCTGTTTGCCTTTCAGCCCCAATAGCCTCATCAGCTTTAAGACTGTTTTATGATTGATCACATAGCCTTTACTGCGCATGATGCCTAAAACTCTACGATAGCCGTATCTGCCTTTGTGGGCAGTGAATATATCAGTTATCTCTTGCTTTTCACATTCGTATTTGTCTTTAGTCGGATGTTTCAGGTAGTAATAGAATGTGCTACGAGCCATTCCTGATAGTTGCAGCAAGTCTTTCAGCGGATATCTTTGCCTTAATTCAGAGATTATTTCTGCTTTTTGCCGTTCTTTCGCTCTTCCGCAAGAACTAAGGCACTCAGTTTTTTTAGGTATTCTATTTCCATTCGTAAACGCTGATTTTCTGCAATCAGATCTTCTTCTACCTTTTTATCCAGCTTGGGTGCATTGTTTTTCCGTGCTCTGCCTCGTCTTTCTTTCATCAGACCTTCGGCTCCTTCTTCTAAAAATATGCGTTCCCACTTTTTTAGAAAATAAAAATTCCTTTGTTCCAAGTGCGGAAAGTACTTCCTCATTGTTTCTTGATAACCCAAGTGGTTTTCTCGCATATCCATTATAACATTTATTTTGAATTCTGGCGAGTATGTTTTGTTTTTTCTTCCCTTTTTGCTCATAAAAAATATGCACCTCCAAAAGTGTCTAACTTTTGGGGTGCATATCA
>JAZSEG010000301.1:0-3175 GCA_045531575.1 Oscillospiraceae bacterium | reverse complement strand
GGTCCGATCTCCGGCGTGACGGTCTGCCTTGTGAAGAATCTCGAGGGTCTCTTCACCACCATGACGGGCGGCGTCGGCGAGCTTTCAAACTTCGTGCTTAGCGCCTGCCTCGTGCTGCCTATCGGCATCGTAGCCAAAAAGACCCACAGATACTTATATGTCATACTCGGCTGCATCGCAGGCGCCGTGCTGAGCGGTCTTGTGAGCGTGGCTTCAAACTACTTTATCGTGTACCCTGTGTACACAGCTATCATGCCTATGGAGGTCATCGTGGGTATGTATAAGGCTATCCTGCCCTCCGTGGACGGTCTGCTGGAGTGCCTTGTGATATTCAACATGCCCTTCACCATGGCAAAGGGACTTATAGCTTCGCTGCTGACAGTGCCGCTCTACAAGAGACTGCGCCCCGTTTTCAGCAAGCAGGATATCGGAGGATAATGGATGTCGCTTAAGGGAGCCTGCGGGCATTTCAGAACAGTTACAAGGCATAGAAATAAGGTGTTTCAGCACTGCGTAAAGGCGGGTATCCCCTGGCGTGGTATGCTGCATGATCTGTCCAAATTCTCCCCGACGGAGTTCATCCCCGGTGCGAAATACTATCAGGGCAGCCGCTCCCCTAACGAAAAGGAACGAGAGCTTTTCGGCTACTCCAAGGCGTGGATGCACCACAAAGGCAGAAACCGCCATCACTTCGAATACTGGACGGACTACAACCCCAAAACAAAGCAGAACGAACCTGTGAAGATGCCGCTGGTTTTCGTGATAGAGATGTTCTGCGACAGAGTTGCCGCAAGCAAGATATATCAAGGGAAGAACTACACCGACCGCCACCCGCTGGAATACTTTCTGAACGCCAAAGCTCGCAGGATAATACATCCCGAGACTTCTGCCCTTCTGGAAAGCCTGCTCACCATGCTATCCGAACAGGGAGAGAAAGCAACCTTCGAATATATAAAAAGCTATATAAAATCTAACAAAGATTATTGATTTTTGTTAGATGTGCACAAAACCGCTCCGATAAATTCGTTATATCGGAGCGGTCGTTTTAATTGCTATTTAATGAATTAAGTGGTATAATTAAGAAGTAATATATTGCCCTTTAAACGGACAAGACGGAGGTTCATCATGGCAAAGACTAAAGAAAAAAAGATCAAAGAAAAGAAGGTAAAGGAAAAAACGGTGAAGACAAAGCCTGTAAAGGGCGGTCTTATGACAAAGCTCATCAATATGTCGCTGACACCGTTGGCGATATCGGGTCTTATCATCACCTTTATGGCGATATTCTCACTGATTGTTACATATAACAACAATTACACCGACGAGGCACTGTCACTGGCAGAGGCTTATGCCTCCAGTATCGAGAACAAGATAGATGATCTCGATCAGCAGTTCGATGTGGTGACCGAAAACCACGATATCGTAGATTCCGCCGTGCCGCTGGATCAGCGTCTTGCTATCCTCGAAAATCGTGCCTCTACCAGTACGTTCGAGGACTTCTACATTGCCTACAGCGACGGCATCACACTGGAATTCGAAGACATCACCACTGAGGATTTCTATCTGTATGCCATAAGCACAAAGGGTTCCTATGTTTCCAGTCCCACCCGAAGCAAGGCAGACAAGAACGATATCTACATCAAGATGGCAAAGTGCTTCAGTGCTGACGGCAGCGATTTCCTCGTTTACGGTAACCTCGATGTGGATATCTTCAACAACATCATCAAGGACGTTACCTTCGGCGAGAACGGCATATGCTTCATCCTTGACAGGAATGGTCAGATAATCGCTTCCAGCAACACTGAGATGCTGCCTATACTCTACAGCTTTGCGGCTGAAGAGATAGTAACTGCAGAAGCAAGCGATATCGCAAAAACGCCTGCAAATATTCTGAACTCCACCGAGGAGGCAGAAGCAGAGGCTGAAGCAGCTTTCCAGGCGAAATATGACGAGGAACTCGGCAAGCTGAACAGCGTCGCGGCAGACATGCTCTCCTACAACACCGCAACCTCCATCGCAAACATCGCAGGCAAAAACTACTTCATCGGCTATACCCCCGTTGAGGGCGAGGAAGGCTGGGCAATAGCCGTGGCTACCCCTCTCAGCAAGATCATTTCCAATGTTGCATTTGTAGCAACTGCGCTGATCGTTATGTCTCTCATTATAATCGCAGTTGTAGGCGCTCTCCTGAGAGCAAGCGCACAAAAGATCGCTGCTCCCATTGCGCAGACCGCTGACCGCCTTGCAGCATTCGCTGACGGCGACATCACAAGTCCCGCTCCCACAACAAAGATGGGCGGCGAGATAGGTCAGATGACCGCTTCTCTCGAATCCATGATAAGCACCATGCAGGGTTGCATAGGTGATATCGACAATGTTCTCAGCTCCATGGCTGACGGAGATCTCACCGTACAGCCTCAGGTGGATTACCGTGGTGAATTCGGCAGGATAAAGGATTCTCTGGAGCTTATCAGAGGCTCCATGAGCGAGACCATGAGCGAGGTAGCACGCTCCGCTTCCGAGGTGCGTGACGGCGCTACACAACTTGCGGATGGATCCTCTCAACTTTCGCAGAACGCCGTTACTCAGGCTGCTGCAGTGGATGAGATAACCTCCACTGTTATGGATATCGCACGCAAGACCGAGGACAACAACGAGAACGTTGCCAACGCTCTTCAGACCGTGCAAGCCACCAATGAGCAGGCTCAGGAGGGCGCACGCAGCATGAGCGAGATGCTGAAGGCTATAGCAGAGATCGAGACCTCCTCCAAGGAGATCGAGCAGATCATGAAGGTGATCGACGATATCGCATTCCAGACAAATATCCTGGCTCTGAATGCGGCTATCGAGGCTGCAAGAGCAGGCGATGCAGGCAAGGGCTTCGCAGTGGTTGCGGATGAGGTAAGAAACCTCGCAGGCAAGAGTGCCGAGGCAGCTCAGCAGACAGGCGAGCTTATCGGCAAGTCAATAGACGCCGTGAACCGTGGCGCAGAGCTTGCAGACACCACCTCCAACGCACTCAACTGCATCGTCAGCGGCGTTGAGCATATCTCCGAGGTAATGAACGGCATTGCAAGTGCGAATGCAGAGCAGACCGCAGCGGTGGAGCAGATCTCCTCCGGCATGGAGAACGTCAATACCGCTATCCACAACACCTCTGCTACCGCAGAGCAGAGCG
>JAZSEG010000007.1:0-4845 GCA_045531575.1 Oscillospiraceae bacterium | reverse complement strand
GCCCCCGCAGGCCTTTCTGTGGGGGCGTTTTTTAGATAGCAGATAAACAATTTGATTTTTAGGAGGATAACCACAATGTACACCCCCAACGAAAACCGCTATGATAAAATGCTCTATAACCGCTGCGGCAGGAGCGGACTGAAGCTCTCCGCCGTATCCCTCGGCTTCTGGCAGAATTTCGGCTATCTCGATAATCTCGCCAACATGGAGAATATGGTGCATACCGCATTTGATCTCGGTATAACCCACTTCGACCTTGCCAATAATTACGGTAACCCCTATAACGGCTCTGCCGAGGAGAACTTCGGAAAGATACTCGACCGTGGCATGAGAGCTTACCGTGACGAGATGTGCATCTCAACAAAGGCAGGCTATGATATGTGGCCTGGCCCCTACGGCGACAAGAACGGCTCCCGCAAGTACCTGATATCCTCGCTGGATCAGTCGCTGAAGCGCATGGGACTCGAATATGTGGATATCTTCTATCATCACGTTCCCGATCCCGGTGAGACTCCTATCGAGGAGACCGCCCTCGCACTTGACCACATCGTAAGACAGGGCAAGGCGCTCTATGTGGGCGTATCCAACTACAACTCCGAGCAGATGAAGCAGATCCTGCCGATCTTCAAGGAGCTGCGTACACCTTTCATCGTAAATCAGCCCAGCTACTCCATGCTCAATCGCTGGATAGAGAACGACGGTCTTGACAAATATGCAATCGAAAACGGCTTCGGACTTGCAGTGTTCTCTCCGCTGTATCAGGGCTTCCTGACCGACAGATACCTCAACGGCGTCCCCGAGGATTCCAGAGTTGGCAAGGGCAGGACATGGATAAAGGATCAGCTGAACGACGCCATGGTGACAAAGCTCAATAAGCTGAATGATATCGCAGCAGCAAGAAGTCAGAAGCTCTCTCAGATGGCACTTTCATGGGTGCTGAGCAATCCCGCAGTAACAACCGTGCTTATCGGCGCCTCAAAGCCTGCGCAGATAGTTGATAATGTGGAAGCGGTCTACAAGACAGAATTTACCACTGAAGAAATCGAAAAGATCGAAGCTGTGCTGAAAAGCTGAGTTGTTTTAGCGTAATTTGAAAACGCAGGTAAAAACTACTTGAAAAATATGCAGCGTTGTGCTATAATAAATAAGATAATAAACAGAACAAGGGAGAATTATGCGTTTTTATGGCTTGTGGCCGCATGGAGCGTCGGTTTACGGGGTGACAGGGCTTGAGTTTTCGGCATAAGGCTTCCGGGGAAAGGATGTTTTTCACATGGAAAAGATTGCTGTACTGGGATACGGCGTAGTTGGCTCCGGTACTGTCGAGGTCTTCTACAAAAACAAGGAGAGCCTTGAAAAGAAGGCAGGCTGCGAGCTTGATATCAAGTACATACTTGATATCAGAGATTTCGAGGACAGTCCTTATAAGGATAAGTTCGTCAAGGATTTCGATATTATCCTCAACGATCCTGAGGTAACTGTTATCGCTGAGGTCATCGGCGGTCTCAAGTTCTCCTATCCTTATGTAAAGTCTGCTCTTGAAGCAGGCAAGAGCGTTGTCACCTCCAATAAGGAGCTGGTAGCTGCTAAGGGTGCCGAGCTTCTCGCTATCGCAAAGGAAAAGAACGTAAACTTCTTCTTTGAGGCAAGCGTAGGCGGCGGAATCCCCGTTATCAAGCCTATCCACACCTGTCTTGAGGCTAACGAGATCGACGAGATCGCAGGTATCCTCAATGGTACTACAAACTTTATCCTTACAAAGATGATAAGAGACGGCATGGGCTTCGATGAAGCTCTGAAGATCGCACAGGATCTCGGCTATGCCGAGCGTGATCCCTCCGCTGACGTGGATGGCCATGATACCTGCCGCAAGATCTGTATCCTTGCTTCTCTTGCATTCGGAAAGCATGTTTACCCCGAAAATGTTCACACTGAGGGCATCACAAAGATCACTCTTGAGGATGTGAATTACTGTGACAGCTGCGATTGTAAGATCAAGCTGATAGGCTGTGCAAAGAGGGAAGCGGACGGAGAGATCTCCATCGGCGTATTCCCCGCAGTTGTTAAGGATGACAGCCAGCTTGCAGGCGTAAATGACGTGTTCAACGCTATCCTCGTCCGCGGCGACGCAACAGGCGATGTTGTGTTCTACGGTAAGGGCGCAGGTAAGCTTCCCACCGCCAGTGCAGTGGTATCCGATATCGTTTCCGCTGCAAAGCATCAGAAGACCAGTATCTCCCTCACTTGGAAGGACAGCGAGCAGAGCTTCATCCGCAGCTTTGACAGATTCAACTGTGCAAACTACATCCGCTTTACTGCCACCGATAAGGCTGCCGCAGAAGCAGTTATCAAGGCAGAGTTCAGCGGCGTTGAGTACCTTTCCAGAAACAATATGCCCGATAATGAGATCGCATTCATTGCCGATGTTATGGAGGAGAGCCGTGTAGCAGCAGCTCTCGAAAAGCTCTCCGCTCATGGTGAGCTGCTCGGCAGGATCCGCGCACTTGATTATTGATAAGCATATTTAGGAGGTAACAGCATGGGTGAAGCAGTAACACCAAAGTATAAAAGAGTTCTCCTGAAGCTGAGCGGCGAGGCTCTCGCGGGAGACAACAAGATAGGACTTGATATTCCCACCATTGAAAATATCTGTGCAAGCATCAAGAAGTGCGTTGACGCAGGCTGCGAGATAGGAATCGTAGTCGGCGGCGGTAACTTCTGGCGTGGCAGAAGCAGCCCCAGCATGGACAGAGCAAGAGCCGATCACATCGGTATGCTGGCAACAGCCATGAATGCTCTCGCAGTTGCTGATATACTTGAGAGTCAGGGCTGCGTTGTCCGTGTTCAGACAGCTATCACTATGCAGCAGGTGGCTGAGCCGTTTATCCTCGGCAAGGCTATCCGTCACCTTGAAAAGGGCAGGGTAGTTATCTTCGGCTGCGGTACAGGTAACCCCTTCTTCTCCACAGACAGTGCTGCAGCACTCCGTGCAGCAGAGCTGGGCGTTGATATGCTGCTGAAGGCTACTATGGTAGACGGTATCTATGATAAGGATCCCAAGAAGTTCCCCGATGCAGTGAAGTATGATGTCATCACACATCATGATATTCTTGTAAAGAAGCTGCAGGTAATGGACAGCGCTGCTGCCGCTATCTGCACTGAGAATAATATTCCGATCATCGTGTTCGATCTCAATCGTCCCGATAATATTCTGGACGCTGTAATGGGCGAACCCGTCGGCACACTCGTAACAAAGCATAAGAACTAATATATTTTACGCCGCAGTGCGGCAGAATGGAGCTACTTATGAAAGAACTCATGGATAACACCAAGGAAAGAATGGGCAAGTGCATCACAGCGCTTGAGAACGAGCTGAACACCATCCGTGCAGGCAGAGCAGATCCCCGTGTTCTCGATAGAATTACTGTTGAGTATTACGGCACTGATACTCCTGTAAACCAGATGGCTTCCATCTCCGTTGCAGAGGCTCGCATCCTCGTTGTAACTCCTTATGACGCATCCTCTCTGAAGAGCATCGAAAAGGCTATTCAGGCAAGCGACCTCGGCATCAACCCCACAAATGACGGACGCTGCCTGCGCATCGTGTTCCCTCAGCTGACTGAGGAGCGCAGAAAGGAGCTCGGCAAGCTCGTAAGCAAGAACTGCGAAGAGGGCAAGGTTGCTGTCCGTAACGTTCGCCGTGACGCTCTCGATAAGCTGAAGGCTAAGAAGAAGGCTAACGAGATCACAGAGGACGATCAGAAGGACGGCGAGAAGAACATCCAGAAGCTGACTGACAAGTTCATCGAGGAGATCGACAAGGTTGGCGCAGCTAAGGAGAAGGAGATCATGTCCATCTGATGGAGGACAGGATCATTCCGCAGCACGTCGGCATTATTATGGATGGTAACGGCAGGTGGGCAAAAAAGCGTGGTCTGCCGCGAAACATGGGCCATAAGCAGGGTGCTGCAGTATTCAAAAAGACGATCAACTGGTGCCGTGAGCTGGGAATAAAATGTGCGACCTTCTATGCATTCTCCACCGAGAACTGGAAACGCCCCACAGAAGAAGTGAACGGCATCATGAATCTGCTTCGGCAGTATATCAGGGATATCCGTGCCGCAGCCAAGGAGAATATCCGCATCATAATCATCGGTGATATAAGCCGTTTTGATGAGGATATTCAGGCTGAGCTGATTGATATCCATAACGATTCCCGCAATAATGACGGCTTTATCACAGCTATCGCACTGAATTACGGCGGCAGAGCCGAGATAGTGAAGGCTGTGCAGGAGCTTGCGTCACTTGTCGGGGAAGGAAAGCTTGCAGCCGGGGATATCACAGAGGAGCTTATCGAGCAGCATCTGTACACCTCGGAAATGCCCCCGCTGGATCTTGTTATACGTCCCAGCGGCGAGGAGCGGCTTTCAAATTTCATGATCTGGCAGGCAGCCTATGCTGAATTTATCTTCATGGATGTGCTGTGGCCCGATTTCACAAAAAAAGACCTTGAACACGCTGTTGAGGTTTTTGCAGGCAGAAACCGCAGATTCGGCGGAGTTTAAGGAAGAGAGGACCTGTCATGGCTAAAAGAATAGTGACGGCTTTTGTAGCAATACTTGTAGGCGTCAGCTTCATAATTATCGATAATATATGGGTGTGGACTGTTGTCGCATCGTTTTTCAGCGTCACTGCGGTTTGGGAGCTTATCGGCTCTGTAAATTGCAGACAGTTCAAGCTGCTGACTACGCTTTGTCTTGTTGCTTCCGCCGCTGTTCCGTTTGTTATAATGTTCAAGCTTATCTGGCTCATGCCGATAGCTCTTTGTGTGTTCGTGATGGCGCA
>JAZSEG010000286.1:0-12381 GCA_045531575.1 Oscillospiraceae bacterium | reverse complement strand
TGTCCGCATATAAATGCACCATTTTAATTCACGGACACGGCAAGCCGTGTCCCTACGGATGATCTGCAATTAAAACGCACCGTCAAATTCCGATTTGTTTCTTATATTGTACATCTTTTCCCGTTCAAATGCAAGCCGTTTTCATCGTATATGATAAAGTTTAGATAAAAAACTTAACTGTTCGTTAGTCAATATCGGCACAAAATACAATAGTTTCCGCTTGAATAGTAGCCTGATTTATGATATAATTATAAGGATTGATATTGATTTCCGACTGCATGAAAGGAGAAACACCATGCTTGAATACAGATACGACACTCAGCTTCTTATAGAGGGCGAAAACCTTGACGAGGACGCTATCAACGACTACATCGTTGCAAACTTCAAGGGCGATTCCCTGCTGGCTGTGGGCGATGAGGAGCTTATCAAGATCCACTACCACACCAACGAGCCATGGAAGGTGCTGGAATACTGCGCCACCCTCGGCGAGATATTCGATATCGTCGTTGAGGATATGGACCGCCAGTCCCGTGGCCTGAAAGGATAAGGATGAAAACAGTAATCACAGATAACAGCCTTTGCACTCTGCCGATATGCGAGACCGCAAAGCCTGAGCATATCTATAAATACATCGAGGCGCTGGCGGAAACAGGCGTAAAATACTGCGAGATAGATTTCCGCACAGTTATGAAGATGAACGAGCTGCCCGATTGCATTAACTACATCTTCCGCCTCGGAAATCCCATGTTTGCGGAGCTTACAGAGGTGTTTGATTTCAGCTATGTGCTGGTCACCATCAACGATTTCAAGGAGCGCCTGAAGATAAGGAACACCCCCGTCATCATGGAATTCCCTGCGCTCAACAAGCTGTCGAGGCAGATGGTAGCTCTTGCTCAGCAGCAGCTGCCCAGCCGCATCGAAATGATACGCATGCGTGGCAGCTTCCAGTATATGACCCCGAACGACGCTGCAAAATACGTTTTCAACGCAAAGAACGCCGTGCCAGTGCCGATAGATATCTGTCCCATGAACAGAACTAAGACAGCACTGGATTGCGCACTGAAATTCTCTCATGCAAATGTAGACAGCATCACCATGTGCATGGGTCTTTCGGAAAACTACGCCTCCATTGAGGAATATCTCTTCACGCTGATGTCAGTTCACGAGACACTGCTGAAGGAATTCAACATGGCTGCATTGTGCAAGGCTGCGATATATCACCAGCTGGTGTTTGGTCCGCACAGTTCTGACAGCATCTCCTACATCATGCACCTGCTGGATCAGGATATATTGACCCTGAGAAATGCCGATACAGGCAAGAGAGTCCGCATGAAAGTGCAGATCAAAGACAAGATGCTGCTTCAGAAGGGCTTTGTATCCGCACTGGAGAACTTCATCAACAACGAGGAGATCCCCGAGGATTTCGCCATCGATATATACGACGCAATAAAGCGTTTCGATACGACATTATACAACACAGATCTGTCGTACACCTACAGCAAGGAACCGCTTAACTAAGAACAAAGGAAAAGGTTACAGATATGATAAAACTGATCGCCAGCGATATGGACGGAACTCTGCTGGATGATAACAAACAGCTTCCTCCCGATTTTTACGAGGTAATTGACGGGCTTTCCGAAAAGGGAATAAAGTTCGTCATTTCCAGTGGCAGAACATACAACGCCGTGGAACACCTCTTCCCTGAGGAATACCGCACAAAGCTTGATTACATCTGCGATAACGGCGCATATATCATGCACGAGGGCAAGCCGATACATATCACGCCGCTTGAGCGTGCCACATTCGAGGAGTTCGTGCGCACTGCGGAGGAGATCGGCGGCTTCCGGCTGCTGGTGTGCGCCGCAGGAGGAACATATCACCTGCGTGCTTCGGATGAATTTAACGCCGAAGTTGCAAAATTCTACAAAAACCACATCGAATGTGACGACCTGCTTGCCATCGACGATGTGATATACAAGCTTGCCGTGTGCGATATGCAGGGCGCTCAGGAGCGCGGAAAGCCTGCACTTGACGCTGTTTTCGGCGACAGGCTGAACATTCAGGTATCGGGCAAGATATGGATGGACGTTATGGCAGGCGGCGTAAGCAAGGGCAGCGCTCTCAAAAAGATGAGCGAGCTTCTCGGCATAGACCGCAGCGAGATAATGGCGTTCGGCGATTACTTCAACGATACCGATATGCTGCTGAATGCAGGCATGAGCTTCGCCATGGAGAATGGCAACGACTACATCAAGAGCATCTGCACTCACCGTGCGCTCAGCAACAATGAGAGCGGCGTTACTAAAGCGATAAAGCAGTATATTCTCGACGAGGTGACGATATGAACATACAGATATTCGGCAAGTCAAAATGCTTCGATACCAAAAAGGCTGAACGCTGGTTCAAGGAGCGCAACATAAAATATCAGTTCATCGATATCCTGTCGAAAGGGCTCAGCAAGGGCGAGCTTGACAGCGTTGTAAAGGCGCTCGGCGGTAAGATAGATTCGGTGATAGACGAAAACTCAAAGAACTACGCCGATATCAAATATCTCTACGATGACGCAAAGCCCGAAAAGCTCATGGACGATCCTAAGCTCTACAAGACACCGATAGTCAGAAACGGCAGGCAGGCTACAGTCGGTTACTGCCCCGATATTTGGAAAGGATGGGAATAAACTCTCATGGACATAGCACTTATAGTAATACTCATAGCGCTTTCAGCGTTCTTCTCAGCGTCTGAGACTGCGCTCTCCAGCGCAAACAAGATACGCCTGAGAAGCATGGCAGACAACGGCTCAAAGGGTGCGGAAAGAGCGCTTAAAGTCATTAAGAAATACGACAAGACCATCACTACTATACTTATCGGAAACAATATCGTAAACATCGCCACATCTTCTATCGCAACACTGCTTACCATCGCGATAATGAACAACATAAACGAAGGCTCGGGCGATACATACGGCTCACTGGTATCAACTATCATCGTTACTATTGTAGTGCTGATATTCGGCGAGGTGCTGCCAAAGAGCATTGCAAAGGATAATGCAGAAAGCTTCAGCATCTTCGTATCCGCACCTATCAGCTTCCTTATGGTGATATTCACCCCTTTTTCCGCACTGTTCATACTGCTGAAAAAAGCAGTTGCTAAGCTGCTGCGCACAAAGGATACAGTAAGCTACACTGAGGAAGAGCTGAAAGCCATCATCGAGGAATCCGAGGACGAGGGCGTGCTGGAGACGCAGGAATCCAACCTTGTCCGCAGTGCACTGGAATTTGACGAGATCACCGTTGACGAGATAATCACTCCCCGTGTAAGCATAGTTGCAGTGGATATCACAGACGATATCGATACAGTACGCAAGAAGTTCCTCTCCGAGGAATACTCCAGAATGCCCGTATACGAAAAGACTCTGGATAACATCATCGGCATCATCACCGAAAAGGACTTCTTCAAGGCGTACGAAAAACACGGCTCGGACTTCACCATCCGCAGCATTCTGCAGGAGATAATCTATCTCCCCCACATGCTGAAGATATCCGAAGTCCTGCGCACCATGCAGAAAGAAAAATGCCACATAAGCGTTGTACTGGATCAGCACGGCGGTACGCTCGGCATCGTTACTCTGGAGGATATTCTGGAGGAGCTTGTCGGCGAGATCTGGGATGAAAGCGACGAGGTAAAATCGCCTGTTACATTCGTCACCGAAAATGTATTCGACATATACGGTGATGTTTCGCTGAACTCCCTGCGCCGCTATCTCGACTCCCATGACATAGAGCTTGAGATCGAGAGTGAAGCGCACACCGTTGCGGGCTGGGTGCTGGAGATATTCGGCAGCATCCCCAAGAACGGTGACAAGCACGAGACAGATGAATATACAGTGACAATTCTCGAAGCCGCTAACCTGCGTGTAAGTAAGGTGCGTTTCGAGATAAAGAAGAACGACGAGGATTAAGTGAGGATATCACCATGAAAGTTGAACAGCTGCAGAAAATGATACTTGAAGCAAAAAAGGAAAACGATGTCTGCATACTCGCCCACAGCTATCAGAACAGGGAGATATGCGAAGTCGCAGATATCGTAGGCGACAGCTTCAAGCTGAGCGTAGAGGCTCAGAAGGTTAAAAACAGCAGGATAGTGATGTGCGGCGTGCATTTCATGGCAGAGACCGCAAAGCTGCTCTCTCCCGAAAAGACTGTCATCATAGCATCCGACGAAGCAGGCTGCCCCATGGCAGAGCAGTTCACACCCGAAGAGGTTATGGCATTCAAGGCGGAGCATCCCGACTACAAGGTGGTCTCCTACATAAACACCACCGCTGCGCTGAAGTGCGTGACGGATGTCTGCGTGACATCCTCCTCAGCGGTGGAGATAGTCGGCAAGCTGCCTGACAAGAACATCTTGTTCATCCCCGATAAGAATCTCGGTGCGTTTGTGAAGTCCGCATACCCCGAGAAGAATATCGTCTGCTGGAACGGCGGATGTCCCGTACACGGCGCAATGACCGCCGCCGACGTTAAGGCAATAAGAGCAAAATACCCCGAGGCGAAGTTCCTTGTGCATCCCGAATGCCCGCCTGAGGTCTGCGAGAATGCGGATTATATCGGCTCCACAGCAGGCATAATCGCTTATGCGAGAAAGTCCGATGCAGAGCAGTTCATCATCGGCACTGAGATAAGCATCACGGTTCAGCTGAGCTACGAGATGCCCACAAAGCAGTTCTTCAATCTCTCCAAGCGCCTGATATGCTCCGATATGAAGGCTACGACGCTGGTTGATGTGTACAACGCAGTATGCGGCAAGGGCGGTCTGGAGATAACCTTCGATGAGGATACCGCCGCAAAGGCAAGACACTGTATCGATGAGATGATAAGACTCGGAGGATAAATCGGAATTTGACGCACGAAATAAAATAACAAATCATCGTAGGGGCGGCAATCTGCCGCCCGTGGATGAAATCAATTATATTGATGATGATAATTGAAAAAACACGTTATAATGCGATATCATCAATTTTATGTGGGATTTTATTATTTCGTTGCACTGGCGGCAGATTGCCGCCCCTACGGTCATACATCCATTTGTTTGCACCATCAAATTCCCGTTTATCGCACAAAAAACCCACTGATCTCTCAGTGGGTTTTTCTGTTATATTATGTTGACTTATCAATCCTCTTTTGCCTTCTCGAGGAACTTGTATGTAACAGCTGCAAGAGCCGCGCCTACCAGCGGACCTACGATGAACACCCATACGCAGGCGATGGGAGCAGTGTTGCCAGTGAATGCTGCAACGATAGCGGGACCGATAGAACGTGCAGGGTTTACGGATGTGCCTGTCAGACCAATGCCGAGGATATGTACCAGTGTCAGTGTCAGACCGATGACCAGACCGCCGAAGCTGCCGTGGCCAGCCTTCTTGGATGTAACGCCGAGAATAGTCAGCACGAAGATAAAGGTCAGCACTACCTCGACCAGCAGACCTGCGATAACGCTGCCGTTAACGCCGCCAAGACCGTTGGAGCCGAAGCCGCCTGTCATGTCTGTAACGTTGCCGAGGCCGAAGATAGCAGCCAGCACGCCTGCGCCTGCAAATGCACCGAGGCACTGGGAAACAACATAGCCTACGAAATCCTTGACTGTCATGCCGCCGCTCATCAGAACGCCGAGGGAAACAGCGGGATTGATGTGGCATCCCGAGATATTGCCCACGCAATAAGCCATACCAACGATAACAAGACCGAATGCAAGAGCAGTCAGGATATAGCCGCCGCCCTGCTCTGCGTTACAGCCAACCAGCATTGCGGTTCCGCAGCCGAGGATGACCAACACTGCAGTGCCGATGAATTCTGCGATATACTTCTTCATTTTTGAAATACCTCCTTGTATTTTCAATAGAATGTGTTTTCGGGGAATGACCCCTGTTTATAGTATAAACCCACAGGATTTTTTTGTCAACCCCTGTCGCAAAAAATACCCGATACGTTCTGTATCGGGTATTGGTGTTTTATTCAGCTGTTTCTTCTGCCTCAGCAGGAATCTCAACAGGTTTGTTCTTTCTGTAAAGTGCTACCAGAGTGAGGATGATGCATACAGCCATCAGCACATCCACCCACGAAACATACGCCATGTGGTATCCGAAATATCCCGAAGCACGCTTCTGCTGCTCAGCGATCTCCGCTTCAACTGCGCTGGAAACGATCCTCACGCTTACGTTGTAGGGATCGAATATATCAGCCACGATAACTGCTACTGCATTGGAGAGCATCGTCACCGAGGTGGTGATGCCCACTGCGGAAAGCAGCGGTCTGGTGGTCTTTGTTTCGTTGCCTGTGAGAAGCTTTGCAAGCTGCATGAAGAATATCGCAGCGCCGATGATGGTCAGACCCTCGATGAGATACTCAGGGATAGTTGTGACCGCCATGCGCTTCAGGAACATTCCTATGCCACGCAGAGTGTAGTAGATCGCAGGGAATATCATGCAGAAGCCGAGGAACGGCTTGAATTCCTTGTTATACAGCACCGCAAAGGCGATTATCACCATCGCTGCGCCGAGTACGAAATCCACGAACATCAGGAAGCCTGAGGGCAGCACAGCTTTTGTCTGGGCATATCCCTCGTACAGAGCGAGCGCTCCTGCCACCAGCATCGGAAAGCCGAGCATTACCGCCTTAACATCCACAAAGCCGCTGATATCATTGGTGTGATATGCGCCGCTGCGCTTCTTATCCAGCAGGCAAAGCGCCAGCACCGCTACAAACACAATGACCATCGAACCGTAAAAACCAAGGTTGATGATGATCCCGTTATCCTTGTTAAGGAAGCCTGTATTCATATCCGTGCCGCCTGCTATCTGAACGAACCTTGCCGCAAAGCACAGGAGAAATGCAGGAATTGCCGCCAGCAATGAGAACATACTGTTTCTTTTCATTTGAACATCTCTTTTCTTTATGTGCGCTTGTCCAGAGGAATATATGTCTTGTTGAGGTTGATAGCCTTATATGCGGGACGGATGATACGCTTGCCGTTTGCCATTTCCTCCATACGGTGAGCGCACCAGCCTGCCATTCTCGCACAAGCAAACAGACCTGTGTACATCTCAACGGGGATCTTCAGCATCTTGTAAACAAGGCCGGAATACATGTCCACATTTGCGCATATATCTTTGATAGCGCCACGCTCCTCAGCAAACACCTCGGGAGCAAGTCTTTCGATGGAATCCAGCAGCATGAACTCTGCCTCGTAGGGTGTACCCTTTGCGAGCTTCATTGCGTTCTCCTTCAGGATAACTGCTCTCGGGTCGGACAGGGTGTATACTGCGTGACCCATACCGTATATAAGACCCGAACGGTCGCCCTCCTCCTTGCGGAGGATCTTTCTCAGGAACTCCTTTACCTCGGTATCGCTCTCCCAGTTATGTACGCCTGTCTTGACGTAATCCTGCATCTCGATGACCTTCATATTCGCACCGCCGTGACGATGACCCTTCAGCGAGCCGATAGCCGCAGCGTAAGCGGAATAAGCGTCAGTACCCGAGGAAGATACAGTTCTGCAGGTAAAGGTAGAGTTGTTACCGCCGCCATGCTCTGCATGGAGCATCAGGCACAGGTCGAGCAGCTTTGCCTCTTCGGGAGTGTAGGAGCGGTCGTCTCTCAGAGTAGAGAGGATGCTCTCAGCAAGGCTCTCATCCTTGTTTATCTGGTGCATTACCATGGAATCATTGTGATAGAAACGGCGCATGGTCTGATAAGAAGTAACCATGATAGCAGGCAGTCTCGAAATAACAGAGATAGCCTTCAGCATCTCGCTCTCAACGCTCTTGTCCTCGGGAGAGGAATCATAGCTGTAAAGAGTCAGCACAGCCTGAGCCATCTTATTCATGATGTTCGGAGAGGGGTTACGCATGATAACATCCTCGCTGAAATACATGGGCAGCTCTCTGTAATCTGCGATCATGCGGGAGAAGTTGGTAAGCTCTTCCTTAGTGGGCAGCTCACCGAAAAGCAGCAGGTACGCTACTTCCTCGTAGCCGTAACGCTGATCGCTCATAACGCCCTTTACGAGATCCTTTACGTTATAGCCACGGTAGATAAGCTCACCCTCGATAGGCTGCTTATCGCCCTCGCTGAGAACGTAACCGTGTACGCAGCAGACATTTGTGATACCTGCAACAACACCCGAACCATCGGAATTACGCAGGCCTCTCTTTACGCCGAACTTATTGTATAAGCTGTTATCAACTGCAGTATTGGCAACAAAGTTTGCGCACATTTCCTGCAGCGCTGCGGAGGATTTAAGTTCTTCCATCTTATTCATAATATCTTCTCTGCCTCCTTGAATTTATTTATTCTACGACATTATAAAAATATACATTTATTATTATACTATGTTTTAAAGCCAAAGTCAAGCAGATTTTGGCGAAAATGAATTTTTCAGAAAACAAAAATTCATAATGCACACATGGGAATCATTTCAGAAAGGACATTATATGCTTAAAAGGATGATATTCCTGCTGCTTGCTGCCGCCTTAGTCATATCGGGTATGGCGCTGATAAAAAATGAACTACAGGATAACGCCTCCCTGCATATCTCTCCGCCTATGAATGTTACGCTCTACATGAAAGATGCCTGCCGTATCGACACTCTTACATACGAGGAATATCTCATCGGCTGCGTTTTTGCGGAGGTCTCCCCTGCATACGGTGAGGAGGCACTGAAAGCCGCCGCCTGTGCGATAAACTGCCGCACGCTCTGCCGTTTACAGTCGGACGTGCGTGTAAACGGCGCTCAGCTGTCGGATGAGGCGCATCCCTGGCTCTCACCCGAGATGGCTGCAGAGCAGCACGGCAGCAGCTACAAAAGCTATCTCAGAAAGGTGCAGGATGCAGTGCAGTACGGAATGAGTCATGTGCTGCTCTGTGATGGAGACATCTTCCCTGCGCCTTTCTGCGCCATATCAACAGGCGTTACAGAGGACGGCGGAGCCTGCCTCCCGCCAAAGGAGCTGCCCTGCGACAAGGATAATGACGAGGGGCTCTCCACCGCCGCCTGCTCCGCCAATGAGCTGCGCCGCATCCTGACAGTGCTTACAGGCGTTTCAAGGCTCTCCGCAGACCCGTCGGAATGGTTTGGCAATGCGGTGTACACCAAAGGCGGCACGCTTTCCGAGATACGCTTCGGCGGCGCACGACTTACAGGAGAGCAGCTGCGCAGCTCCTTCTCGCTGAGAAGCGCTGCAATAATCGTGGAATACGCCGAGGGACGCTTTCTTTTCACTGTGAAAGGCATCGGCGACAACCTAGGCATGAGTCTCAATTCAGCCGCTGAAATGGCCGCTGCAGGCAAGTCCGCCGAGGAGATTCTTGCATATTTCTACTCCCCCGCAGAGCTTGCAGTTCTTAATTTTTGATTACAAATATATTACAAATTCAAAAATCCTGTTGTTAATTCTTTCATAATGTGCTATACTAAATAAGTATAATGAGAAAATATTGCTGTTCTGCCACCTTTTGCGCAGAAATATCGTTATATATACAGGACGTTTTATGAAAGGACAGGTAACAGGACTATGTCTTACATGGAAGATAATCAGCAGCTTATTGCAAGGCTCGCTGCGGAAATATCCAAGGTCATCAGGGGCAAGGATGACTCAGTGAGGATGATACTCACCTCACTGCTCTCTCAGGGACATATCCTCATCGAGGACGTACCCGGCGTGGGTAAGACTACCCTTGCGCTGGCTCTCGGTAAGGCAACAGGTCTTTCCTTCAGGAGAGCGCAGTTCACCCCCGATGTGATGGCTTCCGATATAACAGGCTTCACTATGTACAACAAGGACGAGAACCGCTTTGAATACCGTTCGGGTCTTGTGATGACCAACATCCTGCTGGCGGATGAGATAAACCGTACCTCCCCTAAGACGCAGTCCGCTCTGCTGGAGGCAATGGAGGAAAAGCGTGTAACGGTGGACGGCGTGGTGCATCAGCTGCCCTCTCCATTCATCGTTATTGCAACGCAGAATTCTCAGGGTTATGTGGGAACCTTCCCCCTGCCCGAGGCTCAGCTCGACCGCTTCCAGATAAAGATATGCATGGGTTATCCCACCATCGACGAGGAAGCCGAGATCATGCTTGACAGACTGCACGGTAACCCCACCGAGGATATCACCCCTGTAATGACGGCTGAGCAGCTCGCAGAATGCATCGAAGATGTGCAGAGCGTGGAGTTCTCCGAAAGCCTGTGCAGATATGTGGCACAGCTCGCCGCAGCTACGAGAGAGCACCCTGCGGTGCAGCTCGGAGCAAGCCCGAGAGCCTCTCTCGCACTCATGCAGGCAAGCCGTGCTTACGCTTATATCACGGGCAGAGACCATGTCATCCCCGAGGATATCGCAGCACTTATAAAGCCTGTTTTCTCCCACAGGATAGCGCTCCGTCAGGAGACACGCATGAAGAAGCAGAGCGTGGAATCTGTGCTGGATGAGGTGCTGGCATCCGTTACAGCGCCTGTCAAGGGTCGCTGAGCATGGCAAGGAACCGCACTCTGTACGCTCTTTTCGCCATAGCCTGTCTGATATTCTCCATTGCTTACAAAAGCAGGATATCCGCAGTGCTGCTGGTGGTTGCGGTAGCTTATCCGCTGCTGGCGCTGGCGCTTACGGCGATGAGTCTGCTGCCTGTTTCGGTCAGCTTTATCGAAAAGCGTGCAGTTTATGAGAAGCAGGAGCAGTTTGAAATTCCGATATCCATCAAGAATAATTTCATCTTCCCCTATGCCCCTCTGGAGCTTGACTGCCTTATCCCTGATAACGATACGGGACTTTTCCTGCATAAGCAGATATATATTTCAGTGGGTCCATTGAAAAGAATGAGGATATTCGTTCCCTGTATGCACCGCTATCGTGGTTCGTATTCGGCACAGATAATGCGTCTGTCGGTTTTCGACCCTCTGAAGCTCATCCGCCTTACAAAGCGTGTGGACGCTGCAATGGCATTGGTGATACTGCCAAGGCGCATTCCCCTGCAGGATCTCGGAATAGTCTCCTGCGGCGAAGCAGGCGGCCTGCCCGACACCCTGCGCAGCGGCGACAAAGAGGATCTCTCCCATGTACGGGAGTACCTTGAGGGAGACCTCGTTCAGCAGATACACTGGAAGCTCACCGCAAAGCTGGATGAGCTTATGATAAAGCAATACGACGCCACAGGCGACCGCCGCTGCGTGCTGCTGATGGATTTCGGCGGCAGCGGTCTTACCGCTGCTGCAATGATACGCAGAAGCGATGCCGTGGCAGAGACCGCCATTGCCGTGGCGATGTCCGTTGCCCGCTCGGGCGTAAGGCTCACTGCCGATATCGGCTCGCTTGACGGCATCAGCTGCGATATCTCCGACAGTGCAGGCAGCTTTGAGCGCTTCTATGATATGATATCGGTGCTGCCGCCGCATATAGAGAGCATCGGTATGCCTGAGCTTATCAGGAAATGGTCTGTGGTAGAGAACTCAGCAATGTTCATCGTGACTCCCACAGTAAACGAAGAGACCCTTGCAGCAGCAGAAGCCGCAGCCTCCCACAGCTCAGGCGCAGTGGTGCTGATATATGTGAACTGCAGCGGAAACAGCCTGCGCTACGAAAGCAGCGACAGCCGTTTTATTTTTGCAGAGGTATTCGGCGAAACAGAGACTGCTCTCCCAACGGCGGCCGAGCAGATACTGGAGGAATTTCTGAGCGAGAGAAGCTGAGGCTCCTCAAACGGCAAAATAATTCAAAAAAGTGCTTGACAAAACCGTGACAGTATGATATAATTATTATGCTGTTTATACAGCATGTGCTTCGGCGCTCGGGGAATTACCCAAGTGGTGAAGGGGCTCCCCTGCTAAGGGAGTAGGTCGGGTAACCGGCGCGAGGGTTCGAATCCCTTGTTCCCCGCCAAATAAAAAAGGACTACGAAAGTAGTCCTTTTTTATTTGGCTTTGCAAACATACGCCTCGATTTTCCCTTATGGAAAATCGTTTTTGCTTCGCAAAAAACGGCTCCTGTTCGCCCGCTGTCGATCTCCTTTTGATTTGTGATATCTTAGCGACTGCGAAAGGTAGTCCTTTTTTATTTGGCTCAGGTTTGCTCTGCAAACGGAACTTCCGCCTCGGATTGCCCTTATGGCAATCCGTTTTTGCTTCGCAAAAGACGGCTCCAGTTCGCCCACCGTCGATCTCCTTTTGATTTGTGATATCTTACGACTACGAAAGTAGTCCTTTTTTATTTGGCTCAGGTTTGCTCTGCAAACGGAACATCCGTCTCGATTTTCCCTTATGGCAATCCGTTTTTGCTTCGCAAAAAACGGCTCCAGTTCGCCCGCTGTCGATCTCCTTTTGATTTGTGATATCTGA
>JAZSEG010000044.1:0-2166 GCA_045531575.1 Oscillospiraceae bacterium | reverse complement strand
CCTGCCCGAGATTAGCGTACTCGTGCGCAGCGGAAAAATAAGCCGTGAAGAAGGCATGGCACTCGTGCAGAGGGAGCATTACAGCAGCAAGCCAAAGGAGGAGCTGAAGCTTCTCGGCGAAACAGTCGGCATAAACCTCGGCACGGTGCTGCTGAAAGCAAACCTCTACAACACATTCAGAAGGAAAAAATGAAGCTGATAAAATATCTTTTCTATAAGTGTAAGCTGCCGATATATGCGGCGATATCCGCAGTCATCTCGCTTGTGCTGATTATTATAACGGGCGGCGGAATAGCTGTTTTCCTGCGGATGCTGCCTGTTGTGCTGTGCCTGCTGCTGACTCTTAGGGCAAGCGACGATATCTTCGATTACGAGCAGGACAGCGGCAGAAAAACTCAGCACCTCAGCAAAAAGGAGCTTGTAATATTCGGCTGTGTTATGGCGGCGCTGTATGTGCTGCTGAATATCCTGTTCTTCGGCGTTTTCGGAGTGCTGAGCCTCGCAGCGGTCGGCTATATCCTGCTGATGGAGAAGCTGCCGCCGCTGAAGATTGCCTACATGGCGCTGCTGTTTCTGTATTATATCTGGGCGGTGTGCGGATGCTTGCTGTGGTATCATCTTGCGGTGATTCTCGGCTGCGCTGCGGTTTCCGCTTTGTACTACATAATTAAAAGAAAGGTCAGAAAATGAACTGTTTGCCTGAAAATATCGCCATCACCGCAGAAAATGTCGGCGGCAAGGCGTATAACCTGTTTCATCTGAAGCATATCGGGGAGTACGTTCCCGAGTTTTTCGTGCTGTCTGCGGATATCTTCCGCAGCTTTCTCGGCGAAAGGCTGGAGGAATACCGCAGCCTGCTTTCGGATTACTCTGATACAAGCCGTGAGGAGATACTGTCGCTTATCGGCGCCTGCGACTTTTCCGAGGAAATAAAGTCAGCCGTAGCGGCAAAGCTATCCGAGCATTTCGGCGAGGGAGAGATGGTCTCCGTGCGCTCCAGTGCCACCGATGAGGACGGCGAGCGCTTTTCCTTTGCGGGAATGATGGAGAGCTACCTGAACGTTTCGGGCATCTGGGATATCCTTGCAAGCGTGAAGAAGTGCTATCTTTCCTGCTTCTCCGAGCGCATCATGGAATACCGTGCAAATAACGGACTCATCACGCCTGATATCAGCGTTGCGGTCATCATTCAGCGCATGGTGCAGGCAGACTATTCGGGCGTTATCTTCACCACCGACCCCCGTACCAACAACCCTGACGAGCTGCTGATAAGCTTAGTCGAGGGTCTGGGCGAGCAGCTTGTTTCAGGCGCTTCTGACAGCATTGATATCGGCATTTCCTGCACGGGATTTTTAACAGATATGCCTGACAACTGGCGTGATGAAGATTCGATCATTAAGCTTCAGCAGGCTGCAATGCGCATTGAAAAAAGCTATTCCCCGAGACGTGGAATGGATATAGAGTTCTGCCTTAAGGACGGCGAGGAATACATCCTCCAGTGCCGCCCCATCACCACTTACAGCAACATCGATAAGGACAAGTTCCGCACCATCCTTGATAATTCCAACATCATCGAAAGCTATTCGGGAGTTACCACTCCGCTGACCTTTACCTTTGCGAGAGAGGTGTATGCAAAGATATATAAGCAGACCCTCCGCAGCTTCTATGTAAAGGAAGAAGCGATAAAGTCCATCGAAAACGACCTTGACAATATGCTGAATTTCTATGAGAACAAGATATATTATCGTCTCAACAGCTGGTATAAGATGACGGCGCTGTACCCAGGCTATCAGAAGAACAAGCAGTACATGGAAAACATGATGGGCGTCAAGACCACCATGCACGAATCCGAGATGGGCGCAAAAACAAGGCTTGTGCGTATATATGCAAGCTTCATCGGAAAGCTGCTGCGCATGAAGAAGGACAGCCGCCGCTTTATCGAGCGCTTCAACGAGGTCACCGTGCCCTATTACGGCAGCGATTTCGAGGGATATTCCAGTGCGGATGCGCTGAAAGCTTACGACGTTCTGGAGCATGAGATACTGGATGACTTCATCACTCCCATCGCAAACGATATGGGAGCGATGGTGTTCTATGGAATGCTCACCGAGCAGCTTAAAAATAAGGATATCGAAGGCTATGAGGGCCTTATCAGCAGCTGCATAA
>JAZSEG010000156.1:0-5237 GCA_045531575.1 Oscillospiraceae bacterium | reverse complement strand
GAGTTCTTCGGCGATGAGATAGACCGCATCAGCGAGTTTGAAGTGGTGACGGGAAATGTGCGCTCCACTCTTGCGCATGCCATGATATTTCCTGCTTCTCACTACATCGTGGGCAGGGATAATCTGCGCCGTGCGCTAGAGGATATCACCGAGGAGATGGAGCAGCAGGTGAAGTTCTTCACCAATCAGAACAAGCTCATAGAGGCGCAGCGCATCGAGCAGCGCACCCGTTACGATATGGAGATGCTGGGCGAGATAGGCATGTGCAAGGGCATCGAGAACTACTCCCGTGTGCTTCAGGGGCGTCCTGCAGGCTCTACGCCGATAACGCTCATCGATCATTTCCCCGAGGATTTCCTGCTGCTGGTGGACGAGAGCCATGTGACTCTGCCGCAGGTGAGAGGAATGTTCGGCGGCGACCACGCACGAAAGAAGAATCTGATAGACTACGGCTTCCGTCTGCCCTCCGCTTATGACAACAGACCGCTGAATTTCGACGAGTTCTATAACAAAGTGGGACAGGTGGTGTTCGTTTCTGCGACCCCCGGCGACTTTGAGAAGGAGCGCTCTACGCAGATAGTGGAGCAGGTCATCCGTCCTACGGGACTTCTCGACCCCGAGGTCATCGTGAAGCCTACAGAGGGTCAGATAGAGGATCTTATCTCGGAGATAAACGCACGCACCGCAAAGAAGGAACGTGTGCTTGTAACTACTCTTACCAAAAAGATGGCGGAGGATCTCACCGCTTATCTCGAAAAGGCGGATATCAAGGTGCGGTATATGCACCATGATGTGGATACCATCGAGCGTATGGAGCTTATCCGTGACCTGCGTTCGGGAGAGTATGACGTGCTTGTGGGCATCAACCTGCTGCGAGAGGGTCTGGATATCCCGGAGGTATCGCTGGTGGCTATCCTGGATGCGGACAAGGAGGGCTTCCTGCGCAGCGAGACCTCCCTCGTGCAGACGATAGGCAGAGCCGCACGAAACGCCAAGGGTACTGTTATCATGTATGCCGACAGCGTTACACGCAGCATGGAGCTTGCGATAAGCGAAACGCTGCGCCGCCGTGAGATACAGATGAAGTACAACGAGGAGCATGGTATCGTTCCCAAGACCATCATCAAGGATATCCGAGAGGTGCTGGAGATAACCAAGAAATCTGACGCTCCCGCCAAGGGAAAGAAGGGCGCAAAGCGGCTTACCAGGGCGGAGAGGGAGAAGCTTATCGTCCAGTACACCGCCGAGATGAAGAAGGCGGCAAAGCTGCTTGACTTTGAGCATGCGGCATTCCTGCGTGACAAGATAAAGGAATTGCAGGAGTAAATGCTTGTAGTTATATGTGCAGAATAAAAGGTGACAGACATGAAGATATTATACGGAACTACAAATCCCGCAAAGCTGCAGAGCATGCGCAAATGGCTTTCGGGACTGGATATCGAATTGATCTCCCTCAGAGATGTCGAGGGAGAGATACCCGATGTCCCCGAGACGGGAGATACTCCTCTTGAAAACGCAGAGCAGAAGGCGAGAGCCTACTACAAGGCATTCGGGATGCCTGTTTTCTCCTGTGACAGCGGATTGTATTTTGACAGCCTGCCCGAGTTTTCGCCCAAGGTGCACGTCAGGAATGTGGGCGGCAAGTGCCTTACAGACGACGAGATGATAGAATATTACGGCGGCCTTGCGGCAAAGCACGGCGATATCAGAGCGAGATACCGCAACGCTATATGCTTCGTTCTGGACGAGCAGCATATCTACACCGAGTTTTCGGACGACATAAGCTGGAATCCGTTTCTGATAACCTCTGTGCCGCATCCGAAGCGTGTGGAGGGCTATCCTCTGGACAGCCTTTCAAAATACATCGAAAACGGCGAATACTGCTACGACTCCGAGAGACCGCAGTACGAAGAAAACAACGGCTTTGCGAGGTTTTTCGGGGAGATATTGAAAACACTATGACGAGGGTATATTTTATACGGCATGCTCAACCGAATTTCGATAACCACGATGATATGACAAGGGAGCTTTCCGAAAAGGGGTTTGCAGACCGCAGGCTTGTAACCGAATTCCTTTCGGATAAGAATATAGATGTTGTGCTGTCAAGTCCGTTCAGGAGAGCTGTTGACACGGTAAAGGATTTTGCTGACAATGCAGGTCTTGACATACAGATCATTGACGATTTTCGTGAGCGCAGAGTAGACAGCGGCTGGATAGAGGATTTCGACAGTTTCTGCAAGCGCCAGTGGAGCGATTTCGGCTATAAGCTTTCTGACGGCGAATCGCTTGGCGAGGTGCAGAGCAGAAATATCGCAGCACTCCGTTCCGTGTTGAACGAATATGAGGGCAAGAATATCGTCATCGGAACGCATGGAACGGCGCTTTCCACTATCCTCAACTATTACGACAGCAGCTTCGGGTATGAGCAGTTCTGCGAGATAAAAGGTCTCATGCCGTGGGCGGTCTGCATGAAATTTGATGGGCAGCAGTTAATTGAATATAACAGTATAAATATATTTGATTTGTCATTACCGATTACGGCGCAGCCGTTTTGTAATTAGTGAGCGAAGCCGCAAACAGGATGTTTGCGCAGTAGCCCCAAAGGGCGGCATGGATGCCGTAATTCTTGGGTGACATGGAACACTATAATTCCTCATTACACACTCCTCATTCCTCATTATAAAAACGAAAGGACAAAAGAAAGTGGCAAACGATAAAATAGTCATCAAGGGCGCCCGTGAGCATAATTTAAAGAACATAGACCTCACGATACCCCGTGACAAGCTGATAGTTATGACGGGACTTTCAGGCTCGGGAAAATCCTCCCTTGCGTTCGATACCATCTTTGCGGATGGTCAGCGCAGATATATGGAGAGCCTTTCCTCCTATGCAAGAATGTTCCTCGGTCAGATGGAGAAGCCTGATGTGGACAGCATCGAGGGTCTTTCGCCTGCTATCTCCATCGATCAGAAAACGACATCCAAAAATCCTCGTTCCACTGTGGGAACGGTCACCGAGATATACGACTACCTGCGACTTATGTATGCGAGAATAGGTATCCCTCACTGCCCCGAGTGCGGCAGAGAGATACGCCAGCAGACCATCGACGAGATAGTTGACAAGGTGATGGAGCTTCCCGAGCGCACTAGGTTTCAGGTGCTTGCGCCTGTTGTGCGTCAGCGCAAGGGCGAGCATCAGAAGGAGTTCGAGGCGGCGAGAAAGTCAGGCTTTGCAAGAGTCCGTGTCGACGGCATCATGTACGACCTTTCCGAGAAGATAACTTTAGAAAAGAACAAGAAGCACTCTATCGAGATAATCGTTGACCGTCTTGCTATGAAGGACGGCATACGCTCCCGTCTGACGGACAGCATCGAGACCGCAGGCTCTCTTACAGGCGGACTTGTATATATCGATATCATCGACGGCGAAGAGTTGCACTTTTCCCAGAGCTATGCCTGCCCCGAGCATGGCGTGAGCATTGAGGAGCTGGTGCCGAGAATGTTCTCGTTCAATAATCCCTACGGCGCCTGCCAGAAGTGTACTGGTATAGGAAGCTCCCTGCGTGTGGATCCTGATCTCATCGTGCCGAATCTCAGCCTTTCCATCAAGGGCGGAGCGATAAAGGCTTTCGGCTGGAATTACACCGAGGGCAGCATTGCGGCAATGTATATGGACGCTCTTGCAGAGAAGCACGGCTTCTCCGTGGATCAGCCCGTGGGCGAGATACCCGAAAAGGCTATGGATGAGATACTCTACGGCACAAAGGGCGAGAAGATACTCATAAAGCGCCCGAAAACGCAGGGCGGCGGTCAGTTCTACACCGATTTCGAGGGCGTTATCAACAACCTTGAGCGCCGCTATCATGAGACCAACAGCAACTATTCCCGTGACACTCTCGAAGAACTGATGAGCGAGGTGGAGTGTCCCGAATGCTGTGGAATGAGGCTGAACAAGGCGGCGCTCTCCGTGACCGTGGGCGGAAAGAACATCCACGAATTCTGCTGCATGTCCGTGGTGGACGCACTGGAGTTCGTGAACGGTCTGGAGCTTTCGGGCAGAGATAAGATGATCGCAGAGCAGCTGCTGAAGGAGATCAGGGAGCGCTTAGGCTTTCTGCGCAGTGTGGGACTGGAATACCTCACTCTTTCCCGCTCGGCAGGCACGCTTTCGGGCGGCGAGAGCCAGCGTATCAGGCTTGCAACGCAGATAGGCAGCTCGCTGATGGGTGTGCTGTATATCCTGGACGAGCCGAGCATTGGTCTGCATCAGCGTGACAACGACAAGCTTATCGGCACGCTGAAGCATCTGCGTGATCTCGGCAACACGCTCATCGTTGTGGAGCATGACGAGGACACCATGCGTGCAGCGGACTACATCGTGGATATCGGCCCCGCCGCAGGCGTAAACGGCGGCGAGGTGCTGTACAGCGGCGATGTTGAGGGTCTGATGAAGTGCGAGAAGTCGCTTACGGGCCAGTATCTGAGCGGAAAGATGAAGATACCTGTTCCCGAGAGCCGCCGCAAGCCCTCCGACAGGTGGCTGAGAGTTCTCGGCGCAGCGGAGAACAACCTTAAAAATATCGATGTGGATATCCCTGTGGGAATATTCACCTGCGTTACGGGCGTTTCGGGCAGCGGAAAAAGCTCGCTGGTGAACGAGATAGTGTACAAGCATCTTGTGGCGAAGCTCAACCGTGCAAGGACTCGCCCCGGCAAGTTCAGGGATATGACAGGCTCGGAGCATCTCGATAAGGTGATAATGATAGATCAGTCGCCCATCGGCAGAACGCCACGCTCAAATCCTGCGACCTATACGGGCGTATTCAATGATATCCGTGAGCTGTTCTCTCAGACCAACGACGCAAAGATGCGTGGTTACGGCCCCGGAAGATTCTCCTTTAACACAAAGGGCGGCCGCTGCGAGGCGTGCGAGGGCGACGGCATACTGAAGATAGAGATGCACTTTCTGCCTGATGTGTATGTACCCTGCGAGGTGTGCAAGGGTCAGCGCTACAACAAAGAAACTCTTGACGTGCATTACAAAGGCAAAAACATTCACGATATTCTGGATATGACCGTTGAGGAGGGAATGAACTTCTTTGAAAGCATTCCCAAAATCCACCGTAAGATAAAGACGCTTTACGACGTGGGTCTGGGATATATCAAAATCGGTCAGCCTGCGACAACTCTTTCGGGCGGCGAGGCACAGCGAGTTAAGCTTGCAACAGAGCTTGCAAG
>JAZSEG010000153.1:0-6748 GCA_045531575.1 Oscillospiraceae bacterium | reverse complement strand
TATCACGCTGCAAATTGACTTATCTATGCGTTACGGCTAGCCGCATAGCTTGCATCGTGGTTTTTAATTAACTTGTGATATATTTCAATTGTTGCAATATAGTGGATGAATGATGCTAATTAAGATGGTTTTAATGTGCTTTTCACAGATTTATTACAGGCAACGTTGCAAGCTCTGCGGCTGGCGCTTACGCGTAGATAGGTCAATCTGCACCTCAATGTAAAAAGGAGAGTTCCGAAGTGCTGATTACTCCAATGAAACATACATACACGATAAACTCATCCTGCAATATCGCCGCATAGCGAAGCGGCATGCGGAACTAAGGGATAGGGGTAGTAGGGGTAAACCGTAGGGTTGACCCCTACCTTTGCGACTACATTTCGTCTAAACGGCGGTAGAGCCACACCGCAAAGCGCATAGAAAAAACACATAAAAAATCAATCAAAAGCAACGTCACAAGCTCTGCGGCTGGCGCTTACGCTCAGATAAGTCAATCTTTTGCACGAAGTTATAAGGAGAGTTCCGAAGTGCTGATTAATTAAAAGCTACAATCAGACTCGATAAACCTTTCACTCTAATATCGCAGCATAGCTAATCGCTATGGGAACTAAGGGATAGGGGTAGTAGGGGTAAACCGTAGGTTTGACCCCTACCTATGCGACTACATTTCGTCTAAACGGCAGTAGAGCCACACCGCAAAGCGCATGATAGATCCAACACAAAAGACCCGTGTTTCCACGGGTCTTGATTTGTAGTATGTATCACACCTTTTCGGAGATATCGAAGGGGGTGGTCTGGTAAACGAAGTAGTTCAGCCAGTTGGTGTAGAGCAGTGTTGCGTGGCTGCGCCATCTCATCAGCGGAGTCTTTGTGGGATCGTCGTCGGGGAAGTAGTTCACGGGAACGTGCGGGTCAAGACCTCTGTCCACGTCACGGAAATACTCGGACGCCAGAGTATCTGCGTCATACTCCGAGTGACCCGTGATGAAGAACTGCTTGCTGTCCTCGCTGCAAACTGCGTAGATGCCTGCATCCTCAGAGACTGCCATCAGCTTCAGCTGCGGCACCTTTTCGATGTCCTCCGCACGCACCTCGGTGTGACGGGAGTGGGGGGCAAGGAACTCGCTGTCAAAGCCACGGAACAGCCTGCTCTTCGGTGTGAGTATCTTATGCTCGAACACGCCCGACATCTTGCTGTCAAGCTGGTACTTCGGCACGCCGTAGTGATAATACAGCGCTGCCTGCGCACCCCAGCAGATATGGAAGGTGGAGTGGGAATGGGTCTTTGTCCATTCCATTATCTCGCACAGCTCGTCCCAGTATTCCACGTCCTCGAAGGGCATCTGCTCTACGGGCGCACCTGTGATGATGAAGCCGTCGAAATTAGTGTCACGGATCTCCTCAAATGTCTTATAGAAGGTGAGAAGATGCTCGCTGGAGGTGTTCTTGCTGGTGTATGTAGAGGTCTGCACCAGAGTTACTTCGATCTGCAGCGGCGTGTTGGAGAGGCAGCGCAGTATCTGGGTCTCGGTGACTATCTTTGTGGGCATCAGGTTAAGTATGCCTATCTTCAGCGGTCTTATATCCTGATGCAGAGCACGATGCTCTGTCATTATAAATATGTGCTCGTCCTCCAGTATTGTCTGGGCGGGGAGTCCATCGGCTATCTTTACGGGCATTGTGATGTTTCCTTTCGTTCTTTTATATATTAATAGAATTATATATTACTTTGCGCCGTTTGTCAAGTCATGATATCGTCATTTTGCACGGAAACGTCGCTTCATTTTTTATGCATCTGTGCTTGAAAAATGGTAAAAAATATGGTAAAATATATTCTGTACTAGATAGAATAGCGGTATTATGCGGATGTGTCCGCACTGCGTCTGTCGAAATCTGTATATCAATAGGAGGATCATCATGACAAAAAGAAAGACAATGAGAATTCTGTCAGTTCTGCTGAGCATGATTATGCTGTTCTCTCTGAGCAGTGTTTTCTGCATCACCACAGCTTATGCCGAGACAGAAGGCGAGTGGCGCTACACCGTTAAGGACGGCAAGGCTACCATCACCGCTTACATCGGCGTTGGCACATCCCTGACAGTTCCCGCAAGATTAGGCGGTGTTTCCGTAAGCTCTGTAACAGGTCTCGCAAACCTCACACAGCAGCCCAAGATCACTTCCATCACCTTCTCTTCCGGTATAACAGAGATCGGTGCTTCCCTCTGTAAGGGCTATACTGCTCTTCAGTCCGTTACTCTGCCCAACACCATCACAACTATCGGCGGCAGTGCATTCGCAAGCTGCCCTAAGCTGACAGGTATCAAGCTGCCCAGCTCCCTTGTGAGCCTCGGTGCTTCCGCTTTCCAGAACTGCTCATCCCTCATCAGTGCAAGCGTTACAGGTAGTGTTACAGAGCTGCCCAACAGCGTTTTCGCAGACTGTGCAAAGCTCGGCAACGTTTCCCTGCCTGAGAGCCTGACAACTATCGGTGCAAGCGCATTTGCTAACTGTACTGCTCTCGGCTCCATCAATCTGCCCGCTTCCGTTACAACTATCGCTGACAGCGCATTCCTGAACTGCTCCGCACTGAAGGGCGCTCTCGTTCTCCCCGCTGAGATCAAGACTGTAGGCGAGTTCGCATTCGCAGGCTGCAGCGGCATTACTTCCGTTACCATCCCCAACAAGGCTAAGGAGATCAAGACCGAGGCATTCAGAGACTGCACATCCATGACTGCTTGCTACATCGGTAAGAACGTGAACAAGATCTCTGAGAACATCTTTGCAGGCTGTACTTCCCTTACCAAGGTAGTATTCGGCGGCAGCTATGTAAACATCAAGGACGCTTTTGACATCAAGCTCGCTCCCACAGTGTATTATCCCTCCACCTACAAGGCAGAGTGGGATAACTACAAGGGCGGCGCAGCCAAGAAGGCATATACCGCTACATCTTCCATCAAGATCAGCGGCAACAAGAACTTCGCAGCCGGCACAAAGCTGAATCTCAAGATCTCTATCACACCCAATACTTCCGTACTGGGTAAGGTATATTATATCACAAGCTCCAACCCCGCAATCGCAACTGTTGATTCCGACGGCGTAGTTACAGGTAAGGCAGGCGGTACTGCTAAGATCACAGTTACCACCATCAACGGTGTAAGCGAGACCATCACTGTAAAGGTAACACCCAAGAAGGTTACAGGCGTTGAGGCTGTTGCAGCTACAACAAGCTCCATCAAGGTAAACTGGAAGGCTGTTGAGAACGTTACAGGCTACATCGTATACCGTTCCGCTAAGAAGGACAGCGGCTACAAGGAGATCGCTACCACTATCACAAACTCCTACACAGACAAGGGTCTGACAAAGGGTTCCACTTACTACTACAAGGTTCGTGCTTATGTAAAGAGCGGCAGCACCACTCTGAAGTCCGCAAGCAGTGCTTACGACGGCGCTAAGGCTACATCTCCCGCACCTTCCACCGTTTCTGCCAAGAAGGCTAAGCCCACGGTTGCAACCATCACATGGGGCAAGTCCATCGGTGCTGAGGGCTACGAGATCGCTATGGCTTCCTCCAAGAACGGCAAGTTCAAGGTTATCAAGACTGTTACTAGCGGCTCTACACTGACCTATAAGAAGACAGGTCTCACCGCAGGCAAGACTTACTACTTCAAGGTTCGTTCCTACACAACAGTGAACGGCGTTAAGATCTACAGCGACTTTACAAAGGTTGTAAAGGTCAAGGTATGATCCTTTGAATGAATAGATATCCGCCGCATATCCGAGCGATGTGCGGCGGTATTTTTATGCCCTGCCGAGCAGTGCGGCACCCTTTGCGGCAAGCTCTGCAAGTTTTTGATGTGCAAGCTTTTTATGCTCCTCGGTCAGCGGTGCTCCGCCCGTGCTGCGAAAGTCCGCTTCAATTATGAATTCCTCGGGCGAGAGCAGCTCTGCGTGAACGTTATACGCCTCGCAGCGGTATTCCTCGCCGTCTGCGATATATGTGAGCGCTATGCTGTCCGCAAGGCCCGAAAGCAGCAGATAGCCCGTGGTCTGTTCCATATCCGCAAAGCCTGTCAGCCTGCCGCCGACCATCATACGAGAGCCATCAGGCACGGCTGTCCTGCCGTTTTTATCGGTGGTCATGCCTGAGCCATTTTTGGTCTCGCCGAGGCTGGGGATGAGGGTGGCTCTGCCTGCGGCGTTGTCCGCAAGGATATCCAGCAGCCTTGTTTCCTGCGTCATTCCCATAAGCTCGGCGTTGCGTATCATGGAGAATGGCTTTTCGGCGGCGGTGATGCCCTCGGTGAATTCAAGATCGGTGATAAGTTCAGCCTGCTCCATGCAGCACACGGGCGTGCTGAGGCTGCAGCGCATATCCCGATAAAGCATATTCAGGGCGGAGATGGCGTTCTCCTCCTCGAAGCCGCTGCCAAGCACGATAAGCCTTGCCTCGCTCATATAGATATCCTTGCCGTCCGCAAGGGAGAGTTGCGCAATGGCGTCGCCGAGGGTCTCGCCGCTGCCTGTCACCTTGATGACGTTATCCTTTGTAACATCTATCGTGCCGCCGCTGCCTCCTGCACTGAAGAGTAGGGCGCTCAGGTGGTAACCCTCCTCGTCGTGGTCGATGGCGGCGAGCTGGATTATGGCACGGTCGCCAAGCTCCGTGACATCTGCGCAGCCGCTAAGCAGCAGCATTGCCGCCAGTATTGCGGCGGTGGGTATCAGCTTCATGCTTGTCTCCTTTCACGGTGTTTTTTACGGCGGCTATGATGGAGTATGCCGCATACAGGTAGACGGCGCAGCGCATGGCTCCTGCGGCCGCCCACACGGCAGCCGTAAAGCCGTCCAGCCGCTTGAAAAGTGCGATATCCGAAAGCTGCGCCGCCGCAGTGAATGGGTATTCGGTGAGCGCGTAGAATTCTCCCAACACCGCCATGCCGAAAAGCTGTATCAGCAGCACGCATGCCATGGATATTCCGCAGAAGGCTACCACGCTGCCCGCAGGCGAGAGCGCATTTTTCTCCCTTCTGATATGCGGCAGCAGCGCGGAGAAGATGAGATATTCGCTGCCCCTTGACAGCCGTCCGTAGACCTGTGAGAAGAAGTCCGTGCCGATGTCAGGGGTGATGGTAAGTTCCCGCATGTGGGGAGTGGCGGCGATCACCGATATCAGCGTGATAACGGCGGCGCCTGCCAGTATCAGAACAGAGGAGCGTGCGATTGCCTCGGCGCCCTTTACTGCTGCGTATATCGCAAAGGCGGTGATGAGCAGCGCAGATACAGCGCCCGACATTCCCGAAAGCACCGTGCGCTGCGCAAATTCGGCGGTGAATATTGCGGAGTTCACGGCGAATATCGCAACCACCAGAGCCACTGCAAGCCCGATTATCCAGCCGCCTATCCTGCTTTTGCGGGTGATGGCGGCATAGAAGCTGCTGCCCTTGATGGAATACAGCAGCACGGGCAGCGCCGCTGCAAAGCGGATGATCTCCGCAAGGGCGGCAGCGGCGAGAGTTGTGGCGTTATAGCCGCCTGCGACGGGAAAGGTAAGCTCGGCGGCGATGCGTGAGAGCAGCAGCACGCAGAGCAGCTGATAGGAACTTATCATCTCACACCTCCTCAGAGCCGTTGAGCTTATCAAGCGACATATCGTTTTCTGCGAGGACTTTCCAGCCGGCCCGCACGAACATATCCCGCTGTGCCTTTGGCGTAAACGGCGAGAGCGGCGACATATACGGCACTCCATAGGTGTTGATGCTGCACATCTTCACAAGCACCGCAGCCGTGGCAAGGAACAGTCCGAAAAGCCCGAAAACTCCGCCTGCCACGATATATAGAAAGCGCAGCACCACCGTCCGCTCGTACATGGACGGCACCACGAAGCTGCACAGTCCCGAAAGCGCTACCACAAGCACCATCGGCGCTCCCACTAATCCTGCGTTGACGGTGATATCTCCGATAACAAGACCTCCCACAACGCCGATGGCGTGACCGATGGGACGGGGCAGACGGATGCCCGCCTCTCGCAGTATCTCGTACATGAAGTGGATGAGCAGGCATTCCACCATCAGCGAGAACGGGGCGGTCTGCTCTGCGGCGGCGAGATTCAGTATGAGCGCCGAGGGCAGCATCTCAGGGCTGAACGAGGCTATCGCCACATATGCTCCGGGCAGGAACACGGTGATGAGATACGCAGCTATCCTCACAAAGCGGATGAATGTGGCGTAGAACGGCTTCTGCGTGTAGTCGTCCATGGTCTGAAAGTTTTCGATGAAAAGATATGGCACGATGAGCGCAAAGGGCGTGCCGTCCACAAGGATGCCGACTCTGCCCTCATACAGCTTTGCGGCGAGGGTATCGGGGCGCTCGCAGGTGCCGCATTCCGAAAAGAACCATCCGCCCCTGCCCTCCATATACGGCTGTATCCAGCCGCTTTCCAGTACGGTGTTGAGCTTCACGCTCTGCAGCCGCCGCTTGACGTTCTTCAGCAGCTTCGGGGACACCTTATCGCTGAGATAGCACAGGCAGACGTCCGTTTTGCTGCGCTCGCCCACCTGCGACATCTCGAACACCAGCGTGGGGGATTTGATGCGCCGCCTGATGAGTCCCATGTTGAAGCGGATGACCTCCACGAAGCCCTCCCGTGAGCCTCGCACGTCGTTTTCGGAGGACGGCTCGCCCACGCTGCGGAACTGAAATCCCTGCACGCCGATGGCGATGGCACGGCTGCTGCCGTCCGTCAGCAGGA
>JAZSEG010000271.1:0-8926 GCA_045531575.1 Oscillospiraceae bacterium | reverse complement strand
CATATGGCTTTAGCGGTTCAGGATCAGCTGGGTCAGGGCAACGGGATCAACGCGCTCGCTTCCCTTGTAGACACGCATGTTGCCGGAGGCGATTTCGTCGATGAGGATGACTTCGCCGTTGTTGTAGCCGAACTCAAACTTGATATCCCACAGTGTGAGACCGATGGACTTCAGGTCATCAGCAACGATCTGAGTGATCTTCAGAGTCTGAGCCTTCATGCTCTCGAACATCTCGGGAGTCATAACGCCGAGAACAGCAAGACCCTCGCTTGTTACCAGGGGATCGCCCTTCTCATCGTTCTTGAAGGTGCACTCAACATAGCCGCCCTCGATAACTGTGCCGTCCTTGATATATTCGCCGTATCTGCGGATGAAGCTGCCTGTTGCAACGTGGCGGCAGATTACCTCAAGACCGTGACCGAATACAGTAGCAGGGAGTACCTCCATAGTAGCGTTCTCGATATCTGCGCTTACATAGTGAGTCTTGATGCCTGCGTTCTTCAGCATCTCGAAGTAGTAAACGGAGGTCTGCAGGTTAGCCTTGCCGATGCCGTCGATGGTGAGTCCTACTGTGTTCTCGCCGGGATCGAACACGCCGTCCTTGCCTGTGCAGTCGTCCTTGAACTTCAGCATAACGTTGCCGTTTTCAAGCTTGTATACGTCCTTTGTCTTGCCGGTGTAGAGTTTTTCCATAATGAATCTCCTTTATTTTGTAGTGGATTTATGTCCTATTAAATTTTAATACGGATACCGCCGTTTGTCAAGAGATTTTTTGCATTTTTTTTGAACATTCATCATAATAACAAAAATTGCGCTGCGCTGATGAAAAATTTTGGCACAGTGCGGCTGTGAGAGTATTCACTCTATTGACTTTATTGTAATGATATGTTAAAATAATATCAACTATATTAATATATAAGGAGCGAGTTCCATGCTGACATATCTCTGCCGTTGCTGTGCTGCACCTCTTGAAATAAAACAGGGAGCCACAGTCTGCCGCTGCTCATACTGCGATGTTCTTCAGACTCTGCCGAGGCTTGACCACGATGAAAAGGCGGAGCTGTGGGAGCGTGCCGACGCCCTGCGCCGCAGTGCGGAGTACGACAGGGCGATGGCGCTCTATCAGCAGCTTGCGGAGCTTGACAGCACCGATCCCGACGCCTACTGGTGCATGACCCTCTGCCGCTACGGTGTGGAGTATGTGGAGGAGCAGGGCAGCCGCAGGCGTGTACCGACCCTCAACCGCATCCAGTACGCCCCCGTCATCGACGACGAGGATTACCGCCGTGCCACACGCCTTGCGGACAACGATCAGCGCAGGCTGTACATGGAGGAGGCGATGCGCCTTGAAGAGCTTCGCCGCACCACCATCGAGGTCTCCATGACGGAGCAGCCCTACGATATCTTCATCTGCTACAAGGAAACGGACAGCAAGGGCAGGCGCACGGAGGATTCCGTCATTGCAGGTCAGCTTTACCGTGCGCTTTCCGCCGAGGGCTGGAGGGTGTTCTTCGCCCGTGTATCGCTGGAGGAAAAGGCAGGCACCGTGTTCGAGCCGTACATCTTCGCAGCGCTGAATTCCGCACGCATGATGTTTGCAGTGGGAACCTCTCCCGAGAACTTCAACGCCGTGTGGGTGCGCAATGAGTGGAGCAGATATCTTTTCCGCCTTTCCGAAAAGGGCGGCGGAGAGCTTGTGGTGCTTTACAAGAACATGCTGCCCGAGCATCTCCCCGAGGAGTTCGCCCACCTGCAGCGCTATGATATGTCCGCCCCCGATGTGATGGAGGATCTGCTGCGCGGTGCGAGAAAGGTGCTTTCCGCAGGCGCAGCCGCAGCCGAGGAGCAGGCAGAGGAGCAGGTTGAGGGCGTCACCGCCGAGACCATGCTGCGCCGTGCCGAGCTTGCACTGGAGGACAGGGAATTTCAGAACGCCTACAGCTTCTGCGAGCGTGCGCTGGACGCTCAGCCCGAAAACGCAGCGGCGTATGTTTACAAGCTGCTTGCGGAGTTCGGCGTAAGCAAGATGGAGCAGCTTGCGGATGTGACGGAGGATATCGGGGCTTCAGGCAGCTATAAAAAGGCTGTGCGCTTTGCCGATGAGCAGCTCAGAGCGCAGCTGAACGAGCTTCGCTGCAAGGCTATGTACAGGCGATATTGCAACGAGTTTGAAAATGCACGCTATGAAACTCAGTTCATAGCTATAGCACAGCGCTTTGCCACTCTCGGTAATTATCTTGACAGTGAGGCGTATCTTCAGCGCTGCATAGAGCAGGCGGAGAGCATCGGCAGGGCAAACACCGAAGCAGAGCAGCTGATGCGCTACACTGAGGCTAAAAAGCTGTATGATATGCAGAGCTGCATGGATTCTCTCATCCATGCGAAGAACATGTTCGAGAGCCTCGGCGAATACAAGGATTCCGTGGGACTTGCACAGCGCTGCGGCGAGAGGATAGCGTATCTCGCAGAGCAGCAGAGACAGATGGCTGAACAGGAGAGCCTGCTGGATCTGCAGAATGAGCAGACAAAGCAGTCCATGAAGCTTGTTATAGGACTTGTGGCGGCGATGGCGGTCATGCTGATAATAGCGCTGATAGTGGCGATAGGCATGATGAATGATGAGGAAGAGGGCGAGGCGATGTCACTTTCTGCGGAGCATTCCGCCCTGCTTTCTGACTTCGGCGACGACTTTTTGGCAGAGGAGATATAATGGCAGCATTTATTTGTAAGGTCTGCGGAGCGGCGCTTCAGCTTTCCGCAGGCGATAAGATATGCAGGTGCGGCGCCTGCGGAGTAACGCAGACCGTGCCGCTGATAGATGATGAGGAAAAGGCGGAGATATGTCGTTCTGCGGAGCGCTACCGCCGTGAATACCGCTATGACAAGGCGATAGCTCTGTATGAGGAGCTTATACGGGCATATCCCACCGATGCGGATCTTTACTGGTCGATGCTGCTCTGCCGATACGGCGTGGAATTTACCGCAGGCGCAGACGGTCAGGCGGCAGTTGCAATGAACAGGACTCAGGCACGCTCGCTGCTTGCCGACGGGGATTACCGCACAGCGCTTCGCTATGCGGACAGGGAGCAGCGCTCCGTTATGGAGAAGCAGGCTGCCGAGATAGACCGCATCCGCCGCCGCATGGTGGAGCTTTCCCGTGGCGGAGAGCGCTATGATATCTATCTCAGCTGCCGTGAGCGTGACGAGCGAGGTCTCACCACCCCCGAGCATACAGCCGCAAAGAGCCTGTACACAAGGCTCACGAATGATGGCTTCAAGGTCTTCTGCCCCGATATCTCCTTAGAGGATGTGCAGGGCAGCGAGTGGGAGCCGTACATATATGCAGCGCTGAACAACGCAAGAGTGATGATAGTTATGGGCTTCAGCGAGGAAAGCTTTGCCGATGTGTGGGTGAGCAACGCCTGCAGCCGCTTTGCCGCCCTTGCCGCAGAGGACAGCCGCAGGGTGATGATACCCATGTACCGTGGAATGCCTGCGGATAAGCTGCCCGATGTGCTGAAGCCGTATCAGGCGGTAGATATGACAAGGCTCGGCTATGAGAACGACCTTGTGGCGAGCCTTTCCTCGCTCCTCGGTGTTTCGGCGCTGAGAAAGCCGCCTGCCGCAGAGACTGCGCCAAAGGATGACCCGCTGCTGAGAAGAGCGTACCTGCACCTCGAGGACAGCGAGTTCACCGAAGCAGCCGCAGCCGCAAACAGGATGCTTGAGGAGGACCCCGAAAACGGCGAGGCGCATCTTATCTTGCTTATGGCGGAGTATAAAACGGCTTCGCTTGACACGGTGCGTCAGGATTTCTCCGTATCCGAAAACTACCGCAACGCCATGCGATACGGCAGCGAGGGTCTGCGCTTCAGGCTGAGGGAATACCTTAATGCCGCTCTTTACGGCAGATACACCGAGCTTATGCAGAGGGGCAGCTGCCGTGAAGCGGCAGAGGGCTTCCGTATGCTGGGAGATTACAAGGATTCTGCGGCGCTTGCGGCTCAGGCAGACAGCCTTGCGGCAGAATCCGCCAGTGCCGCCGAAGAGCAGCGCCTGCAGCAGATATACGCAGCCTGCGTTGCAAAGCTTCAGAGCAGCAACAACATCCCCGAGCTTCAGAATCTGCAGCTTACCCTTGCGCAGATGGGGGATTATCGTGACTGCCGTGAGATGGCGAACACCTGCGCATCGAAGATTGCAATGCTCACGGCAAAGCAGCGTGCCGTGGATTCGGGATATTACAGCAGCAGTGGTCAGCGTGCCAAAAAGGTGACGGTTCTCGTCATTGCAGCTTCTGTATTTATTCTTGTGGGAGCGCTCGTTGCTCTCGTGGGAATAAGCAATTCCTCGCTCGGCGTGCAGGAGTCCACGTTGACTCCGCCTGCGCAGATAGTTGAGTCTCAGGATACCGACGCATTTTCTTACGCCAAAATAAACGGCGAGCTTATGGTGATAGAAAATCTCATAAACAACGGCGAGCCGTCGGAGGCTCTGCAGCGCTGCTTGAAGCTGCAGGAGGCCGAGCTTGACGAGCAGCAGGAACAGCGTGTGGCATTCCTCAGCGGCAGGGCAATGCTCGAAATGGGCAGCTACGACGATGCAAGACTTGTGTTTGAGACCCTCGGCGACTACAACAACAGCGATCAGTGGGCGCTGGAGTGCTATTACAGGCAGGCTGTGGAACTGATTCAGCAGGGCGATACCGAAGCTGCGGAGGATATCCTGATGGAACTGGACGGCTACTCAGACTCCGATAATATGCTGAAAGAGCTGCGCTATCAGCAGGCAGAGGCGCTGTACGAAAGCGGCGACTACGCCATGGCGAGGGCGATATTCAGCGGTCTGGGTAACTATTCCGATTCCCGTGAGCGCCACTGCTCCATCACCTGCAATATGGCGAAGCTGAAGATAGACGAGGGCAATTACACCGAGGCTCTTGAACTGTTGGATACGGCGTGCGTTTGCGATGAGGTACTGAATATCGAGCCGCACTGCCATGCAGGACTGGTAACGCAATATATCAATGCAGGCGATTACGAGCGTGCCGAGGACAGCTTATGGGCATTGCGCAATGCCGTAGGCTTCGAGTGGGTGCGTGGCGATGGCTATATAACTCTTATTGAGCATTATATCGAAAACGGACCCGATTACACCGCCGAAAGGCTTGCGGAAAATCTCGCAGAGATAGATGGCTATGAGGAAGAAGCGGCTCATTTTGCCTGCATACTGGCTCGAAGTGATATGGATGACAGGGGAGATTATTATGGTGCGATCAGTGTGCTTGAGCCTCACGAGGGTGTTCCCGAGGCTGATGAAATGCTGAAAGAAGCCCGTGCGCACATCAACGGCGAAAGTTATATCCCATCCTACATTCCTGATGATGTCATGGCGTTTGGCGCAGAAATGGTGGATAATTACAGCGTGGGTCAGGTTTTCGTGTTCGGAAATTTCGAGCAGAACGGCAACACCGCCGACGGCACAGAGCCGATAGAATGGGTGGTCATCCACAACGAGGACGGATATCTCTCGGCAATGAGCCTGAGGGTGCTTACCGTGCAGCCGTTCGGCGCATGGGATAGCTGGGAGGACAGCTGGCTCAGAAACTATCTTAACATGGATTTTTATTTCAGAGCATTTTCTGAGAAAGAACGCAGCTATCTTAGCAGCCGTAAGCTTCCTGCGTTGTCGGCTTCCGATCCCATCAACGCTGATTCAGTCATTGTTCCTACAACCTCGCTTTTTTTTGATATGTCAAAATATATCATGGCATCCGATTATACTGCATATGCACTGGCTGAAAACAGCAGGTATGGCGGCACCACTCAGGAATACTGGTGTGTAACGTCTTCAGGCGACTGTTCTCCCTGTCTCACCAAAGGTGGCGCTACTATCGATTACATTGGCATTGCGATGAACGTTTCGGAAAGAGCGGAGGAATATCACGGCGTGCGCCCCGTCATCACCTTCAGAAAATACTGATATCCCCTTGATTTTTCCGTAAAGATATGCTATACTAAATAAAGAAAACAACGAAAGGAGTGCTTTTTATGATCGATCCTATCGGCATTGGCATGAGCGGCGTGCTTGCAGGCATGAACGCTTATATCGGCAATATGCGCAGGGCAGAGGATGTCCGCAAGCCCGAGGCTGCGCAGGATGGCTCCAAAAAGGGCAACAGCCTTGTAAACGGCGTGGATGAGGAAGCGGATAAAAAGCGCCGTTTCGATAGCTATGAGTGCAAGACCTGTGAAAACAGAAAGTATCAGGATGGCTCGGATGATTCGGGCGTTTCGTTCCAGACTCCCACGAAGATAGATCCTAAGGCTGCTGCGGCACAGGTGAGAGGCCACGAGCAGGAGCACGTCGTGCGCAATCAGGCAAAGGCAAAGCGTGACGGTGATGAGATAGTCTCTCAGAGCGTAACGCTGCACACAGGCATCTGCGAGGAGTGCGGCAAGGTATATATCTCGGGCGGCACCACCAGAACCATGCTGAAGCGTGGCGGCGATCAGGCAGAGAAGTTCGCTGTAGGCATGGATGATCCTGCAAAGCAGAAGGGCGCAGCGCTCGATATGGCTGTATAACACAAATACGAAAGACCTGAGAAGATTTTCCTCTCAGGTCTTTTTGCGCTATTCTTCGATGATGAATTCAAATGTTTCCTCGGTCTCGATGGTATCGACAGGTGCGATATCCTGCTGCCCCGAAAACTTCACGCTCAGCTGCTGTGCAGGGCATTTCAGCGTCAGCAGACCGCCGCTGCTGTCGGATGTGACCACGGCACGGTCGCTGCCGTAGGCGGTGTTCAGCGTGAAAACGCCCTCGCTCTCACTGATGTTTTCGGATGAGACCTCAGGCAGGGAATCCAACACCTCGGTGATGATATCGGGCATCAGCGTGTAGACGTCGTTGCTGTCCGCAGTGACAGTGATATCACCTAGCGTTGCGCTCACCTTGCCGTCTGCGAGGGCAAGCTCCACGCCCATCAGGAATGCAGGCTCCGTAAAGCTCACGTTCCAGTTGCCCTCGGCGTTTCGGGTGATATCGGCGGTGGCAGAGCTGTTTCCGTAGCCTATCTCGGCGGTGACGGAATAAGTCTTGTCAAAATCGGGCGCAGGCCTGCCGATAAGCTCTGCGGTGTCGCAGCCGCAAAGAAGCAGCGGCGCTGCAAGAAGGATGTACCTCGTTATTCTCATAAAGCCTCCGTTTTCTGCGGGGCTTTTTTGCCCCTGTATTAGGAACGGAAGACCTCAGGCAGAGTGTCGATGATATCGCAGGGGAGCATGCTTTCAAGCGGCATGGTCTCTGCCAGCATATCCGATGCCAGTGCGTGGCAGTAAACGCCGCAGGCAGCCGCTCTTACGGGAGCGATGCCCTGTGCGACCATCGCACCGATGATGCCCGTAAGCACATCGCCGCTGCCGCCTTTGGCAAGTCCCGAGTTGCCGCAGATGTTCACATAAGTCTCGCCGTTATGGGATGCGATGACGGTGTTTGCGCCCTTCAGCACAACAGTTACTCCGTGTTTCTTCGCAAACTCCGTTGCGGCAGTTATGCGGTCGGCCTGTATCTCCTCCACCGAAAGACCGCTTATCCTGCTGAACTCCATCACATGGGGCGTGAGGATAAGCTCGCTCGTCCGTTCCTTCAGTATATCTATATTGCGGGAAATGGAATTTATTCCATCCGCGTCGATTATGATAGGAACATCTGCATTTCTGATGACATATTCCACCATTTTCTGCGTTGCGGCGGTGTTGCCCATGCCGCAGCCGATGGTTATGGCGGTAGCGCCGCTGATGTCGATGCATTCTGCGGCGGTGTCTGCGATAAATCCGTTCTCGTCTTCGGGCAGAGGTCTGTAGGTGGTCTCGTGGATAGATGGTGCAAGCATCTGCACCACGGTCTTGGGCGCAGCAAGTATGCAGAGACCCACGCCCGTGCGCAGCGCAGCCTTTGTGGACATGGCAGCGGCGCCGTTGAAATTCAGCGAGCCTGCGATGTTCAGCAGCTTTCCGTAGCTGCCCTTGTGTGAGGAGCGCAGTCTTGCGGGGAAGGGGCGGCGGAAGGTATCGTCAGTAATTGCGGCAACGATATCGTCACCGAAGCAGAACTCGTCAATGCCGATATCCAGCAGCTTAGTGCTGCCGATGCGGTCGTTGCAGGGGAGCGACAGCAGACCTTTCTTTATCGCAGCGATGATAAGGGTGTGAGTCGCCTTGAAGCAGCACTTGTCCATCTCGCCTGTGTCGGAGTTCACGCCGCTCGGCACATCCACCGCCACACGGATGGGGCAGTTGTTTGCGAAGCGGATGGCGTTTGCGGCCTCTGCGGGCAGAGTGCCATGGAAGCCCGTGCCGTAGATGCAGTCCACCACCACATCGGAGCGCACTATCTGATCGCAGCATGCCTCACGGTGCAGCTCCCAGTCCAGTATCTTGGCGTCGAAAAGCCTGCTGAAATGGAGCTTTGCACAGTCCGTCTGCGGCTGACCGTTCACCAGTATAACGGCGGAGGAGATACCGTGGGAAGCCAGCACCGAGGATATAACAAAGCCGTCGCCGCCATTGTTTCCGCTGCCGCATAGGATGGTGATATAGCAGCCCTTCGGTGCGAGCTTCATTATCTCCTCGGCGCAGGCGATGCCGGCATTCTCCATAAGTCGGATGTAAGAAAGGCTCTCACGGTCGCTTATCTCCTCAGCGAGCTTCATCTGTGCGTTGGTAACTACATACTGCATAATATCGTTCCTTTCATTAAATCGGAATTTGTAGGTGCGTTTTAATCGCAGATCATTCGTAGGGACATTTAAAAAGGAGATCTGTGGCAAACGTAATGGTTTTGCGCAGCAAAATCGCATTCCCATCAGGGGAATGCGAAATGGAGTTTGCAAGGTGATTGCGAAGCAATCACTCAGGCATAT
>JAZSEG010000090.1:0-13311 GCA_045531575.1 Oscillospiraceae bacterium | reverse complement strand
AGCTTTAATGCTTCCTCGGTCTTCTTGTCGTTAGCCTTCATGTCCTCTTCCATGGACTTCATCTTCTTACGAAGATCGCTTATGTATGCGTTTACCTCATTCTTATCGAAGCCTAAGGCAACTTGTCTGAAACCACCGTCTGCAACAGCCATGTCTGTATATCCTCCTGAAATAAATAATTATTATATGCCAATTACTTTACTACAGTGTTGCGACACTGTACATAAATACACTCTATATTATATCATAAAAAACGTCATTATACAAGAGGTTTAGCAAATTTTATAAATTTGTAGATTTTTGTGATATGTTTTTGTGAGAATATCCAAACAAAGAAAGAAAAATTTGTGATAATTATAGATTTTCGGCCTTTGAAAGCCATAAAATCAGAAAGTCGGATGTTTTTTTCAGGAGGAAAGTGTATAATTAAAATCGTAAAGATAACTGACGTTTATCATTTTCTGCGCGTGCGGATTAAGGAGGATTGAAATTTTATGATAGATAAGACTATGACGTTCTCTGTTCATGATGACAGAGAAAATGAGATGAAGGAGATCCTTACCACTGTGTATGATGCTCTCAAGCAGAAGGGCTACAACCCCATCAACCAGCTTGTTGGCTACATCCTTTCAGAGGATCCTACATACATCACCACCTTCAACAATGCCAGAGGACTTATCCGCCATATAGATCGTGATGAGCTTCTGCAGGTGCTTGTGAAGTCCTACCTTTCAGATTAAGAATAACCGTACCGCTCCGTTGTTGACGGGGCGGTTTTTTGCTCTGTTGATTACCGCTTAGGTCTGTGGCAATAATTGCAGTAAAGGCATGGCAAAGATCGGTGTGTCTGCGTTGCTGACGATTGACATTGACTTTGGTATGTGGTAAAATCGTTTTATAGACGTTATGTCCGTATCGTTGAGATTCGGGTAAAAAGGAGATGATCTTTATCAGACTGGAATGGAATAAGAAATATACCACTATCGCCGCTTATGCGCTTATCGTTATCGTGCTTTCGGTGCTGTTTGTGGTGTTTATCTTCAAGTATGAGTCCTTTGCCAATGGCTTTTCCTGGATCGGCGAGGTCATTGCCCCCATCATTATAGGCATCGTGATAGCCTATGTGGTGAATCCGCTGGTGGACTGGTTTGAGAACCGTGTTTTTGACGGATTGAAGCATAAGGCTGTAAAGATTGCTCCCATGGAGGACAGGGCAAAGGCTGAGGCGAAGGCGGCAAAGAAGCGCAGACGCTACAGGACAGCCGCAAAGGCTCTTGCTGTGACTGTCTCCTTTTTAATTGTGCTTACAGTTATTGTGGGAATGTGCATTGCCATCGTTCCGCATGTTGCGCAGAGTATCGTTGATCTTGCGGATCAGATGCCGCAGTATGCAAGAAATCTCGAAACAAAGCTGAAAGATATCTTTGCAAATAACCCGAATCTTGCAAATTACATCTCCGAGGAGTTCAGCGAGCTGAGCACCATCATCGACAAGATCGCCGATCAGATAGCGCCTGTCGCTTCGGATATCATCGGCAGTGTTTCGGCTAGCGTTATCGGAGTTATCACTAATATTCTGGTCGCTCTGAAGAACGTTCTTATCGGCTTTATCATTGCGATATATCTTCTGTTCAGCAAGGAGCGCCTTATCGCTCAGGCGAAGAAGGTGCTGTTTGCGTTCGTGAAGAACGATAAGTGCCAGAGTGTCCTTACCGTTATGCGCAAGAGCAACAAGATATTCAAGACCTACATCATCTCCAATCTGCTGGATGCCATTATAATTTTTATACTCATGAATATCGGCTTGGCGCTTATGGACATGCCCTATGCAATGCTGATATCAATGGTGTGCGGTGTGACAAACCTGATACCGTTCTTCGGACCTTTCATCGGCGCTATTCCCTGCGGTATCCTGATATTGCTGGTGGATCCCATAAAGGTCATCTGGTTCGGCATATTCGTTCTCGTTCTGCAGCAGTGTGACGGAAATATCATCAAGCCTTTCATGTTCGGCGAGACGATGGGCCTTCCTGCACTGTGGGTGCTTATCTCCATCATCGTCAGCGGCGGACTTTTCGGCATTCCGGGAATGCTGCTGGGCGCTCCTGTTTTCGCTGTGATCTACCTGCTGTTTGCGGAGTATATCTCGGGAAGGCTCAGAAAGAAGAATCTCCCTACCGATACGGAGCGTTACTATACGACTGCGGAATATGTCAATCATTACGTTGAGCCTGACGCAGCTGAAGTGGATGAAAATTGATACAAATGACCGCAGAGATTTATTCCCTGCGGTTTTTTGAATTATTGTAATTATCTGTTGACAAGGTTGCGTCTATTATGTTATAATATGATAAATGGTGTTGCATATGTTTGAATATTTTGTGCAATTTACTAAAAAACGGCAAAGGTGCGGTTAAGGTCAGGTATGGTAAAGGCGGTTATTTTTGATATGGACGGGCTTATCCTTGATACTGAGAAGCTGCTCGTCAGATATTGGTGTCAGGCGGCTAACGAAGCGGGTTTCCCTATGCAGAGGGAGCATGCTCTCAATATCCGCAGCCTGCACAGAAAGTTTGCTATACCATATCTGCAGGGTCTGTTCGGTGAGGAGTTTGATTATGTAAAGATCCGTAACCGCCGTATGGAGCTTATGACAGAGGCTCTTGCGGAAAACGGCCTTGAACTCAAGAAGGGCGTGTGCGAGCTGCTGGATTTCCTGAAGGAACAGGGAATATCTGCGGCAATCGCCACTGCAACTGATCTTGAGCGCACGAAGGATTATCTCGGTAGAGTGGGCATCTTTGACCGTTTTGACAGGATAGTATGTGCAACGATGGTGGAATACGGCAAGCCTAAGCCTGATATTTATCTTTATGCGGCTGAACAGCTGGGACTGGCGCCGTCGGAGTGCATGGCGCTGGAGGATTCCCCGAATGGTGTGCGCTCTGCGGCAGCGGCAGGCTGTGTGACGGTGATGGTTCCCGATCTCACGCCGCCTGATGAGGAGCTTAATGGTCTGATCTTCGCACAGGCTGAAAGCCTGCTGGATGTTCCTGAGATCATCCGCCGCACCTGAGAGAAGATATTATGCATGACGACTGCTAGAGGTATGGAGTAATTATGTTCGACGAAAATATCCAGAGTAAAATGAGTTCCGCAGGTCCTCGCATGGAGAGACCTCCTGTTATAGACGGCCGTGTGGATCTTACATATGATAATTCGGGCATGCTGTGCAACCTTACGCTGTATGCTCCCATGAACGGCGGACGCCCTGTCACTATGGAGCTTATTGCGCAGGAGCTCAATAAAAAGGGCATAGTTGCGGGTATTGATGAGTTTGATATCCGTGATATGCTGGATAACCATGTCTATGAGCAGCCTGTGTGTATTGCGAGAGCTATCCCCGCAAAGCGTGGCATAAACGGCGTTGTTGAGTTCAAGTATGAGAAGAAGCGTGTGGTGCAGCCTAAGTGCGATGAATTCGGCAATGCGGATTTCCGTGAGCTTGGCACCATCGTCAAGATACGCAAGGGTGATATTATCGCAGAGATAATTCCCCCCACTCCCGGCGAACCCGGCATGAATATCTTCGGCGAGGAGATCCCTCCCGAGGCAGGAAAGGCGGCAAAGCCTGCTATCGGTAAAAATTCCGTTATTTCTGCTGATGGTAAGTATATCATTGCGGCGTGCGACGGACACATTACATACGGCGTGGGCTGCTTCAATGTCGAGGATACCGTAACGGTATTCAGCGATCTGGATATCTCGGTGGGAAATATCGATTTCTTCGGTGATGTCCATGTCAAGGGCAATGTGATGGAGGGCTTCTCCATCAAGGCAGGCAAGAACGTCCGCATCGATGGCAGCGTTTTCTCATCGGATATTACAGCAGGCGGCAATGTCACCGTGGTGAGCGGTATCATAAATTCCACTGTCAAGTGCGAGGGCAATGTCAGCGCAGGCTTCTGTCAGACTGCCAATATTCAGGCAAAGGGCAGCGTGGAGTCCAAGGAGTTCGCTTTCTGCGAGGTGTTCTGCTACGGCGAACTGAAGGCGAAGGGCAATGGTACTATCGTTGGTGGTAAGATCACTGCAATGCGTGATATAACCGCAGGAACGATCGGCTCTGAAAAATATACGCAGACTCTTATAAATATCGGCGACGGCTCTGTTACCTTTGCCCGCAAGCGCAAGGCAGAGAGCGAGCTGGAGCAGTACGGCGAGCGCTATGACAGCGCTGTCAAGAATCTTGAATACCTGAAGCACAAGAAGGTGCAGCAGGGCGGAGTGCTTACGGATGAGCAGCAGCGTCAGGTGAAGCTTGAAACGCAGAACAAGCTGTTCAGCACCATTAAGAAGAAGGAGCTGTCCATCCTTATCTCCCAACTGGAGGAGGATATCAAGAACAAGGATGCTCTTTCGGCTACCTGCATGAGGTTGTTCCCGGGTGCACGCTTCTGCATCAACTTCCTCACACTGGATGTGACGGAGGTTTACGGCAAATCCAGAGTTACCATTATCGGCGATCAGCTGACGGTGGTTCCCAACTGATGGAGTTACAATGATCCCAAACACACACATCTATACATACAGCGGCGTGAGCTTCTCGCCGCTGTCTCCTCTTGAAGAGGATATTTCTCCCGTGGATATCGCTCATGCGCTATCCTATATCTGCAGGGCGAACGGGCATTTCACAGGCTTTTATTCTGTGGCGCAGCACTGCCTTTCCTGCGAAGAGGAGGCACGGCTGAGAGGATATTCCGACGACATACGCCTCGCCTGCCTGCTTCATGATGCCAGCGAGGCATTTATATCGGATATCACCAGACCCGTGAAGCGTCAGCTGGCGGAGTACAAGGAGATAGAGCATCGGCTTCAGAGCGTGATATACCGCCGATTCGGTCTTGATCCTGCGGATGAGCAGATGCTGAGAGCAGTGCAGGAGATAGACGATGCCATGCTGTATCACGAATTTCTTGCACTGGGCGGACTGGCGCTTTATGATGAAGCGCCTTTGATAGCCTCGGCACCCGATTACAGCTTCGTTCCGTTTGAGGAAACGGAAAAACGATTTCTTGAAACACTTGATAAACTATATAAAACAACGGAGGACAACAAATGACCGCAAAGGATATTCTATTCAATGACGGCTGGCAGTTCTGCCTGACCGATATCGGCACAGAGCCTGCAAAGCTATCAGAAAACAAGTGGTATGATGTGGAGATCCCGCATGACTGGCATATCGGCGATACAGCTAATCTTTACAAGACAGGCGAGGGCTGGTATAAGCGCACATTGAGCGTTGCGTCTGAGCAGCTTTCGGGAAGAATCATGCTGAATTTTGACGGCGTTTATATGGACTCCACACTGTTTGTGAATGGCAGAGAGGCAGGCAGCTGGACATACGGCTATACCGCTTTCGAGCATGATATCACCGATTTTCTTCATGAGGGCGAAAACGAGCTGCTCATGCGTGTGAGATATCAGGCACCCAACACAAGATGGTATGCAGGTGCAGGCATCTACCGTGATGTTACACTGAAGCTGCGCCCTGCGACATATATCCGCACCAACGGCATCTATATCCACACCGAAAACACCGAGGGAAATATGTGGAATGCCGAGGTGGAGACCGATATCTGCGGCGAGGCTGCGGATATGCGCATGGTGCTTACCGTGCTGGATCCCGACGGCGACGGAATTGCGGCATTCGAGCAGAATGTGCAGTTCGGCGGCGATACTGAGGTGTTCGTGAACAGCTTCGATATCTCGTCACCTGCCGTGTGGGATATCACAAGCCCCAATCTCTATACCCTTGCAGTGGAGCTGTATAAGGGCGAGGAGCTGCTGCAGATAGAGTATGTGAATTACGGCTACAGAAAGCTGGAGTTCCTGCCTGAGAAGGGTCTTGTGCTGAACGGCAGACAGCTCAAGATGCACGGCGTGTGCATGCACCACGATCTCGGCGCACTGGGTGCGGCATATAATGAGGCGGCACTGCGCCGTCAGATGGAGATAATGCAGCAGATGGGTGTGAACGCCATCCGCACCTCCCACAATATGCCCACAAAGCAGCTGCTGGATATCTGCGATGAGATGGGTCTGCTGGTGGATTGCGAGTCATTTGATATGTGGGAGAATTCCAAGACGGAGTTCGATAACCACCGTTTCTTCAAGGAGCATGCAGAGCGTGATGTGAGAAGCTGGGTGGAGCGTGACAGAAATCATCCCTGCGTTATCATGTGGAGCATCGGTAACGAGATAAGCGATACCAACGATCCCCATGGAATAGAGATAGCCCAGCGCCTGTATGATTATGTTCAGAAATATGATCCCAAGCACAATGCGTATGCGACTATCGGCTCGAATTTCATGACCAGTGAGAATGCGCAGAAATGCTCCGATATCGTAAAGATCGCAGGCTACAACTACACCGAGCGCCTGTATAACGAGCATCACGAGAAGTATCCCGACTGGACTATCTACGGCAGCGAGACAGCTTCCGCAGTGCGTTCCAGAGGTGTATATCTGTTCCCCGCCGATGCGCCGCTGCTGACGCATGAGAGCCTGCAGTGCAGCTCGCTGGATAACAGCGTGGTAGGATGGGGCAGCTCCGCAATGAAGAGCTGGCGCCTTGACAGAGATCACGATTTCTGCGGCGGTCAGTATATCTGGACAGGCTTCGACTACATCGGCGAGCCTACTCCCTATTCCACAAAGAACAGCTATTTCGGCATAGTGGATACCGCAGGTTTCCCTAAGGATATCTACTATTTCTATCAGAGCGTCTGGACAGACGAGCCGATGATCCATATCGTGCCCTCCTACTGGGATTTCAACGAGGGTGATCCTATCGATGTCATCATCTACAGCAATGCGCACACCGTGGAGCTTTTCCTTAACGGCAAGAGCATCGGCAAGCACGAGATGAAGCTTCTTACGGACGAGCGTATGCGTGCGGAGTTCCGTGTTGTGTATGAAGCAGGCGAGCTTATCGCCAAGGGCTATGACGAGAGCGGCAAGCTGATCGTTTCCGAAGCACTCAGTACCCCTGACGATCCTGCTGAGGTCATTGCAGTCACAGATAAGAATGAGCTTGCGGCAGATGGCAGAGATATTGCATTTGTGGAGATATCCGTTGCAGATAAGAACGGCGTCCCTGTAGGCAATGCAAGAAACAGAATAAAGGTGGAGGTAAGCGGTGCAGGCCGCCTTGTGGGTCTCGATAACGGCGACAGCACCGATTACGACAGCTACAAGGGCGATAACCGCAGACTCTTCAGCGGTAAGCTGCTGGCTATGGTGCAGAGTACCCTTGACGAGGGCGATATCACAGTGAAGATAAGCTCCGAGGATATGAAGGGTGCACAGCTTACTCTGGCTTCCGTCAAGCAGTGCGATGTGGAAGGCGTTTCTGTAGTAACAGATAATGCATATCCCGTTGTAATGACAGAATATACGAATGAGATCCCTGTACGAAAGATAGTTCCCTCCTGCGAGGTGCATGAGCTTAATGCGGAAAGAACTTCCGTTGAGATATCCGTAAAGTTCTTCCCTGAAAACGCCACATATTCCGATATAACATGGAAGTGCGTGCGTGACACAGGCGTTGAGGTGAACTTCGCTACAGCTGCATGGGAGGGCAATACTGCCACCGTTACCGCCATCGGCGACGGAAGCTTCTTTGCAAGAGCGTTTGTAAACAACGGTGCAGACCAGCCGCAGGTGTGGGCGGATGTTCCGTTTACAGTGACAGGACTCGGCGCAGCTACCACCGACGCATATAGCTTTATCTCCGCAAGCAAGCTGGACAGAAGTTCTTCTGATATCAACCTTGTAGAGGGCGGCGCAGTGAGCGGCTTCAGCGGCAAGACGATCCTGACCTACAAGAACATCGATTTCGGCAGAACAGGCAGCGAGACCATGCTGCTGCATATCGGCACCTGCTTTGATGCGGATATCGAGGTGTGGAGCGGCGTTCCCGGTGAGGAGGGCGCATGGCAGCTTGATACCGTACGTTTCAACGATAACAAGCACTGGTGCGGCTTTGCAGGACAGACTTTCTCTATACCCAGACTGCAGGGAGTTCATAACATCAGTATCGTTGTATGCCCCGGCATCATCTTCGGCGGCTTGGAGTTCGTTGAGGTTGACCGTGCATTCGATGTGAACTATGCAGGCGAGAGCGACAGCATCTACGGCGATGACTACAAGCTGAACGGCAAGCACGTTGAGAGCATCGGCAACAATGTTATCATCAACTATGATGCACTCGACTTCGGTGAGACGGGAGCATCCGCTATCACTATCTGCGGATATACCTCTAATCCTGCCAATGCGGTGCAGCTGAGATATACTCCCGCAGGCGGCGACCAGACCAGTGTGTTGCTGGAGTTCAAGAATTCCGACGGCATAAGCGAGCAGAGATTCGATATCCCGAAGCTTACAGGCATAAATGATATCAGCTTTGTTTTCCTGCCCGGCTCAAAATTTGATTTCGAATGGTTCAGATTTGAATAAGTGCAAAAGCGCCCTGTTATGTGGGGCGCTTCTGTTTTTCGCAGCTGTTACCATTTTGTAAGAAAATTGTAACTAAAATGTACTTGAATTTTAAGGTCACATTCTGTATAATATAATCATAACATAGTAGAGATATGAAAAGGGAAAAGTATAAAGAAGCTAGTTTGGACATACGGCAAGAGGTGACGCAATGAAGAATAACATCCTGCTGATTCTGGCGGTGACTATGATAAGCATAGGCATCATCGTGGCTACTGTTCTCATCAGTGGCGCAGGAAACGATAATAACAAGGAGGAAAGCTCCTCCGATATTAGCAGACAGACTACCTCATCCACCACTATGCAGACTGTCGTGCAACCGACGGAGGAGTCTCCGTTGGCGGCTGCGCCTGTTACGACCGAACCACCTGAGACTTCTGCGCCTGCAGAGATCGTCGACAGCTCCTATGACAGTGTTGCGGCGGATAATATAGTTGCCACTGCGCACTCGCTTATAGGCATAGATTTTGCGGATGGCGGAGATACCCCCGAAGTCGGCTTTGACAACTCGGGATTTATCTATTACGTTCTGCGTGAAAATGGCTATATCACCTGCCCGAGAGGCGTAAGGGCGCAGTCCGAGATGGGTACGGCGCTCACCTTTGACGAGTTGCGCAAGGGTGATCTCGCATTCTTTTACGGCGAGGATAAGGCGACTGTGACCTTTGGAGGCATCTACTGCGGTGACGGCATCATGATAGCCTGCCTTATGCCGGGAACTCAGGTGAAGGAGATAAATATCACATCTTCTTACTATACCGAGCATTTCTGCAAGGGTATCAGCACCACATAATATGAATATTGTTGACCGCATCTGCAATAGGTGCGGTCAGATTTATTGACAACATTGCTTTGCGGTGGTATAATTGACATATAGATATTTGGTCTGTTGAAGCAGGAAAGGAAACTGAATGGCAGAAATAACGATAAATATGGATAGCATGGAGCAGCTTCATGCCGTATTCGGCGATCTTGACAGCAATGTGAATCTGATACAGAAGGCGTTCGGGGTGACGATATTCAGCCGTGGAAGCGATATAAAGATCTCGGGCGATGAGCCTGCGGTCTCCCGTGCGGAAAAGGCTATGCAGTCGCTCTCGAAGCTTTATTTCAAGGGCGAGGCGCTGAACGAGCAGTCCGTGCGTTATGTGATATCCATGGTGAATGACGGCACCGAGAACGAGGTGGAGACTATGTCCTCCGACTGCGTATGCGTCAGCTATTCGGGAAAGCCGATAAAGCCCAAGACGCTCGGTCAGAAGAAATACTGCGATATGATAAGAAAGAACACCATCACCTTTGGCGTTGGTCCTGCGGGTACAGGTAAGACCTACCTTGCGGTGGCGCTGGCGGTGAGTGCATTCAAGGCGCATGAGATACAGCGCATAATCCTCACACGTCCCGCAGTTGAAGCAGGCGAGAAGCTGGGCTTTCTCCCGGGCGATCTGCAGAACAAGGTGGATCCGTATCTCAGACCGCTGTATGACGCACTGTTCGAGATGTTCGGACAGGAGGCTTTTGCAAGGCTTCAGGAGCGTGGTGCGATAGAAGTCGCTCCGTTGGCGTATATGAGAGGACGCACACTGGATGACAGCTTCATCATCCTTGACGAGGCGCAGAATACCACCCGTGAGCAGATGAAGATGTTCCTGACCCGTCTCGGCTTCAACAGTAAGATGGTCATCACTGGCGATATCACACAGATAGACCTGCCCGAAAGCACACGCTCGGGTCTGGTAGAGGCTCTCAAGGTGCTGAAGAATGTGGATGATATTGCACAGAACCGTTTCAGTGACAAGGACGTAGTGCGCCATAAGCTGGTTCAGGATATCGTAAAGGCTTACGAGAACTACAGCGTTAAGGATCAGGCACCTAAAAAAGACTTCAACAGGAGATAAGACATGAAGATAGAGATTTTTCTGAGCGACGAGCAGGAAAAGCTTGCTGCTCCCGAGGATATGGAGCAGCTTATTGAAATGTGCACCCGTGCCGCTCTTGAAGAAGAGCAGATAGAGGAGGATGCACAGGTATCTGTAACACTTGTGGATAACGACGCCATCCGTGAGATAAACAACGAGCATCGAGGCATAGACAAGGCTACAGATGTGCTTTCTTTCCCCCTCGGCGATGAAGAGAGCTTCGACACAGACCCCGAAACAGGTGCGATACTTCTCGGTGATATCGTGATATCCCTCGAGCGTGCAAAGGAGCAGGCAGAGGAGTACGGACACTCCTACCGCCGTGAGGTGGCGTTCCTGATAACACATTCGCTGTTCCATCTGCTGGGCTATGACCACGTTGACAGCGAGGAGGACGAAAAGCTGATGTTCGGCAAGCAGGATAAGGTGCTGGAAAAGCTGGGCATCACCCGTGAGTGATATGAAAAAGTTCCTTAAAGGCTTCGTCTATGCAGGCAGAGGCTTTCTGCACTGCCTTGGCGAGCGGAATTTCCGTTTCCACCTGTGCGCAGCGGCGATAGTGATTTTCGTGGCGTCAGGCTTTTATGAGCTGACCCGTGGTGAGTGGGCGGTGCTGCTGCTGACTATAGGTCTCGTACCTGCACTGGAGGCGGCGAACACATCTCTCGAACGCCTGTGCGACAGGGTGGAGGGCGAGCAGAATGAGCTTATACGTCACGCAAAGGATTGCGCTGCGGCAGCGGTGCTTATCTCGGCGATAGCCGCAGTAGCGGTGGGGATATCGCTTTTTGGTGACGGAGAGCGCCTTATGGCTACGCTGCGCTATTTCTTCTGCGATGCATTTCATGCCGTGCTGCTGCTTGCTGTTATTGCAGGCGCAGTGATGGTGGTATTTATTCCCGAAAGACATAAGAAATAAAAAAGGACGGAATCGGTTTCCGTCCTTTACGTTTATTCCTCTGCAAGCTTTGCTGCGATAAATTCGCTGACCTCGTTCTCCTTTATGCCCAGCACAAAAGCAAACTCGCGGTCTATTAATGATTCAGCGGATTTCATCGCCTTTTCGTCTGCGGCAAGCAGCTTTTTGCCCTGTGCCAGTCGCTGCTGCCTTTCAAGGTACAACGAATGCAGCATGCTGATTATGCGGCGGTAATCTCCACTGCTCAGCACCTCGTTGAATACGTTTTTGCGGCGATCCTCGGTGTCGCCCCAGTCGGGCTGCTTGCCCTTCATGCCGTTGATAAGATCGTTTATCTCCTCTTTTGTGAGTAGACGGCGCAGCTTGGACTCAGCAAGATCCATAGGAACATAATATCTTGAATTGCCGCCGTCCGCAGGTACAAGAACGCAATAATTCTTGCTCGTTACGTTATCGAAGCTCTTTTCCTCAAAGCCGTCTATCCTGCATATCTCAGTAGAACGATATATGACGAAATTACCTGTCTGAAGCTCCATATTACCTCCGTTTCCCAATGCCGTGGAAGTTCTGCGACTAGTTTGCGCGCATTTTGTGTCATTATATTAATTTTACCACAGAAGTGAATTATTTTCAAAGGCAATAATCCACAAGATTTCTTTCGCTATATATAGCCATAATGAACAAAGCCGCCGCTCGGTCACCCGAACGACGGCTTGCTTTATGTCACACGCAGATTATGCGCAAAGGCTGCGGAGCCACTCACAAAGAGCAGTGAAGTCACAGCAGAATGTAAAGAAATTGCACATTATGTTGAACCCCCTCTTTTTATTTCCCGAGTATGACCGGTCCCCCTCGGGATGTTTTAAGTATACCATGATATCCGCAGCTTTTCAATGCAAAGATATAGCCAATGCAGGGGGATATTTCATGTGCGTGCAACCTTTTCCGTCTTTGTTCCGTATTATATAATAGAAGCAATTTCCACTTGACAGAGGCGCTATTAAATGTTACAATATAACTGCAGGCTGTCGATAAAGTGTCATCTACGTCGTCACCCGCACAACGGCAGGCACAAAGCCTAGCCGTTATACGGGTTCCTAGTATCTAACACTTTCTCGCCCGCCTATACAATTGCTTTTCGACAAGGTCATAGGTTTTCATTCGGAAAGGATAAAAAATGGGGAAAAATAAAAAGATAATAAAGAATCTCGGCAGAGCGGCTGTGGCTATGCTCACTGCGTTTGCAGTGATCTCAGCGCCGTCCGTTTCGCCTGATATATCAGCTTCGGCAACTGCTCAGTACGATCAGCTGCTGGAGGAATACGAGGCTCTTGCAGAGCAGTACAAGGAAGCAAGCGAGAAGCTCGAAAAAGAGATAGACGGTCTTGCAGGTGATATCGAGGATAATGAATATGCGATGGGTCTCATTGAGGAGCAGATCGCAAATTATGAGACAGAGATAGAGAATTACGGTGATCTTATCACCGCCACTCAGCAGAAGATATCCACAAAGGAATACGAGATTTTCACCGTGGAGCTTGCTATTGACGACAAGGAGATAGAGATAGAGCAGACCCGCAAGGAGATCTCCCGTCTTGAAGAAGAGAACGAGGCAAACCTCAAGAAGTTCGCAAAGCTCATCCGTGCGCTTTACATGAACGATGCAAGCGATAATCTGCCCATCCTTGACGGCTCGGACGACTGGTACGATTTCTTCGTGTATGTGGATGTGGTGCAGAACATCAGCTCTCAGAACATGGATTTCATGAACGCTCTGCTGGATGATATCCACGGTTGCGAGGATATGATCACAAAGCTGAATAATGACATTGCACAGCTTAATGATGATAAGGCAGATCTGAAGGATCAGAAAACAGCTCTTGAAAAGGAGATAAGTCGGAGGCCAAGCGGTCT
>JAZSEG010000294.1:0-7933 GCA_045531575.1 Oscillospiraceae bacterium | reverse complement strand
CAGCGGGCACATATTATAGAATGCCTCTGCGGTCTGGTCGATGAGCATATAGCGATGCGTCAGCCACACCACCTGATATCCGTTGCTGACCATGTGCTTCAGCAAGAAATATGCAGCCGTGCGTGTCTTGCCGCTGCCTGTCGGCATTACCAGCATACCTGAGCGTTTATCCTCGGTGATAAGATCCTTGCTCAGTGCCGTTACTGCATTCATCTGGAAATCGTACATCGGGATATCATCAAGGATACATTTACCGATATCGATATCGGTAATGCTGGAAAAACGGTTTTCAAAAACGTTGGCGCAATCCATTCCGCCGATGTTTCCCAGCATGACAGCATACGCCTGAGCCAACGACTTGGTAAGGGTCTTCTTCGACAGCTCATTTATCACGCTCAGATGATTGCGGCTGTCGATCTTCATGAGCTTGCCGATCTCCAGAACCTCTTCAGGATATCTGTTCATCAGTCTGAACTCGATCTGCGTGCGGTATCTCCTGACAAAATCCATATCAGGATATGTGCACAGCACGTTCATTGACGGTATCAGGAACTCCTTATCCTCAACGGGGACTGACACATGAAGCTCCTCGGGCGTCTCAGGTGCGTTAAGCACGGCTTTCAGAAAATCCGCATCAAAATTGTACCATGAAAAGTTTGACATTTTATTACCTCCTTGTCCTTTCATGCCTTGATTATAACACATCATTTCCTGAAAACCAGGACATTTGAAATGTCCAATTTAACCCTTGCGTTTAAGGTACTCAACAAACTCCAAAAGCATATCGTCAAGGCTGTCGCCGTCCTCCAGTGCATTTATCACGATAAGATCAGTCAGATTATTATGATTGAGAGGGCCCTCCATTGACAATCCGAAATAGTAATCGGCTGTTTCAATATCCATTTTAAGACCTACGGCTATTTTATACAGAATATCTCTTGATATTGTATACTTACACTGAAAGATCTTTTTAATAGTTGAAACAGAAATATAAAGCTCACGGTCGATAAGCTGATAAAAACGCTCCATCGACATATCGGGAGTATGATATCTTTCAATAAGCAGATCTGTTATCTTCTTCGCAAGCTCGACCTGATTCTTTCTTGCTATCTCTACAACACTGCTGTCCGTCTTGTATGAGACTTCATTGTCGCTGATATATAATTTCAATTTACTAAGCTCTGTATGTTCCATTTCAGTTCCTTTCAACAACATATATTAGTAAGTTATATTTATTATACAGTGAGATCTGCTTAAAGTCAATTAGTCGGCAGAAAAACATAATGTAATCAAGCAAAAACGGAAGCACGCTACCTGCTTCCGTTTTTCATTATAATTCTTTAATGGTTCACGACTGTCGCACAGCTCTCGGCTGCCATGTATTATTACAATTATAATATATCCCAATGTAAGCCCATTTTACGTCATTGTTACTATACAATCACTACAATGTCACAGACATCTGCATTAAGGTCCTTGATATCTTCCTCATAGTCCTTACCGGGAATACCGAAACACATTGTATTCATGCTTTCATCCCAGTACACAACAGGGTTGCCGATATCTGCCTTTTCTTCATCAAGAGCCTTAACGAGCCGCTCCAGAAGCTCACTCGATGCCATCATGCCGATGAACAGCTCCGCTGCAAACTGCGCATAGAACGTAGTCGACATATACGAGAAATTGACACCCTGCCTGAACGCATCCGCATAACAGGCATCATAGCCCGCCATATCCGCATCGTCGAATTCAAACATATTTCTGAATAAAATGTTGAGCTGTACCTTTGCGTTTTCTGTTGTCTTATTTAATCCCATAGCTGTATCCTCCTCATAACCGTATGCAATATCCTGTGTCAAGGAAGCAGCCCTGCGACCGCATTCATAAACATATTCGTTTCAGAGGTGCGAAAGGTTCATCTGTGAATAAAAAAATCGATACGAACGTACAAAAGGATCACACAAAATGAAACCTTTCAGTCGTCAGGACCGATCTTTGGCCAGGATAAGTTCAGTAAAGTAGTTTACGCTTGATATCAGAGAGCTATTGTCATCGGAAGATAAAATCAGTTACCGCCACAGCCGTGCACACATATTTGCTGCCGTTTATCATTATGGCATGGGGATAATGTTCGGATCTGAAGCCAATATTCATCCCGTCTTTCATCATCATGGAATCTGCCATGAATTCACGCTGCAGTACAGTTCTGCCGTTCCAATCTATATACTGCTCGATAAGCACACGATCGTTCATATCATCAGCGAGTATTACGCAAACAGTATCAAATGCTCTGCCATCGATGCTTACTTCACAGCAGCCGACAATGGTGCGCTCTCTCACGCTGAAATCTATGGTATAATCATCGTTGTCGTCACGCTTGGCAAAGGACTCATGCTTGATATGAGTCTCGCTGCCGTACTCATTCACATCATGGCCTTCAGCAAGATCAGTTGCCGTATCCTGTATTTCACTCTCATTCTTCGGGGGATTAGGTATTCGCTCGGGTGCGGTAATATCTCCGCAGATGATCGGTGCACTTGTGATAAGCAACACCGATCATATACTTGCGGAACTCGTCCTCGTCTGCAGGCACTTTCTGAGGCTCTTTCCCATACTGTTCACATAGTGCCAGACAGACCTCCTGAACGATATCCTCTATGTCCTCGCGTGCGTGCCCTATAAGCTTCGCTGCGACAACACGGGATATCGTTCTGCGATTTTCATTGATCTGTTGTTCAAAATTGACCATATATCCACCTCTCTCTTTTTTATTGACTGAAGAAAAAGGAACAGGCTGCCACTATCAGCACATTTTCCGCTGACTGTGGCAGCACAATGCTTACGCCATGGAGTTATATGTCTCTCAAGATAAAACATCCTCCTTTTGTTGTCAAAAGCTTGTACCGATCAGCGGTATACCTCCGCCTTCACACAAGTATTCGCTTTCAGCACCCAAAAGGTTCACCGATTTCAGAACAATTCTATCGGCGCTGCTGATTTCGATAGAGAATTTTGGTTATATCGCATAACATTGCATCTGTCAAGCCTTTTTCGATGTTTTTAGTAAATTTTCATTGCTGCACCGTAAAAAGATAGTTCTTCATTAAATATAATTTGACTTTTGTAGTGAAATATGATACAATTAAATATAATCATACAAAATCTGCAGATGACAGGTGGTGTTTCTAATGATAAACAGCCATAAGGTTATTGGTGTGTGCGTCACCAAAGTGCAATACAGTGCGGAATCCATATATATTAATCATCTCAACGAAGCTGCGGCAAAGCTGGGATATAAGGTCATGGTGTTCAACAGCGTTGCAACCAGCACCAATTTCTATGAGGAAGGCGCCAGGTCTGTTTACAGCCTCATAAACCACAATATCATCGATGTGCTGGTGATACTTTCCAGCACATTCACCGAGAAAGAGATAGAAAAAGCTATCATCGCAAAGGCGAAGGCACACGGAACTCCCATTATCCTTATTGACAGCGAAGCTGAGGGCTGCTATTCTATCGTCAAGCACTATGGTGCGGCGCTCAAGGCTGTCGTCAACCATGTTATCCGCGACCACGGAATTACAGATACATTCTTCCTTGCAGGACATAAGGAAAACGATCCATCCTCCGATTTCAGGATACAGTGCTATAAGGAAGCGCTTGCCGAAAACGGCATCCCGTTCTCCGATGAAATGATGGATCACGGCGAATACTGGAGCATTCCTGCCATAAAGGCTATGGAAAGGCTCTTTGCAAGACGTGCTACACCGCCCGGTGCGGTAATCTGCGCCAACGACCACATGGCTACAGCTGTCTGCGAATATCTGCTGGAGCATGGCTACAATGTTCCGAAGGATATCCTTGTAACAGGCTTCGGCTGTGCGCCCAGCGCCCAGTATTTCAGCCCCAGACTCACCACCTGCAAAGAAGATATATCACGCATTGCCGAACTCACCGTGCAGGCGGCGGAAGATGCCCTTGTAAGGCAGCTTCCATGCAATGTGTATACTCACGAGATGGTTCCTGTCTTTTCCGAATCCTGCGGCTGCGCTACCAATCTCAGCAATATTGAGGATTCCGATCACCTTTTCCATATAATGCAGGCGTTCAAGAACCACGAGGGCCATGTGCTTTCCTGGCTTGACAGAATGGTAGAGAGCAGCGATATGGACGACCTCTGCAAGATGCTCGCCCGCTGCATAATGCCGAATTCCTGCCTTTGCCTGAAGGAGAAATACGTCAAGCCCATAAACGCTGAGCTGACAGATGGCAATAATATCCTCACCGCCGTCCACCATTCGGAGACGGACGAGCCGGATAAGATCGAAACGTTCAGCGCAGACAGAATGCTTCCATTTCTTGAGGAATGGGCAGAAAGCAATACCTGCTGCATTTTCACTGCGGTATTCGTATGCCAGACAGTGTGCGGTTACTATGCGGTCTGCACAAACGATGTCAAGTGCATGTCTCAGGATCTGAACCGTCTGAGCAAGATCATCAACATTGCATTCAATTCCGCTATAAATCACAGGCGTCAGGCTATGATGCTGGAAAGCATACGTAACGCAAATATCGTAAACCCCATTTCCAAGCTGCCTAACCTGAAGGGTGCAACAAGGTGGTTCGAGGATTTCTCTGCACTGGAGGAAAACCACGAAAAGGCTATCGTCGTTTCGGTATACGGCCTGCCGAAGTATAAGTTCATATACGAAAACTACGGCATGAAGGATATTGAAGCTACTCTTTGTTTTGTGGCAAAGGCACTTCAGTCCGCAAACCCTGCAAACGCCTTCGTTGCACATATTGCGGAGGATGAATTCGCCGTTATCAATTATCTTGACGACCCTGCAGATATCTCCGTTACGGTAGACACCGCTGTCAATAAATTCTACAGCAACATTGAAAAATACAACGCATCCAGCGGTCTCGACTACTATGTCGAGGTCAACTGCGGCTGCATATCCGCCATGCCCGGCTGGGATGGCACATTCGCAAACCTCACCAAGCGTGCCACAGGCGAGATGTATATCAACCGCGTCAGAAAAGGCATGGTTTCTGCCACCAAGGAGCGTATCACCCCGAAGGAGCATTACGACAAATTCAACACGCTCATCGATCACAACCTGTTCAATTATTTCTTCCAGCCCATTGTTAACGCTAAGAACGGCGATATAGTTGCATACGAAGCGCTCATGCGTACCGATCCCAGCATTGGCATGAATCCTATGGAGGTCATTGAAACTGCTGAAGAATTCAACCGCCTGTATGAGATCGAAAAGCTCACGATGTTCAATGTTCTGGAGCGTTTCGCTAAGGATCGCAGCGGCTTCAACGGCTGCAAGATATTTGTAAACTCCATACCGGGTTATTTCCTCAACGAAAACGACAACGCCGAATTCGGCAAGCTCTATGCCCCCTATCTGGACGATATAGTTTTTGAGATAACCGAGCGCGACACCATAACCGACGGCGAGCTTTCAACGCTGAAGCATCTGGGCAACCACGAGAACGAGATCGCTATCGACGACTATGGCACAGGTCATTCCAACATAGTAAACCTGCTGAGATATTCGCCGCAGGTGATAAAGATAGACAGATTCCTCATCACAGATATCCACAAGGATGTCAACAAGCAGATGTTCGTTCGAAGTACTATCGAGCTTGCAAGGCTTAACGGCATCAAGGTGCTTGCAGAGGGCGTTGAGACCTCAGACGAGCTGCGCACTGTGATAAGCTTTGGCGTGGATCTCATTCAGGGCTATTACACAGGACGCCCTGCCCCTGAGCCTATCGCCGAAATAAGCGAGGATGTCCGCAACGAGATACTGAGAGCGAACCCGCTGTTTGATTCGGATTATTAAGACGCAATAAGATCCCCGATCTTCATTACGGAAGATCGGGGATCTTATTATTTCTGTTATTCTATATAGCTGCTGATGATGTTATCCATAGCAGTTGCGTATTCCTCGCTGTACTGCGCCCAGGATGCGCCGCTGAATATCGGCTCATCCAGAATGATATTGCAGATATCATTCATCTCCTGATTGAAGCCCCAGCAATCGTCGAACGAGAAATTGAACTTTTCGGGATCGGTCATATCCTGCAGCACGTCATAAACACGCTCATCCCATACAAGAGTCCACTTCTGCATACCCTCATACTTGCCTGAAGTGTATGTTACCTTTGCAGGATTAATGGCGTCCTCACGGGCGGTGGCGAGCAGACCCTCGTCCGTCTGATACACTCTGTTGAGATTTATCCAGTCCACCGCACCCTTCATGTTGGGAGCGCCCTTAGGAACAAGATATCCGAAAGTATCGAACGCAATGTTGTAGGAATCCGATGCGGGATCTCTCGGGAATGGTACAAATGCAAAATCCGAGGGAACGCCACAGATGTCATTCTCAACACCTGTGGGATTCTGTATCTCTGCAGAGGCTGCGGAATATGTCCATTCGGGATTCATGCCGAGGAAAAGAAGCTTGTCGCTGTTCTTTGCCCACAGCTGCGGAGATACCCAATCACCGAACTCGCCCTGATATACCAGTCCGTCACGATATAATCCCGAGCAGAACTGCATTGCTCTTGCCACATCGGGAGAATTAATGTTGTTCGCGATGGTGCCGTCTGCTCTTACGTCAACAAGATTGGTGCCTGTGGTGGCGATAAAGCTCATACCGCCCTCGCCGTTATAGCCGATATTGCCCTCCTCAGCATTGCACCAGTCTATCAGCAGCTGACGGAAGGTGTCCCATGTCCAGTTATTCTGCATATAAAGATCATAGGGATCTGTCAGCTGATATTTTTCAAGTGAGGCACGGTTATAATTGAGAGCGAAGTTAGTGGTGATCTTATAAGGATAGTAATAGTGCTTGCCCTTATATGCAAACTGCTCGATAGATTCGGTCATTCCCGACCACAAGGGAGTTGTCATATCGATCTGCTCGTCAAGAGGCTCATACATATTCTTGCTTATGCCGTACGGGAAGGAGAGCCACTCATAGCGCACGATATCGGGAGAATCGCCCGAAGCGATCAGTGTTCCCAGCTTTTCGAAATAGCCTGCACCGCTGGGGCAGGAGATATATTCGATCTCGCCGCCGTACAGCTCGCTGGTGAATATCTTGCACTGCTCCGCCGAGCTGCCGTCATTGAACAGATCATAATATCCGAGCCAGGTGATCTTGCCCGAATTTCCGTCAGGCACGAAATTCTCTGTGCCCAACACCTTGATCTCCGCATCTGTGGATGCATATTCATCAGGATCAACGGTAGTCTGGACCTGCGATGTAGTGGCAGACGGCGCTGATGGCTGTGAAGAAGTCTGCGCAGGAACGCCGCTCTCATCACAGGCGGTGGCAGACAGGATCAGCGATACAGCCGCTGCTGCGGACAAGAATCTTTTACATTTCATAGTGTTCCCTCCGTAATCGTGTTGCTGACGGAAATCTTGTTACATATAATAACTCCCGAAAGCGACACAATTAATTGCTTTATCAGTATAACTTTATTTTATCACACCATAGTAAATTTGTCAATCAACAGTTGAGGTCATCAAGTTGATAAAAGCGTATCAGCGCTGCCACTTCCGACAGAAAAACTCTATCTCCTCGCCGAGAGGACCTTTACAGAATGCTATCTGCGCAGGAAATATCTTATCACCGCCTATATTAACCGATTTCGGCTGAACGAACACCTCATAAACCACCTGCGAGCAGTGGATTTGTCGCTGAAATACTGTTCAGCATTTTGTGTATGTGCGATTTTTTAGCTTTTCTGTTTTGCAATTACCTCACATCATAATAAAACTCATCTGCCGCCTGTCTGTCCCTGCCTGTGAATATCCTCTTTGTGAGCTTACGATTTTTCAGCAGATACCAGTCTCCGAACTCATCAAATTTGCGACTGGAGGTCAGCACAACACCTCTTTTCA
>JAZSEG010000115.1:0-12674 GCA_045531575.1 Oscillospiraceae bacterium | reverse complement strand
GTACAAAGTACCGTGATATGGGTTCACGTGATGTGGTCGATGTAAAGTACAGGTTCAAAACAAAGGAAGTATCATTTATCAGCAGACAGCTTGCTTCGATGACATCTGCGGGTCTGTCACTGGTAAGAGCGCTCCATATCTTACAGGAGCAGCAGGAAAACAAGAAGGCTAAGGCAGTGCTTCTTGATATCTACGAAGAAGTACAGAAGGGTAAATCTTTCTCTGACGTGCTTTACTCAAAGCCGGGCGTATTCCCGGATATGTTTGTCAGCATGGTTTCTGCCGGTGAGGCTTCCGGTACACTGGATCAGATCCTCAACCGAGTGGCAGACCACTTTGCTAATGCAAACAAGACAGGTAACAAGGTAAAGAGTGCAATGATCTATCCTTTGGTTCTGCTGGTAATGATCATCGCCGTTGTTATCCTGATGTTTACCATGATCCTTCCTCAGTTCGGATCGATGATGGCTGAAGAGGATATGAACGGTTTGAGCCGAGCAATGATGAAGGTTTCTGATTCGATGATAAACTACTGGTATGTTTATATTATCGTTATTGCACTGGTCGTTATGTTCTTCTGGGTAGTAAACAGAATACCCGCTGCAAAGCTCAAGATGGATGAGATGCTGCTGAAGATGCCTAAGGTCGGCAAGCTGATGTCCACTATCTACACAGGTCGTTTCGCAAGAAACATGGCTAACCTTTACGGTGCAGGTCTGCAGCTGGTAGACTGCATTGAGAAGTCTGTGGCGGTTCTCGGCAATACATATGTTAAGAAGCGCTTTGCAGAGGCTATCGACAACATCAAGCTCGGTGAGAGCATGTCCAAGGCAATCGAAAAGACTGAGATATTCGAGGGTATGTTCACCTCGATCATATTCGTTGGTGAGGAATCCGGAACACTGGATACCATCCACAACAAGGCTGCCGATTACTACGACGAAGAAGCGGATTCCGCTATCGGTAAGCTGGTAGGACTGATGGAGCCTGCGATGATCATCATCATGGGTGTTGTTATCGGTCTGGTACTTGCTGCTCTGTTCCCCATGCTGTATGGTGGAATGGGCGTGTGATCGCTTTTCGGAAGTTCCGGCAAACGGGACGTGTTCGGACAGTCCCGTAAAATCCATATAATTATTATGAGGTGAAAATATGCTTTCAATTGATATTACCGACAGACAAATAAAGCTTGTTATAGGCGTTCACAGCGGTAACAAGATCAGAGTTCAGGATGCTGATATCCGCGAGCTGACACTCGGTATGGTATCCAACGGTTACATCACTGATGTTCCCATGGTTGCTGCTGAGCTTAACGACATCATCAAGGCAAAGGGCATCAAGGAGAAGGATGCTATCGTATCCATCACTTCCAGCTCCATCGTTTACAAGGAGCTGCTGCTTCCCAAGCCCAAGAGCCTGAAGAATACCGTTGCTATCGAGGCAATGATCCAGTCCAATATGGGCGTTAACAATGAGTACAACATTTCCTACACCATCGCTGGTGAGGTTGAGGACGAAGAGAAGAACAAGATGATCAAGGTTATCGCTTCTGCCTGCCCTCAGCGTCTGGTTGACGGCTATGTAAGACTGTTCTCTCACATCGGCCTTTCTCTGAAGTCCGTACATATTTCTAACAACTCCGTTACCCGTCTTATCATAAACACACCTAAGATGGCTGACAGAATGCCGATGCTGCTTATCCAGATCGACAAGAACTTCCTCAACATGAATCTGTACGAGGATAATCAGATCGTATTCTCCCGTTTCTTCAACATTGATCCTGCGGATTATGACAACGCATCTGATTACGTTACAAGAGCGGTTTATGATAACCTGTTCAGAATGATCCAGTTTATCAAGAGCCGTAAGGGCGCTAAGCCCCTGAAGGAGATCATGTTCTACGGTGATATCCAGAACTTCATCGAGCTTTCCAATGCTATCTCCTCCTTCAACGTTCCTGCGTATGTGCTTGCTACTCCCAGCACCGTTATCACGATGACTGAGCTCGACTTCACAAAGTACGCAAACGCTATCGGCGCTATCTACCGCAGAAATAAGGATCTCGAGCATATCAACCTGCTGGAAGCTACCTCTGCTAAGGAATCCAAGGGCATGAGCGGATATCTGTTCGCTCTGGCTGGTAGCTGCATCGGTGCTGCTGCGCTGGTTCTCGGTGTAGGAACTGCATTCGATATTTACAACAAGAGCATCCAGAAGGAGATCACTGCCGTTCAGGCGGAGATCGACGATCTGGCACTGCAGAAGGATCTTTCTATCGTAAGCAGCCGTCAGTCTATGCTGCAGGGCTTTGAGAGATACAACAACAGCATGGATCAGACCATTGCGCTGTTCAACTATCAGCCCAAGGCTACAAGCTATGTATATGACAAGTTTATGGCGCCTATCGAGGAAGGCAAGATTCTTGAAAAGGATCAGGAGCTGCTGCTCACTGAGTATGAGATCTCCGGATATAATGTATCCGCATCCTTCATCGGCAGATGCGTAGGCGATCCTTCCGAGATTCCTTCCAAGTATGTTGAGTACCTCTCCGAGAATGTACTTGACCAGTATGGCGATCCCTACTTCGCAAATATCAGCTACGAAGGCTTTGAAAAGTCTAACTCCAGCATTTATATTCAGTATGCTTACCTCCAGTCAGAGGGAAAGACCGTATTTGATACTATCTTTACGTTCACTGTTGAAATGAATCTTCAGGTGGGCAGTGATGAGAAGTATGTAGAAAACGTACTTGAATCTACAGAATCTGAGGAGGTGGCTGAATAATGAAACTCAGCAAGCAGGAAAGAATCGGCGTACTTATTATCGCTGTAATACTTATTTTAGGTCTGGGTATCTGGCTGTTTATCGTTCCTAAGGTTCAGACAGTCAAGGCATCCGATGTTACACTGAACTCTAAGATCACAGAGCGTGACGAGGCATTTGAAAGAGCTGCAACAAAGGATCAGCTCAAGAAGGATGTTCTTGCAGCTTATGAAAAGGGTTCCGATCAGGCTAACATGTTCTTCGAGGAAATGACTACTTATCAGGCAGATCAGGAGTTCAGAGCATTCCTTGAACAGTGTGATGCAAATATCATGGTAGAGTCTCTTTCTGTTGATGACCCCGATGCATATACTCTTGCTCCCGAGTATTTCGAGGCAGAAGAGGTTGAGTATGATCTGAAGACATATGTTACTCAGGGCGTTGAGCCTACAGAGGCTGAGCTTGCAACCGAAGAGCGCTGGAAGGCTGTAAAGGAACTGCTCGGCAAGTCTCAGGATGTTGGTTCTATCGCTATCGAATTCTCTGTGTCTGCGCTGACACCTGAAGATCTTCTCGCTTTCTGTGATGAAGTAAATGAATACATCAAGACAGAGAACGGCAAGGATACAAGAAAGGCAGTAATGCTGGAAGGTATTTCTGTAAGCTATCCCCTCAACGAGATCGCTTATGACGAGCTTATGGCAGAGATCGAACTGGAAGCTACTGAGAAGGCTATCGAAGAGCTTTATAAGGAATACAACATGAAGGTTCCTGAGGATGAGAAAAAGAATCAGGATGAAAAGAAGGATGAGGAAGAGGAAGAAACTCTGAATCCCGAGGATTATGTATACACACTCGACACAAAGATCATATTCTATAGTGTAGAGCGTATGCAGGATCCTACAGCTCAGCTGGAAGCTCAGGAGAAGTAATTCCGTTAATAGGACAGCGTGGGTGCTGAATCTGCGCTGTCTTATGATACTAAAGGCTTTTAGACGTCGGGTATACCCGACAAGGAGGAATGAGAAGAATGAAACACGTTCTCAGAAAATATCTGAGCAGACGCGGTTCCGCACTGTTCATGGTATTAAGCTTGATGACGGCGTTGATGGTTCTTGTTATGGCGATGTATTTCTCTGTAGTAGCCTCAAGAGAAACACAGTATAAGGTGTTCTACCAGGAGCAGTCCTATCGCTCAGCTATGTCGATTTCTGATGCAATAGTGAACGGTCTGAACGGCGATATCTGGGAGAAGATAGATGACGATAGTAACTCGCTTTTCGGCGCTATGCTGGCGCTGCCGGAGGGTGATACTATCAGCACTGACGGTAACGGCTTCAAGTCACTGTCTTTGTCAGGCACGAATGAGGATCAGGGTGAAGTTGGTGCGTATAGCGTATCGATCACCAGACTGCCTAATGAGACTATTAACAACCAGAAGACCCGCATCTATGACGTGGCAATTACCGTTTCTAATGGCGGCGTAATAGACACCACGCACACTTATATCCATATTATTGAACCCGATGCTAAGGCAACAAAGGGCAAGACACAGATCTTTGCGTCCACAGGATATGTTCCTAACGACGTATTCCTGGAGGGTATCAAGAGCTATACCGATCTGTTCTATGATAACGAGTTTGTATATCTTTCGGATCAGGGCGGTGAGAACCGCTTTATGAGCGATCTCTATGCAGGCAACTCTGTAATTCTTGCCAAAACAGGTGGTGACCCCGGTCTTACCAGATCGCTGACATGGGCGATCAGAAGAGATTTCATACAGAAAGCTACTCTTCAGCTTGCTCCGAGCGGCTCCAGAGGCCAGCTGTTGGTCGGCGGCGACATGACAATGCAGGGCGACATCAACAATGCAGATATTTATGTTCTCGGTGATTTCCGCTATGACTGGGGCAACTTCAATAACTGCAGACTGTTCGTTTACGGAGATATCTCTGGTAGCCCGAATGTAAATAACACCTGCATGGCAAACAATCGCAGTGAACACTGGAAGGATAATGATTCGCTGCCCTCTGGCGTTATGAGCTCCGGTGATATGGCAAAGAAGCTCGATGTGCTAACATCAAGCATGGCTTATGCTAAGTGGGAGATCAATGATAATGCCCCTGCAAAGGATTACTATATATCCTATCTTGATCCGAACAGCTCGGATTATGATCCTCATACCATTAAGTTTGATAAGGATCATTATACATGGTATATTGACTGGCAGGATGGCTATACGATAACTGATTATTTCGGTGAGGGTAATGATCTGCATTATACCCCCTATGTTATCGAAGATATTACTGTTGACTGGACAGGTGAAGTAGAGGGTGGCGATGCAACCAGATGTCCTACTATTGTAATTGATACCGGTGATGACCCGGCAAATCAGGTAATTCTCAGGCTGAATCCCAACCGTGATTATGACGGTGATGATTTCAACGAGACCTTTGAGTGGTCTCCTGTGAAGGCGGACGGAAATTACGATTATAAAACGATGACCGTTCTTGTAAGAGGAAAGGGCAGCGTTGTAATGAATATTCCTGATGACGAGGATCCTGATATTCCCGACGGTATAACTGTCACCTATCAGTCGTCGAATAATACAACCGTTATGCATGAAACCTGGTACGCTATTTTAGGCGGCCAGACAAAGCAGATGGGTGCAGCAGGCAATAGGGATACATTTGCGTTTACCCAGAACGGCGGTTCGGCACTCACATATTCGCCCGAAACAGTAATGCAGTATATCCATACAGGCTGCAATGAAAGCTGTGCTTTGTGTGATTATACTGTAGACGATTCGGCGGAGTGTTCAGAGTGCGGCAATAAGATCATAAGCATTACCTGCGATGAGCATACCTACTTCGATCCTGATGATCCCGATGAAGTAGTTGGCGGTATGGAGTATACCTTCTGTCCCGAATGCGATAAGCATCTGGAGCCTGCAAAGGACGGAGACGACTATTATGGTCTTTGTTCCAACCGTATCTCTCCCTCTAAGATCGCAACTGCTGTAAACGGACTTTCAGCTGAGTGGAAGACAATACTGAAGGAAAGCGGCGACGGAACAAACTGGTATTATCCTCACACTAACATCTTCGTCGTATCCTGTGATGAGTCTGCTGACATCCGTCTGGCAACACACAAGAATGGCGGAGCATTTGAAAAGGCAAGCCTCTGGGGCTTCGTTTACGCACCTTACATGACCTATAAAGGCATGGGCAACGGCGCAGGTTGGGTTGTATTCTGCGGTGGTATGGTAGTATCTGATTACATTCTCAAGAATTTTGATATCTACCTCGGCTGCTATCCCGATCAGATGCCTCAGAACAGAATGAACGAGCAGAACGCATCAGATATGCTGGAGCCTATCGTTCCCAAGACCTGGAAGGTTTCACTTGCGGGTTATTAAGCAAAGGAGGGTGAATAATGAAACGAATTTTATCAAAGCGAAGCGGTTTTACTCTTATTGAGATCATCGTTGCATTTGCCATTTTCGCTATCATGTCCTCCATGCTGGTATCCATGGTGCAGCTTACATTGGCACAGAGAAACTCCAATCTCGCATTCCAGGATAGGATCGAGAGGGATACAGAGTATCTTGCATTCCACTATATCGGAGAAGATGATGCTTTCACAGGCGAGACTGCTGACGGCTATCTCAGACTCGATTTCGGCGACGAAGCAAAGCTGGATATACAGCTCGGCTATCAGAAGCGTTCGACAGTAAACGGCGATCCGATGGAGGACGGTATAAATTACTTTGTCGGCAATGCTAATTATGCTGACGGAGGCGTCGGTGGTATAGTCGGCGGCGAGACCGATCCCGACTCCGAAAACACAGGCGGCGGACAGAGTCAGGCAGCAAGATATGAAACCTGGCTCGCAGGCAGTAAGAACCTTGAGTACATAAAGGTCTGGAAGTGCGAGAAGGATACAACTTACGAGGGTTCTGGTGTAAGATATCTGATCGATATCAGTGCCTCCGGTGAGGAACGCATGGTTGCGGAAAACGGCACAGTTATTGGTAGTGTACCCGGAGAGGATGTACCATACCTGCAGTACAAGGTGATGTTCTACGGAACAGCTACCTATACAAAGTCTACTTATATCGGCGATAAGAAGTATGAGTATGAGTGCCATAACGGCGCAGAGATCGTTGATTACGGATATGTTGATAATGTCGGCAATCTTGTGAGCAAAGACTTTGTGCCGGAAGATGGTCTTCATAACGAATACCTTGTTATAAGGACCAGCCCCTGTACTCTGAGAATATCTCCTCCCTTTGGCTCGGGTGCAGAATTCGAGGGTAGTAACAGAACAAAGATCTGGGTTACATTTGCAACAGATCCTAATCTGACTACCGCTTCTTTCGGTGATAATGCCATAGCTGATGGTTCTGGTCACAAGTATAAGATCTATCCTCAGCTGATTGTCCCTGACAACACACCTGACGGCGATAAGAAGAATCCCAATCTTTACGGCGCTTTCAAGTATACCTATGTTGAAGTTGCAGACAGTGACGAAGATTAAGGCGGTGCGAGATGGTAAAACTTAGACGTTTATTCAACAAGCGCAACGCAGGCGGTTACACGCTAGTTGAGGTCATCGTTGCCAGTGCACTTCTTGGAGTACTGATCATTGGCGTACTCGGTTTCGTTACACCTGTATTCAGCATCCTGCAGAGCAGCGACGAGGTGAAGAAGGCAGAGCGTACCGTTGCAACAATAGAGCATTACATTTCGAAGAGCCTGCGCAAATCACTTTATGTCAAGGTATATAACAATGCGACTCTGGATGACCTGAACGGTTGGGTACAAGAGGATGACGATGACTTAAAGGATACAATGCTGGGTTTCTTCGATGCTGAAAGAAAAAAGACTTATACACTGCAGTGTCTTGCTATCGAGCATAGGACCGATAACAACATCAGAAACAGCAGCACAGGTGCAACAGCTCAGAAGTATATGCTTTACAATTATACATATAATTGGTCGACAGGTGAATTTGTTGATCCGGTCAATGTATTTGAAGAATGCTTCTATGAGGATCTCTATCCTAAGTTTTCGTTTGAGCCCAGATCAGTATGGGTGAACCCTGACACGAATGCTGTGGTAGAAGCGCCTACTACCGCCGAAGCTCCTGAGACTGAAGCGCCTGCCGCAACAGCAGAGTCCGGTGAAGGAACTGGCGAGTCTCCGGTTGCACCGGCAACTCCTGTACTGATCACACCGGCAATGGTCATGGAATTGAATATTTATAATTCCGAGGCTATCGACAATGATATTAATCTGCTTTTCAAGGGCAAGAGCTTCATTGAGATCAACAACGTTAAGAACACTGTAATTAACGATAAAAAGGTTGTGGATTATAAAATCTTTGACTCCTTAGATCTTGCAACTGATGCGACTAATGATGGTAAGAACATCTACATTATCTACATTACCAGAAATATCGGCACAGATGTTGCTGGCGGATAATTAAACAAAAGAATTACGGGGCGGTCAGCCCGCCCCGTATATTTCTTTTAAATTGTTGTGATGAATAAGCGATATCGTTTATCGATCAGAGCAGTTTATCAGAAACTCATAAATCCGATATACCAGTTCATGATGAAATCTCCGACGAGCCATGCGGTTGCGATTCCAACAGCGAGGAACGGACCGAATACCATGTGTCTGGAGTACTTAACTTTGACTACGAGATCTTCCTTGATGATGATCTTGAAACCGCCCTCACGTTCGTCTGTGATGTTATCACGGATCGCCTTGCTGAGTGCGGATTTGTCAGGAAGTCCCTTCCATGCGCTCTCGTCAAGGAATTCCCACTCGATATCAGGCTCGCCCGAAATGATGCTTCCAACGATGATATCTTCGTTGCCGTTCTTTACATAGCCAACATCACGGTCAAGCTGCTCCTGATACCAATCCATGGCAAGCTCCTTGAGCTTTTCTGATACTGCCTTTTCAGCCTTGCGGTCCTTGAATTTTTTAACGGATCCGTAAATGGCGCCGAGTATGATTCCGATGAACAGTCCAGGGAATACCTTGAATCCGAGCAGCAGCGAGGAGCCGAGCATAAGCTGAAGGTCTCCGCCGCCCATTCCTCCGATAAGTACCAGAACAACGAACAGCACGCCTACAACAGCGAGTGCGATGAGTCTTTCGTACCAGATTATGTCGTGATCTGCAGTGAATGGCAGGAAGAAAGCTGCGATGCCGAGTACGGCTACAACAGCACTGCACCAGTAAGGGATCTCAAAATGATCGATATCGATGCAGCTGAGTACAACAAGTATCGGGAACAAGATCACAGAAACGCCGAATTCCAGCCAGCGGCCATCCGTTCCGAAGCGCAGGAACGCAAGCAGGTACAGCACAGCGGTGATGGTCTCCACGATCATGTAGCGAGGAGAGATCTTAGCCTTGCAGAAGCGGCATTTTCCGCGCAGGATGAGCCAGCTGAATATCGGAAACATATCGTACCACTTCAGTCTGTTTCCGCAGGAAAAACAGTGGGATGGCTCGGTGATGATGGACTGCTTGAGCGGTGTTCGTAGGATGACAACATTCAGAAAGCTGCCGATCACAGATCCGAACACGAATACAAGTATGTACATCACGATCTCAGGTAATGACATAACGATTACCCCTTTCTTATATTAGGATAGTAATATTTTAACACATATATTTACTTTTTGCAAGGGCAATGTGTATTTGTCCGATTCTACCGCCGGCGCCGGCCGGTACTGCGGAGGTATTCCGTAAATAATCCGAAAGGAAGAATTTGCAGATGGCTGCACCGATCAAAAACCTACCAATTGGTCAGATCCTGGTTGAAAACGGATTTATCACCAAGGATCAGCTGGAGGACGCTCTGATAAAGCAGAAGCAGTCCGAAGGCGGAAAAATGCTGGGCGACGTAATGCTGGAGATGGGACTAGTTTCCGAAACACAGCTGGCTCAGGCTCTGTCTATCAGACTTAAAGTACCCTATGTGGATCTTTCTACAACGCAGATCAACCGTGAAGCGGTTATGAAGATCCCTGAGGAAAAGGCAAAGGAAAAGACTGTCCTTGCTTATGCTATCAATAATAACCGACTGATGGTCGCTACAAACGACCCTATCAACTTCTATATATTTGAAGAACTGAAGGTTCAGACAGGCATGGAGATCATTCCTCAGATCTCTACCAAGACCGCCATCAACGAAGCTATCAGCAAGTTCTACTCGCAGCAGCAGGTGGATAGTGCAGTTAGCGAGCTGGCTAATGAGCAGCAGGACGTTGTTGATACGCAAGCAGCTGAATCCGGTGAGCGTATCGATAATGCGCCTATCGTTAAGCTAGTTAACATGATGGCTGAAACAGCGTTCCGCCTGAAGGCGACGGATATTCATATCGAGGCATTCAAGACCAGAACAAGGATCCGTTTCAGAATGGACGGTGAGCTGGTCGAGCAGGATATGAAGGTGCCGATCGCATTCCATAACTCTATCATTACCCGTATCAAGATCCTCGGTGGTATGAATATCGCAGAGAAGAGAATCCCTCTTGACGGCCGTTACAGTATGATAATCGATGGCGTTCAGCAGGACTTCCGTGTATCGACTATCCCTTGCGTATGGGGTGAGAAATGCGTTATCCGTCTGCTTTCTTCTGCCGATGAAAAGACAAGAAAGATCACCGACCTCGGTATGACAGACTATAACTATGAGATGTATAAGCAGATCATCCGTTGCCCTAACGGCGTTATGCTGGTTACAGGACCTACGGGTTCAGGTAAGTCTACAACTCTGTACGCTACCCTCGGTGAGCTTTCCCAGCCTAATGTTAACATCGTAACTGTTGAGGATCCTGTCGAGAAACGTATCGACGGCGTTAACCAGTGTCAGATCAACGACAAGGCAGGTATGACCTTCGCCGCAGCGCTGAGATCTATCCTCCGTCAGGACCCTGATATCATAATGGTCGGTGAGATCCGTGACGGTGAGACCGCCGATATCGCTATCCGTGCAGCTATCACGGGACACTTTGTTCTTTCCACACTGCATACTAACGACGCAGCATCCACTATCGTCCGTCTGGTAGATATGGGCGTTGCACCTTACATGGTTGCATCTTCTGTAGTAGGAATCATCGCTCAGCGACTCGTAAAGCTGCTCTGTAATGAGTGCAAGGAGCAGTATACACTTACAGATGAAGCAGATCTCCGTCTTGTAAGTAAGACCCAGCCTGTCGATATCTATCGTCCTAAGAAGGGTGGCTGCAAGGCTTGCCGTAATACAGGCTATGCCGGACGTACCGCTATTCATGAGATCATCGTATCCACAAATGATATCAAGGAGCTTATCTCTGCAGGCGCAACAGCTGAGGAGATCGGTCAGCAGGCTACCAAGAACGGTACAAAGCTGCTTCGTGACAACGTAACAGAGATGGTACTTGCAGGCAGAACAACAATGGATGAGCTGGTAAAGGCAACATACACAGTATAATAAAGGCTGCCGATAAGCACGCACCTACTTTCGTCAGCCACACCTCGGCGTACACAAAGTACGCTGTCGGTATGGCTTCTTCGTATCTGCATGCTTCTCGTTCGCCTTTGAGCAATATCATTAATATGAAGCACATATCACACATATCATATATTAAAGGAGAATAGACGTGGAAGGTAATAACAACATCATGGACATCAACCGCATTCTGGACGAGGCAAGAGAGCTTGGCTGCTCCGACTTGCATTTTACCGCAGGTCTGCCCCCGATAGTCCGTCTGCACGGCTCCATCAGAAAGCTCAGCGGATATCCCGATTGCACAGAGCCCATCATCGTTAACATCATCAACCAGATCACATCCATCAAGCATAAGTCCCAGATCTCCAAGGGTCTGGATACCGACTTCTCTTATGTTTCGACATCAGGTTTCCGTCACAGAGTTAATGTATACAGACAGAGAGGCTACCACGCAGTTGCGCTCCGTCTGCTGAGAAACGACATCCCCACTCTGTCCGATTTGAGCCTTCCCGGAACTCTCGGCGATTTCGCTCTTGCTCCCCGTGGACTGGTACTGGTAACAGGACCTACAGGTTCAGGTAAGTCCACCACACTGGCAGCAATGATCGACCATATCAACCGTCAGAAGAACTGTCACATCATCACTGTTGAGGATCCTATCGAGTATCTGCACACACATAAGCAGTCCATGGTTAACCAGCGTGAGATCGGTCAGGACGTTGACAGCTTCGCAGGCTCTCTGCGTGCTGCACTCCGTGAGGACCCCGATGTTATCCTCGTAGGTGAGATGCGTGACTTCGAGACAATCAACGCAGCAGTAACCGCCGCAGAAACAGGACATCTCGTGTTCTCCACACTGCATACAACAGGTGCTGCAGAGACTATCGACCGTATCATCGACGTATATCCTCCTCATTCTCAGGGACAGATCCGTTCGCAGCTTGCTAACTCCATCGTTGGTATCATCTCCCAGACACTCGTTCCCACATCGGACGGCAAGGGCAGATGCGCAGCTCTGGAGATCCTCGCAGCTACAGACGCTATCCGTTCCATGATCCGTGAGGGTAAGATATTCCAGGTACCTACCGCTATTGCAACAGGTAAGAAGAACGGAATGTTCACCCTTGACCAGGATCTTGCAAGACTTGTTCGTATGGGTAAGATATCCAATGACACTGCTCTCAGCAGATGCCAGGATCCCAACGAGTACAAGAGATACCTCGACATGGGTATCTAAATCGTGTAAACGGTTACTTAAATTAGCTAAATTACACAAATTGCGTTTGAAAAATACTGTTTTTTGTACGAAAAATCAATTTTTTAAGATTTTTTTTCCAAAAACACTTGCAATTTATTAGACGATGGTATATAATTAAAACACAACAGAGAGACCC
>JAZSEG010000274.1:0-5252 GCA_045531575.1 Oscillospiraceae bacterium | reverse complement strand
TCACGTGCACGAAGCGGCACTTGCAAAGGGCGTAAAGGTGTCGGGTGCGACGGTGCATTTCGTGACGGCGGAGTGCGACGCAGGTCCGATAATCCTGCAAAAGGCAGTTGAAGTGCAGGACGGAGATACTCCCGAAACACTTCAGCGAAGAATTATGGAACAGGCGGAATGGAAGATACTCCCCGAGGCGGTATCGCTGTTCTGTCAGGATAAAATAACCGTTGAAAACGGAGTAACGAGGGTAACGATATGATTAGAAGCAACAAGATCGACATTTATGCAAGTAAGCTCTTCAACGGCACAGAGGGCGATTTCTACTCTGATATCTTTGATAAGAAGATACACGTTGAGGCAAAGAAGCTAGAGGAGACCTACACAAGAAAGTGTGTTGAACATTACCTCGGCATGTCCGATGAGATGATAAACAAGCTGGTAAAGTACACCGCTGACTATGTTCTGGCACTCATCGACGACTACGGCGAGGACTTCTACCCCGACGAGGAGTTCGATTTTGACGAGACCAAGCCCTGTGGCAGAGTTCTCGACTGGGTGGAGCCTGTTGTGCTTTCCGTTATCCCCGACCGCTTCCTCTCTCTTGAGGAGCTGACTCCCGCTTTCCGTCTTACACTGAGATTCACCCCCATCGCTGATGAGGAGATCGAGTGGGCAGTCAAGGACGGCGAGATCGTATATGTAGGCGAGGCAGCAAATGTAACGCCCTGGGAGTCTGCAAGCTTCAAGAAGGGCTGGAACTTCGTAGAATAATTGATATATGAACGAACAGAAATTCACAGGCAAGGCGGATAATTACGATAAATACCGCCCCTCCTATCCTGATGAACTACTGGAATGGCTGTATAAGAATACTGCTGCAGAAACAGTGGCAGATATCGGCGCAGGCACAGGCAAGTTTACTGCATGTCTTGCAAAAAAGCCATGGAGCATCACTGCTGTGGAGCCTAACTCCGATATGCTGGATAAGCTGCGGATAAATCTTCCCGAGGTAAAGACCGTACAGGCTTCCGCCGAGGATACGGGACTTACCGCAGGTAGTTTTGATCTTATTACCGTTGCTCAGGCGTTCCACTGGTTCGATAAGGAGCGCTTTAAGGCTGAATGTCAGCGACTGCTGAAGGATGGCGGCAGGCTCGCCATCGTCTGGAACGAGCGCAGCAAAACAGGCTTTGAGGCAGAGCGTGATAAGATCTGCATGAAATACTGCGGCACATTCCATTCGGGACATGTATTCACGGGCGACAGCAGATTTGACGGCGATGGCGACAGCTTTTTAAGAAACGAATATTTCACCGAGCTTGAATACTTCTGCATGGACTATTTCGTACCCATGACAAGAGAAGCGTACATCGGCGATATCCTCTCTCGCTCCTATGCTCTCACCGAGGCTGATAAGCATTATGAAGACTTCCTCACAGAGCTGAATGCAGTGTTCGACAAACATCAGAAAGACGGTCTTGTGACCGCACAATATAAATCCACCTGCTATCTGGGCAGGCTATAAGAAAGGAAAAAACTATGGATTACATCGCACTTGACAAAGAGCTTAACTCCCTCGCCTACCACGGCAGAGGCATCGTTATCGGCAAGTCTGCCGACGGCAAGAAGGCTGTAACTGCTTACTTCATCATGGGCAGAAGCGAGAACAGCCGCAACAGAGTATTCATCGAGGACGGCGAGGGCATCCGCACTCAGGCGTTCGATCCCTCCAAGATGGTTGATCCCCACCTCATCATCTACGCTCCCGTAAGAGTTCTCGGCAACAAGACCATCGTTACAAACGGCGATCAGACCGACACCATCTACGACGGCATGGACAAGCAGATGACATTCGAGCAGTCCCTGCGCTCCCGTGAGTTTGAGGACGACGATCCCAACTGGACACCTCGCATCAGCGGCATCATCCATCTGGAGAACAACGGCATGAACTACGCAATGTCCATCCTGAAGTCCGCTGACGGCGACGGCTCCTCCTGCCGCAGATTTACATACGCATACAGCAACCCCATGAACGGCAAGGGCAGCTTCATCCACACCTACTCGGGCGATGAGATCACCACCGCTGAGGGCGTTCGCAGACTTCCTACCTTCGAGGGCGAGCCCAAGAATGTTATCATCCCCGACATGGATATCGACAGCTTCACAGATATGCTGTGGAAGAACCTCAACGAGGATAACAAGGTATCCCTGTTCGTACGTTACATCGACATCGAGACAGGTAAGTATGAATCCAGAATCGTAAACAAGAATGTATGATTCCGTAGGGACACGGCTTGCCGTGTCCGTATGAATAAAATAAATTTATTTATGAACATAATCAACCAAGCAGAAGAACGCTTCAAGCCCATGCTGGATGAGCTATGCGATATGCTCTTCCCTATGCTGAGGGAGATTACCGCGCTTGAAAGGGAGATTCTCCCGAAGTATGAGGATATCATGGCAAGATGGCTCACAGATAACAAGCCTGCCCCCGATGAAGATGAAAAGCTCTGGAGCGAATACAAGGAGCGATACTATGAGATAGTCCGTGACCGCTGCACTGAAAAGCTGCTCAGCAAGGGATGTGGACTATGTATCAACAGTAACCCGAAATATGCTTTCATAGATGATGAGGAATGTGACATTATCTTCACCATGAATGCTCCAAGAAGGGCTGTTATAGAGATACACTATGCGCCTGTCAACGACTGCAGACGGAAATTCACTCTCGTCAAGGAGGGCGACAGATGGCTGTTGAATTCCTTTGACTGGTACTCAAACTATGACTGTGTATGGCATAGAGGTAATATTTAATTTCAGGAGGATATAACAATGAACGAACTCGAACTCAAGTACGGCTGTAACCCCAATCAGAAGCCTTCCCGCATCTTCATGGAGAACGGCAAGGATCTCCCCATCGAGGTACTCAACGGCCGCCCCGGCTACATCAACTTCATGGACGCTTTCAACGGCTGGCAGCTCGTTAAGGAGCTGAAGGCTGCTACAGGCTACCCCGCAGCTACCTCCTTCAAGCACGTTTCCCCCGCAGGCGCAGCTATCGGTCTGCCCCTGACCGAGACACTGGCTAAGATCTACTGGGTAGACGATCTGGGCGAGCTTTCTCCTCTCGCTTGCGCTTATGCAAGAGCAAGAGGCGCTGACAGAATGTCCTCCTACGGCGACTTCATCGCGCTCTCCGATGTGTGCGATGTTCCCACAGCTAAGATCATCCAGAGAGAGGTTTCTGACGGCGTTATCGCTCCCGGCTACACCGACGAGGCTCTTGAGATCCTGAAGTCCAAGAGAAAGGGTACCTACAACATCATCAAGATCGATGAGAACTACATGCCTGAGCCTCTGGAGCGCAAGCAGGTTTACGGCATCACCTTTGAGCAGGGCAGAAACGAGCTGGTTATCAATGACGAGCTGTTCGCAAACATGCCCACCGCTAACAAGGTTCTTCCCGAGAGCGCAAAGCACGATCTCGCTATCGCCCTCATCACTCTGAAGTATACACAGTCCAACTCCGTTGCATACGCTTGCGGCGGTCAGGCTATCGGTATCGGCGCAGGTCAGCAGAGCCGTATCCACTGCACACGTCTGGCAGGTCAGAAGGCTGACAACTGGTATCTCCGCCAGTCTCCCCAGGTTATGCACCTGCAGTTCGTTGACGACATCCGCCGTGCAGACCGTGACAACACCATCGACCTGTACATCGGCGATGACTACATGGACGTTCTGGCAGAGGGCGAGTGGCAGAAGTGGTTCAAGGTAAAGCCCGAGGTATTCACTCGTGAGGCTAAGCGTGAGTGGCTGGATACCATGAAGGGCGTATCCCTCGGCTCCGACGCATTCTTCCCCTTCGGCGACAACATCGAGCGTGCTCACAAGAGCGGCGTTGAGTTCATCGCTCAGCCCGGCGGCTCCATCCGTGACGACAACGTTATCGAGACCTGCGACAAGTATAATATAGCAATGGCATTCACAGGAATCAGACTGTTCCATCATTAATTAAAGCAAACGGAACGGTTTCACGAAGTGAAATCCGATTTTCATAAGGGAAATCGGAAGTGAGTTTGCAGAGTTGAGCAGCGAAGCTGCTCAATTCGGCTATGGCATTCACAGGCATCCGTCTGTTCCACCACTAATACAATAAGCATCAGGGCGGATTTCTTATCCGCCCTTTTCATTAACACACAAAGGAAAGAGGCCACACAATGACAGGTACAATGATCGCATGCATCTCCATAGCAGGAGCAGGTCTGTTGACTGCGCTCCTCTCCATAATATTCTTTGTTCGTGCAAAGGCACTGAAAGAGAAATGCACCGCACAGACAACGGGAATGGTCATCGGGCATAAATTCAACATGACAAACGAGAGTGGCGTCTCCTTTGCGCCTGTTGTGGAGTTTATGGCAAACGGACGCATATACAATGCTCGCAGACATTACAAGGGTCTTGCGGTAAAACGCATCACCAATCCTGCCGCACCTCAGCAGGACAGCTTCTTTATATCTGAAAAGGACGTCTTTCACATCAACACCGTGGGAAAGACATACAACTACAGAGCAATGGCAGAGGAGGCATGGCCGCTCGGCAGCAAGCTTCCTGTGCTGTACGACCCAGACAAGCCCAAAAGGGCCTTCGTGGAAAAGGTGGTAACGCTCAGCGATGTGGTGGGAATAGTGCTTCTCAGCGTCGGCGGAGGGCTAATGGTGCTTGCATGTGTGTTCTATCTGATATTCGGGTAGGCGGTATATGATAAATCGGAATTTACCAGTGACGCAGTGACGCTGCGCTTACACTGCTTACACGGGCGCAAACTCCATTTCGCATTCCCCTAATGGGAATGCGATTTTGCTGCGCAAAACCATTACGTTTGCCACAGATCTCCTTTTTAAATGTGCATTTTTCCGTAGGGACACGGCTTGCCGTGTCCGTGGATTAATATGGTGCATTTATATGCGGACACGGCAAGCCGTGTCCCTACGAATGATCTGCGATTAAAACGCACCTACAAATTCCGATTTGTCGGGTTGCTTGCAGTGTGGCTTTGCCGCCACTGAGACTAAATGTAGTCGCAAGGTAGGGGTCAAACCTGCGGTTTACCCCTACTCCCCCTATCCCTTAATTCCGCATGCCGCTTCGCTATGCGGCGATATTTAAGGATATGTTTATCGTGTCTGTATGTCCCGTATAGGCTATACCGCTTCGTACCTCGCCTTTTAACTTCGAGGTGCAGATTGACCTATCTATGC
>JAZSEG010000220.1:0-4967 GCA_045531575.1 Oscillospiraceae bacterium | reverse complement strand
TGCCAAACACCTTGTCTATCGAATATCTCCAACAGCTGCGCTTGTCATCATAATACAGCACCACAAGCCTGCCGTTAACCTTGATATAACGGTTGTTGTTCTTCGACACCTTCCATTTTCGTGTAACAAAGGTGCTTTTGCGCGACTGCCTGTTCTTGAAATCCTGCTCACGCCTCTTTGCTGCCTCTACATCACCCTCCATGCGACCTGCACAGACGCAGCCTGCGCCTATCGTCTTGCCGAAATCGGCATGTCTCATCCGATGCACATATCTGATGATGTGATATCCGCACATCTCGCATACGCCGACAGGCTTACCAAGGTCGATAACGTCTGCACAGTGCCACCCCGAATGCGGCACATCATCACGCTCCCACAGATTATCGTAATCAGACAGATCGGGACGCTCGTTTTTCTTTGACTGCACAGGTATAGGCTCACCTATTTTCTCGGAAATACCGATGTTTTCTTCCAGTATCGGCTCCCTTGACGGCTGCACGATGATTGGCGGTTGTTCGATTTTCGTTGGCTCAGAGGGCGGCATTGCTTGTACCGTCTTTTGCGTAACAGGTTCTGCGCTCTTATTTCTGAAACGCTCCACGAAATCAGCCGAGATATTCCGCTCGCTTGACAGCCTGCTGAATCTCACACGATAGCTGTTTCCGCTAATGCCGACTATCTCACCCTCACCGAATGCTGGGTGGATAATCCTTTCTCCCACATCCTTCTGTGGAATAGCTGCCTCGCCGCAAATCTCCCTTGCAAAACGGTCTGCGCTGCTTTGAAGCTCCTTTGATATCGCACCTATCCGTCTGTAATTCTCCTCACCTATCTCACGCAGGAAGCGTGACGGCAGCTTCTGCTTGCCGTTAGGCGTGAAGCCCTCGCTGTCCATCAGAAACAGCCGCTGCTCCGCCCTTGTTATCGCAACATAGCACAGTCTGCGCTCCTCCTCAAGTCCCAGCAGCTTGCGCTCCTCCATCGATTTGTAGGACGGGAATATTCCCTCTGAAAGTCCCACAACGAACACATTCGGGAATTCAAGTCCCTTTGCAGCGTGGACTGTCATCATCTTTACCCTGTCGCTTTCAGCCTCGTCGTCCTCCGCCTGCAATGAGATATGGTTGATGAAATCCTTCAGAGTTACGTCCTCGCCGTAACCTTTCTCAAACTCCATAGCGATACGCTTGAACTCTGACAGATTCTCAAAGCGCTCCATGTCGCCCTGCTCTCGGATATATTTCTCATAACCGCTGTCCTCGCATATCATTGCAACCGCGTCGGAAAGCGACATCTCCACGGACTTCTCCCTTGCGCTTTCTATCAGCGATACGAATTCCTCCGCACCGCTGTTTCTGAATGCGGAATACAGCAGATTTTCCTTTAATGTCTGATACAGCGACTTGCCGCCTGCCTGCAACGCTACAAGCTGCTGCAATCTCGTCCTGCCGAATTTTCTGCGAGGCTTGTTTATTATACGTTTCAGCGAAATATCGTCATCGAATGCGATAAGCCTCAGATACGCAACGATATCCTGCACCTCCATACGCTGAAAGAACTTCACACCGCCGATTATCTCATACGGAATGCCGTTTTCGGTAAATTTCTTCTCGATAACTCGGGAGAGAAATCCCGACCTGTAAAGCACTGCGAAATCCGAATAATCCGCACTGCTGCCCTTGCGGATATCCTGTATACACTCGATTATCCTGTCAGCCTCTGCAAAGTCGTTTGCAGAGTGATAATGCAGCACCTCTGCACCGCTTGCGCTCAGCGTGAAAAGCTCCTTTTCAAGGCGTAGCTTGTTCTTTTCGATAAGGGTATTCGCACAGTTGAGTATCTGCGGTGTGGAGCGGTAATTCTGATTGAGGAACACCGTTTTTGTCGGCTCGTGGGTCTTATCGAATTCCACAAGCAGCTTTACATCAGAGCCTCGCCATTCGTAGATATTCTGGTCGCGGTCGCCTACTATCATCAGATTCTTATGCAGTCCCGAAAGCAAGTCAACGAGCAGCATCTCATTCTTTGAGCTGTCCTGAAACTCGTCCACCTGTATGTAATTCAGCCTGTCCTGCCACTTAGCGAGCACCTCGGGACAGGTGGTGAGTATCTTCAGCGCAAAGAACATCAGGTCATCGAAATCAAGTGCGAATATCTGCTTCTGCCGCTGCAGAAACTCCTCGATTATCGTATCATCAAGGTCTTTGATCTCGGGGAGTATCTGACAATTTTCAGTGCTGCACATCTTCGGCACATAGTCATACTGCGACTTCACATAGCCTATCTTGCCGATTATCTTCTCAAAGCTTGCATGGTCAAGTTTAAGCTCGTATTTCTGATAGATGTCGCCGAGTATCGACTTCTGCTGTGAGGTGTCGATTATCTGAAACTCCTTCGGATAAAACAGCTTTTCGATGTCCTCACGCAGCACTCTCACGCAAAAGCCGTGGTATGTGCAGATGAGCGAGGTGCTGTATTCCTCGCCGATAAGCGAGCGTATACGGCGTTTCATCTCGCCTGCCGCTTTGTTTGTAAAAGTAACGCACAGGATATTTGCAGGGTCGATGCCGTATTCCTTTACAAGGTACGCATAACGGCTGACAAGCAGCTTCGTCTTACCGCTGCCTGCGCCTGCAATAACACGCAGATAGCCCTCTGTTGCGGTTACAGCTTCAAGCTGCTTATCGTTAAGTCCTGACAGATACACAAATATTTCCCCTTTCATATTATACTTAATTCAAGTATATCATACTATCTGTGCTGTTTTCAGGACAATAACGATACTAGTTGCTTTTTACTATGATAATCACATAAAAACGGGTGCAGATGACCTGCTCCCGTTTTTATCACACTTTTCAAGTACTAGCATCAATCTTCGACCTGGAAATTGATTCAGATTTTTCACTGTTTTATTTTCTTTTCTCATACACTCCAGAACACTGCCGCCTGGTCTACAATAGACTGTAGTTCCCAATAACAAATACCTTATAAAAATTATAGCATGCTATCTAGACTGCTTTCAGGACAGTTGACTGGATTTGATACAGTTTCGCTTTAATTGCACTGAAATGGATACAGATAATATGGTATTATTAAAACAGAAGGAGGTATAGCTATGAAAATTTTCCGTGTAACGTACTACTATGACAAATTCTGGCGTGCGGTAACCAATATCGGCGGTGTTGATGTGATACATATTGATGCTGACAATCACATAAACAAAGATGCAGTAAACAGAATTACAGACGAACACTTTATTACTTATGACAAAAAAGATCTGCACATGCCACACATGGGAATGAGCGTTATTTCCGAAGATCTTATGCACATCAAAGACAAGGTATTGGAAAGGATCGAAAACGGTGAGGATATAATCATTATTTCTCATCCATTTGCACTAGGGAACGATTGCATCAATGACTTTCTTGCAATACTCAAAAAAGAAAAAGATTTTTCACTGCATATGTTAGTGGAATCGTATGGTCCTGTTGATGATGACGATCTTAGCGGGCTGCGGTTGCTGCACAACTTCCACATATTCAGCAGCTTCTGCTGTGTGACACATAAGGGTTTCAGGTGTCAGGATAACAGTTTCGATTCTGAACGTTATTACAGACATGAAATTGAAAAACTTACAGAAATAATCCCGAAGATAATAAGCAACTCTCCACATCAGCAAATATACGACCACAAACTCAAAGCATATAAACCAATTGTGTTGCCAAAAGATTTTCTTGTGTACCGCCATGAAACACAGAGCTTCATGGAGCGTATCACAAGCAACGAAACTAATGGTAAATCATTATGCAATCAGTTTCACGAATTACGCAGCGAATACGCAAAGGAAAACAGCGTAAAAATACCACACGAGAGAAAATGCACATATGAAGGCGAATGCAAGGGCGTTTGCAGAATGTGTGATACGACATCAGAAGGCATCTGGGATACTCACAACGAAAACACAAGGCTCGGAAACAGCCTAGAATATGAAAACTGCGAGATAACAGGCGTATTCAACGGCATAGAACGACTACGTATTGATACTGACGGCAAGGGTGTTCGTTCACTTATCCTGATGGCAGATTGTCCGCTAGAGTGTAAATACTGCTGCAACAGGGAGATCAACAAGGTCTTTCTGCAAAATGTTGAGAAAACACCACGGGAACTGGGCAGTTACCTGCACAAAGACGGCATCTACTTTGAAAAAACAGGCGGCGGAGTTACTTTCGGTGGTGGCGAGCCGTTGCTGCAGGCTGACTTCATAGTACAATTCGGTCGTATCTATTCTATGTGGAATATCGACATCGAAACAAGCCTGAACGTAGAGTGGTCAGAGGTAGAAAAGCTGCTTGATATCGTTGATGTATGGCATATAGATATAAAGGACATGGATCCCGATATCTACAAAGCGTACACAGGCTGTGACAATTCAATTGTTACAGATAATCTGGCACGGCTCATAAAGCTTGTACCTGCCGAGCGGTTGCATATCCGTGTGCCTAGAATAGCGAATTTCAACAATGAAAGCGATATAGAAAACTCAATCAACAAGTTGAGATCTATTGGATTTACAGATATCGAGGTATTCGATTATATCATAGAAAGATAAAAGAAAATCAGGAGGAACAATGTCTGAAAAAATAACCCTATGGACGCTCCAGCACATCGAAGCCTACAAGACGTTTGAAAAGAACGGCGTTCTCCACGCCAACGAGCAGCACCTTTTCTGCGAGGACGACCTGCGCTATGCCTACGACTGGCTGACGGAACAGATGAAAAAGCGTGTCGGACCACCGCCTGATGGAGTGAGCTATCCGATATGGGCATGGTATCAATGGGAGGGCAAGCGCAAGCGGTGTGATCTGCGTTGCGGCGGCTATGCAAAACGTGGCACTCCGATGGTGCAGATGGAGATACAGATAGACAGCGACAGGCTACTTCTATCCGACTTCGACCGCTGGGTGAAT
>JAZSEG010000311.1:0-2992 GCA_045531575.1 Oscillospiraceae bacterium | reverse complement strand
GCTGTAATGGCTTTCCGTCTGCTGGATAACATCGGTATGCCTGCGGACGAGATATCCCTTATCGTCTCCGCCATCGGCAACCACGATGAAAAGACCGCAAACCCCGTAACCCCTATAGCCGCTGCGCTTATCATTGCGGACAAGTCAGATGTAAGGCGCTCCCGTGTGCGCTCAAAGGACGGCCCGTTCGTTCCCAGCAGCGAAAACCTTGCCGCTGATATCCACGACCGTGTGAATTACGCCGTGGAGCGCTCTAAGCTGTATTTCTCGGACGACAAGAAGGAGCTTATCCTCGATCTTACACTGGATCTGAAGATCTCCCCTGTCATCGAATATTTCGAGATATTCCTCACCCGCATGAATCTCTGCCGCAGAGCCGCAGAGACCCTCGGCGTTACTTTCGGACTGGTGATAAACAATTCCCGTATTCTGTAAAGGGATGCCACGACTTCACAAGATTTCCCCATAAAAGGCGGCGGTTTTGTAGATTTCGTGGAAAATCGCAAAAACCCCTTGCAATTCCTGCGGATTTATAGTATTATATTAGTAGTGCCTCTGTTGGGGCATGATATTGGATTTTTCTGTAAAAGGAGATCACTACAATGATAACATTGCACATCCTCTCAGGGTCAACAGAATATCACTCCCGTTTTTACAGAACAAGTGCATTTATAGCCTAATTGTATCTATTTAGCTGTATTACATCAAATACAGCTAATTTTATTTTACGGACAAAGAAAGGACGGTCATTATGTCAGAAATAAAAAAGGTTGCCGTTATCATGGGCAGCGACAGCGATTTCCCCGTTGTAAGAAAGGCAGCAGAGGTGCTGAAGGAATTCGGCGTTCCGTTTGAGCTGCATGTGCTTTCCGCACACCGCTCCCCAAAGGAGGTTGCGGCTTTCGCTTCCACCGCAAGAGAGAACGGCTTCGGCGTTATCATCGCAGCGGCTGGTATGGCGGCTCACCTCGCAGGCGCAGTTGCAGGTAACACCACTCTCCCCGTTATCGGCATCCCCGTTAAGGCTAAGGCTCTGGAGGGTATGGACGCTCTGCTCGCAACCGTTATGATGCCTCCTGGAGTTCCCGTGGCTACCGTCGGCGTTGACGGCGCTGCAAACGCAGGCTACCTCGCAGTGGAGATCCTCTCCGTTGCAAACGACGAGCTTGCTGAGAAGCTCGCTGCTTTCAAGAAGAAGCAGAATGAGAAGAACCTCGAAGCGGACAGACGCATTCAGGAAGAGGCAGCGAAGCTGTAAGAATGTTTATAGTTTTTTTGCTTGCTATTTTCTTGGCGATTGTGGATTTCACCATACACTTTTTAACTACATTTGCGAAAATAGTTGTTTCCATATTCATTATTGTTCTTTTCTATCATTTGTGGAAAGAAAGAGGGCGGTTCTGGAGGCTTTATTTATCCGTATTTATCATCCTCATTCCCTTAGCTACGGCTGTTTCGGTACAGGCTGTCATAAGCTTTGTACGTTACTGCACGACATTTGAAGTATTCTGATGAAGAACGGATTGCTGTGGATAATATGTGATATGAATAGGTCGCCAGTCATATTGAATCCGGATGGATAATTACAGCTGTACTCTGCTCCGCAATAAACCACCAAATATAGTACACTATTATCAAACAAATAAAAACAGGAGATAATAAATATGGCTATTGTTATCTTTGCTTAATATGTAATCATATTATTGTTACAGCGTTCTTTGGTGGATTTGCTTTGCTTTTCTACGTTATGTGGAAAGAAGGAACTCATTACAAAACTTTAAAGAAAACACTGTATATTATTTTTTTGATTCCAACGATAATCTGCATCACAATATTAGTAGGTGTGTTGCTGATTGGTATATTGAAATTCATAGCTTTATGTATTACTGGTTAAGCGATTGCATCCGTGCTTTTCATCAAAGTCAATGTAATCATATTACCAACCTATAATCCCAATTATACAAAACAAAAAAACACAGGAGAGAATAAATGGGCGGATTTTTCGGAGCAGCTTCCAGAAACGACTGTATCACGGACGTTTTCTTCGGAACTGACTATCACTCACATTTAGGAACAAAGCGCGGCGGCATGGCGGCTTACGACCCCGACAAGGGTTTCCAGAGAGCCATCCACAGCATCGAGAACACGCCGTTCCGCACAAAGTTCGAGGACGACGCAGTGGATATGCGCGGAAAGATGGCTATTGGCTGCATCAGCGATACCCATCCCCAGCCTATCATCGTGCATTCCAAGCTGGGTCGCTATGCTATCGCAAACGTGGGCATCATCAACAATTCGGAGGAGCTTTTCAACGGCCTGCTGCAGATGGACTACGCAAGCTTTGAGACCCTTTCCAGCGGTCAGATAAACTCCAACGCACTGGTGTCCGTGCTTATAGCTCACAAGGATAACTTCGTGGACGGTATACGTTACGCACAGCGCAAGATAGAGGGCACACTGAACCTCGCCATCATGACAGAGGACGGCATCATCCTCGCCCGTGACAGACTGGGCAGACTGCCCATCATCATCGGCAAGCGTGGCGACGGCTACTGCTTCTCACTGGAGCATTTCGCTTTCCAGAAGCTCGGCTACGATACATACAAGGAGCTTCGCCCCGGCGAGATCGTGAAGATCACGGGCGACAGCTGCGAGACCCTCTCCGAGGGCTTCGAGGATATGCAGATGTGTACATTCATGTGGACATATTACGGCTATCCCACCGCAGTTTACGAGGGCGTTACCGTTGAGACCATGCGCACAAGAAACGGCGAGATCATGGCTGAGATGGATATCCAAAACGGCACTCTCCCCGATGTTGACTACATCTGCGGCGTGCCTGATTCGGGCGTTCCCCACGCCATCGGCTATGCAAACCGCAGCGGCATCCCGTTTGCACGTCCGTTCGTAAAGTACACTCCCACATGGCCGAGAAGCTTCATGCCCACCAACCAGTCCATGAGGAACATGGTGGCAAAGATGAAGCTCATCC